>DASSPJ010000026.1:0-11953 GCA_035699665.1 Candidatus Limnocylindria bacterium
CGCCGTCGCCGACGGCCGTCATCACCGCCTCGCCGACCTCGAGCCCCACGCCTCCGATCGCGCCGCCGACCACGGGCCGGCCGTACGATGCCGATGACCTGCTGGTCGCCATGCGCGCCTCGCGACGGCCGGGCGGCGTGCCCGACGAGCTGGAGGTGCCGGCGATCGCGGCGGGCCTGGCGGCCCAGCTGTGGACGTGGAGCGGCGACCCCTACCCGACGCTGGTGGTCGGTGGCTCCTGCGGACCCCAGCGCTGCACCGTGGAGGTGAGCGGCGCGCCGTCGGGCGCCGCCGGCGCGGACCTGTACGTGTACAGCGTCGCCCGCGACACCCGGCAGGTCGTCATCGAGGGGACCGATCTGCGCGGCTACCCCGCCGTGCTCGACCCAATCATCGACCGCGTGGTGCGGGACGCGCTCGACCCCGCGCTGCTGGATGGGCTGATCCTCACCGGGGCCGCCTGGCAGCTGCCGCCGGCCACCGGCCAGCTGCTGGCCGCGTATCGGTCCGGAGGCGAGGAGGGGTCGCCGGGGCTCGACGTGCTGGTCGACCTCACCACCGGGGCCGTGCTCGAGGTGCGCGCACCGTAGGCGCGAGGCCCTCAGCCCTCGACGCGCAGCGGCACCTCGAACGCGTGCTCGCCGACGATCCGCCAGGCCCGCAGCGCGCTCTCCGGTGGCGCGTCCGGCACGGCCAGCGAGGCGAGGAGGTAGAAGGGGCGGTCGTACTGCGCCGCGCGCCGGTCGGTGGCCGACGGGACGGCCGGCGTGCGGGTGTGCGAATGGAAGATGGCGACGAGGTCGTCGCCGGCGTCGTCGAGCGCGAACACGATGCGCACCAGGTCCTCGGGATGGACGTTGTAGCGCAGCGGCGACGCCTCGATGTTGCGCGCCGGGAAGTAGGCCGCGGCATGCCCGGCGCCGTCGGCCAGGCGGCCGCCGAGCAGGCCGCACGCCTCGTTCGGCAGCTCGGCTCGGGCGTGGGCCAGGAGCGCCTCGGCGATCGCGCGGGGCAGGGTGAGGGGGCCGGGAGCGTCGCTCACCAGAGGATCGATCCCTCGAGCTCGTCCTCCAGCTCGCCCAGCTCGCGGGTCCAGAGCCCCGCCGAGAGGTACTTCCAGCCGCCGTCGGCGAGCAGCACCACGATCGTCACGTCGCCGACAGCCTCGGCCGCGACGCGCTGGGCGACGTGGATCACGGCGCCGCTCGACAGGCCGGCGAAGATGCCCTCCTCGCGGAGCAGCCGCCGCAACCCGATGAGCGCGTCGCGGTTGCTCACCAGCCGCCGGTCGTCGAGCACCGTCTCGTCGAGGACCGGTGGCACGAAGCCGTCCTTGAGGGAGCGCAGCCCCTGCACCTGCTCCCCGGGGAGCGGCTCGGCGGCCACGACCCGGGCGGCGGGGCGCGCGCGCCGCAGGAAGCGGCCGACGCCGGTGAGCGTGCCGCCGGTCCCCAGGCCGGCGACGAAGATATCGAGGTCGGGAACCTGGGCGAGGATCTCGGGCCCCGTCGTCTCCTCGTGCGTCATCGGGTTGGCCCGGTTGCCGTACTGGTACGGCATGCACAGCGACGGGTCGGCGGCGGCGAGCTCCTGCGCCACGCGGATCGCGCCGTTGGATCCCTCCGCGCCGGGCGAGAGGACCACCTCTGCGCCGTAGAGGCGGAGCAGCTGGCGCCGCTCCTCGGTCGTGTTGTCGGGCATCACGATGCGCACCGGGTGGCCGAGCCGCGCGCCGATCATGGCCAGGCTGATCCGGTGTTGCCGCTCGACGGCTCGAGGATCGTCTGGCCCGGCCGCAGGGCGCCGGAGGCCAGCGCGTCGCCGACCATCGCGCGCGCCACGCGATCCTTCACCGATCCGGTGGGGTTGGCGCCCTCCAGCTTGGCGAAGATGCGGACGCCCGGCCGCGGGGCGAGACGCCCCAGCTCGACGATGGGGGTCGCGCCGACGGCGTCCAGGATGTCGGCGGCGGGCGGGCTGACGCCGGCCGGCGGTGACATCGGCCTAGGCAGCGCCACCGGCCATGGCGGGCAGCAGGATGACGGTGTCGTCATCGCCGACCGGCGTGTCCAGGCCGTCGCGGAAGCGGACGTCGCGGTCGTTGACGTAGACGTTGACGAAGCGGCTCAGCTCGCCGTCCTCGGTGACCCGCGCGCGCAGCGCCGGGTGACGGGCGAACAGGTCGTCGAGCACCGCGCGGACCGTGCCCCCGGACGCGGGAAGGCTGCGCTGCCCATCGACCGCCTCGCGCAGGACGGGCGGAATGCGGACGCTGCTCACGACGCCGTGGCGGCGGCCTGGCGCGCCACGCCGGCCCCTTCGCGCCATGGCGAGGCGTCGCCGCAGGCCGGGCAGGCCGGGTCGCGCCACACCCGCACCTCGTCGAAGGTCGTGCCGAGCGCGTCGAACATGAGGAGGCGACCGGCGAGCGTCTCGCCGGCGCCGAGCAGGAGCTTGAAGACCTCGTTGGCCTGGAGCAGGCCCACGACCCCCGGCAGGACGCCGAGCACGCCCGCCACGCTGCACGCCGGCGCCAGCTCGGGCGGCGGCTGGGTCGGGTACATGCAGCGGTAGCACGGGCCGACGAACGGCACGAAGCTGGTGACCTGGCCGTCCCAGCGGTAGATGGAACCGTGGACGACAGGCTTGCGCAGCTTCACCGCCGCGTCGTTGAGGACGTAGCGGGTGTCGAAGTTGTCGGTCCCGTCGACGATCACGTCGTAGTCGGCGATGAGGCGCTCGACGTTCTCGGCGGTCAGCCACTCCCGGTGCTCGACCACCCTGGTGGCCGGGTTCAGGGCCTTGAGCGTGAGCCGCGCGCTCTCGGTCTTGGGCATCCCGATGCGGTCGGCGGTGTGGAGGATCTGGCGCTGGAGATTCGACTCGTCGACCTCGTCGGCATCCACCAGGCCGATGGTGCCCACGCCGCTCGCCGCGAGGTACACGGCCGCCGGCGAGCCGAGCCCGCCCGCCCCGATGAGCAGGACGCGGCTGTCGAGGAGCGTCCGCTGTCCCTGCTCCCCGATCTCGGGGATCAGGATCTGGCGGCTGTAGCGCGCCCGCTCCCGGTCGGTGAGCAGGCGCTGCGGCTCCTCCCACGCACCGCCGGCCGGCCGCCACTCGCTGATCAGCGCCGCCAGGTTGACCACGTCGGTGTAGCCCTGCTGCACCAGGAACGCGGCGGCGCGCGCGGAGCGCGCGCCCGAGTGGCAATGGAGCAGCAGCGGCGTGGCGCGGTCCGGCACCTCCACCCCGATGCGCTCCGCCAGCGTGCCGAGCGGTATCAGCGTCGCGCCGGGGATGTGCCCCGCGTCCCACTCGTGCCGCTCCCGCACGTCGATGACCCGGTACCCGGCGCCGGCGAGGCGCAGCGCCTCCGCGGTATCGACCATGCGCACCTGCGTCATCCCAGCGCCTCCGCCTCCTCCGGCCAGGCCGTGCGGTCGCCGCGGACCGCGCCCTGGAGCACCTTCCAGGAGAGGAGCGCGCACTTCAGCCGCGCCGGACCGATGGGCACCCCCAGGTTGCCGAGCACCTCGCCGGGGTCGATGGCTCGCAGCTCGTCGAGGGTCATGCCGCGCAGCTCGTCGGTGAGGATGCTCGCCGAGGCCTGGCTGATGGCGCAGCCGCGGCCGTCGAACGCGACGTCGGCCACGTGGCTGCCGTCCGCGTCGAGCTGCAGCGTCATCGACAGCTCGTCGCCGCAGGTCGGGTTCGAGTCGGCGAAGTGGAGGTCATGGGGATCGAGCACGCCCTTGTTGTGCGGCTCGCGGTAGTGCTCGAGGATGAAGTCGCGGTAGAGGTTGTCCATCGGTCTCGCGTGCGTCAGGCGGGGTGGAAGAGGCGCCGGGTGGCGTGGACTGCGGCCACCAGGCGCTCGACGTCCTCGCGGTCGTTGTAGACGTAGAAGCTGGCGCGGGTGGTGGCCGGCAGGTCGTAACGGATCATGAGCGGCTGTGCGCAGTGGTGCCCGGCGCGCACGGCGACGCCCTCGGCGTCGAACACGGTGGCCACGTCGTGGGGGTGCACGCCGTCGAGGACGAAGCTGATGACGCCGCCGTGCTGGTCGGGATCGTCCGGGCCAAGGCGCCGCAGGCCGGGGATCCCCGCCAGCGCGGCCCAGGCCTCGACGAACAGCTCGCGCTCGTGGGCCCGCACGGCGTCCATGCCGAGCGCCTCGAGGTAGTCGATGGCCGCGCCCAGCCCCACCGCCTCGGCGATCGCCGGCGTCCCCGCCTCGAACTTCCAGGGGGTCTCGTTCCACTCGGTCGCCTCGAGCGTGACGCGGCTGATCATGCTGCCGCCGGTCAGGAAGGGCGGCATCGCGTCGAGCAGCTCGCGGCGCGCCCACAGGGCCCCGATCCCCGACGGGCCGAGCATCTTGTGCCCGGACAGGGCGAGGAAGTCGACCCCCAGCGCCCGCACGTCGACCGGCAGATGGGGAACGCTCTGCGCGGCGTCGAGCGCGACCAGCGCCCCGGCCTCGTGCGCCAGCCGCGTGATCTCGGCGACCGGGTTGATGGTGCCGAGCGCGTTGCTGACGTGGGCCACGGCGAGCAGCTTCGGCCCGCGGGCCAGGCGCGCCCGAAGGTCGTCGAGGTCGAGGCGCCCGTCGTCGGTGATGGCGACGAACTCGAGCGTGGCTCCGGTCTCGGCGGCCAGCTGCTGCCACGGCACCAGGTTGGCGTGGTGCTCCATCTCGGTGGACAGCAGCACGTCGCCCGGGCCGAGGTTCGCGCGCCCCCAGCTGAAGGCCACCAGGTTGATCGCCTCGGTGGCGTTGCGCACGAAGACGACCTCGCGCCACGATCCGGCGCCGATGAAGCGCGCCACCTTGCGGCGGGCGCCCTCGTACCGATGCGTCGCGTCCTCGCTCAGCTCGTAGATGCCGCGGTGAACGTTGGCGTAGTGGTGCCCGTAGGTATCGCCGATCGCCTCGATCACGCTCCGCGGCTTCAGCGATGACGCCGCCGAGTCGAGGAACGCGAGGCGCTTTCCCGACCGGGTGGGGCGCTCGAAGACCGGGAAGTCGGCACGCAGCGCCGCGCCATCGAGGGCGCGGGGGGGCGACGTCGGGTCGGCGTGCCGCAGGGCCATCGGTCTATCCGCCGGTCAGTGGGGGGCGACCGGCTCGGGAGCCGAGGCCTCGTCGGTCACGCCCTCGGGCAGGCCGACCTGCTCGCGCACCCAGTCGTAGCCGTTCGCCTCGAGCTGCTTCGACAGCTCCTCGCCGCCGGACATGACGATGCGCCCGTCGAGCAGCACGTGGACGAACTGCGGCTTCACGTAGTTCAGCATGCGCTGGTAGTGGGTGATCATCAGCACGCCCATCTGCGGGGAGAGGGTGGCGTTGATGCCGTCGGCCACGTTCCGCAGCGCATCGATGTCGAGCCCCGAGTCGGTCTCGTCGAGGATCGCCATCGGCGGGTTGAGGATCGCCATCTGGAGCATCTCGAGACGCTTCTTCTCGCCGCCTGAGAAGCCCTCGTTGACGTAGCGCGTGGCGAAGCCGGGGTCCATGCGGAGGAGCGCCATCTTCTCCTCCATCAGCCGGCGAAACTTGGCGAGCGGGATGCCCGTGTAGCGGATCGACTTCTCGCCGTCGGCATCGGCCGGCTTGGGGTGGTGGACCGCGTTGTAGATGTTGCGCAGGAAGCTCGCCACCGTCACGCCGGGGATGGCGCTCGGGTACTGGAAGGCGAGGAAGATGCCCAGGCGCGCCCGCTTGTCCGGCGTCAGGGCCAGGACGTTCTCGCCGCGCCAGGTCACGGTGCCGGCGTCGACGTGGTAGTCGGGATGGCCCATCAGCGTGTAGGCCAGGCTCGTCTTGCCCGAGCCGTTGGGGCCCATCAGGGCGTGCACCTCGCCGGAGCGCACCGTCAGGCTGAGCCCCTTGAGGATCTTCTTGGTACCGATGCTGACCTCGAGGTCAGCGATCACCAGCTCATCGGTCATGCGTGGTCGTATCGCTTCCTTTTCGTCGGGATGGGTCGATGGATTCAATGCGTTGCCGGGCGGGGCAGCGGCACCTCGGCGGTGGCGAGGCGCTCACCGGCCACCAGGGAGGCATGCTCGGCGGCGTGGCGCCGGCGCACCTGGGGCGGGAACGGCGGGCCGCCCGCCGAGGCGGCGACCTCGGCCAGGGTGGTGGAGGTGAGGCTCGCGGCGAGCGACTCGTGGACGCGCTGGAAGACCTCGTGCACGCTGCACGGCTGCGGCCGGTCGCAGGCCTCGAGGCTGTCGACGCCGGCGCACGGCATCTCGAGCAGCGGCCCCTCGAGCGCGCGCACCGCGTCGGCGAGATGGATCGCCTCCGGGTCGCGGGCCAGCTGGTAGCCGCCCGCCTGGCCGCGCGTGGCGATCACCAACCCGGCGCGGCGCAGGTCGCGCATGAGCTGCTCCAGGTAGGCGTGGGGCAGCTTCTCCGCCTTCGCCACCCCGGCCAGCGAGACCGGGCCATCACCGTGGCGGCGCGCCAGGACCACGAGGACCCGGATGCCGTACTCGGTGCGCGTGCTGATCTTCATGCCACGCCGCTCACTCGAGCTCGACCACCACCGCGCCATCCTCGACGCGGGTCGGGTAGGCGCGCACCGGGACCACCGGCGGCAGGGCCACGACGCGCCCGGAGAACAGGTCGAAGCGGCCGCCGTGACGCGGGCACTCGACCGCGTCGCCGTCCAGCTCGCCCTCGCCGAGGTCGCCCCCGTCGTGGGTGCAGACGTTGTCGATGGCGCCCCACTCCCCGTCCTCGGTGAGCCCGACCGCCAGCGAGCGGCCGGCCACCTCGACGACGCGCACCGTGCCCGGCTCGACGTCGGCGGCCGCCAGGCCGGTCGTGAAGCCGCTGCTCGCGCGCTCGACGGTCATGCCGCCACCTCGCCGTCCACCGCCTCGGCGTGCCCGATCCGGTCTGCCAGCGCGGCGAGCATCGCCGAGTGGATCGGCTCGTCGCTGATGCGCGCCATCACCTGCTCGAAGAAGCCGCGCACGATCAGCTGCTCGGCCGCCTCGGCGTCGAGGCCGCGCGACTGCGCGTAGAAGAGCTGCACCGGGTCGACGGCGCCGGCGGTGGCACCGTGGCCGCAGCGCAGGATGTCGTTGGCCTCGATCTCGAGCACCGGGATCGGCTCGGCGCCGGCCTGCGGGCTGAGGAGCAGGTTGCGGCACTCCTGGTAGCTGCTCGTCTGGCGGGTGCCATGCCGGACGCGCGTGACGCCGTAGAAGGCGGCGTGGGCCGCCTCGTAGAGCGCGGAGAGGTAGAGCAGGTCGCTGGTGGTGTGGTCGCTGGCGAGGTCCTGCACCGTGTTGATGTCGATCATCTGGCCGTCGCCCGCGGCGGTCAGGCCGAGCAGGAGGCTGGTGCCCCCGGTGCCGGTCATGCGAACGTCGACGCCGAGCTTGGTGACCTTCGAGCCGACCTCGGTGTTGAGGGAGGTGACCTCCGCATTGCGGCCCACCTCGACCCGCTGCGCTCCCAGGTTCCACACCTCGTCGCCGAGCTGCTGGAGGTTCGCATAGCGCACGCGCGCATCGGCCCGCGCGATGACGTCGACCGTGCCGCCGAACCAGCCGGACTGGCCGTCGGGCGAGACGTGCTCCTCCATCAGGCGGAGGCTCGCGCCCTCGTCGGCGACGATCAGGCTGTGCGGCAGGAAGGTGGCGTCGGCACGGGCCTGCGAGATGCGGGCGATCAGCGTGCCATCGACCTCGAGCCGGGGCGGCACGTAGAGGAAGGTGCCCGACGTCCAGGCGGCCAGCGAGCGCGCCCACAGGCCCGCGTGCGACGGCGGCGGCTCGCCCTGCCCGAGATGCGCGCGGACGAGGTCGGGGTGCTCGCGCACGGCACTGGCGAGGTCGGTGAAGATGACGCCCTGCTCGGCCAGCCGCGCATCGGGCACGAAGGGCCGGAACTCGGCCTCGGCGAGGAGCTCGCCGTCGCGCGGCAGGTCGCGGAGCGAGACGCGGCGCCACTCCTCCTCGGCGCCGGTCGGCCAGCCGAGCTGCTCGGCGCGCGCCCACCAGGCGAGACGCAGGTCACGCAGCCAATCGGGCTCGCCGCGTGCGTCGGAGAGGCGCGCTATCGCCGCCGCGTCGAGCGCCGCGGCGGCGGCCGGCGCGGCCATCGGTCCAGCCTGGGTCACCCGACCGCACCCTCCATCTGGAGCTGGATGAGGCGGTTCATCTCGACCGCGTATTCCATCGGGAGCTCCTTGACGATCGGCTCGATGAACCCGTTGACGATCATCGCGGCCGCCTCGGCCTCGGAGAGGCCGCGGCTCATGAGGTAGAAGAGCTGGTCGCTGCCGACCTTGCTCACCGTCGCCTCGTGGCCGATGGTGACCTGCTCCTCGTCGATCTCCATGTAGGGATAGGTGTCGGAGCGCGCCTCGTCGTCGAGGATCAGCGCGTCGCAGCGGACCGTGGACTTCGACCCCGAGCAGCCGGGGTACACCTTGACCAGGCCGCGGTACGAGGTGCGGCCGGTCCCCTTGCTGATCGACTTGGAGGTGATCAGGGAGGTCGTGTTCGGCGCGGCGTGGATGATCTTGCCGCCCGCGTCCTGGTGCTGCGCGTCACCGGCGAAGGCGATGCTCAGCACCTCGCCGTGGGCGCGCTCCCCGAGAAGGTAGATGCTCGGGTACTTCATGGTCACCCTGGAGCCGAGGTTGCCGTCGACCCACTCCATCACCGCGTCCTCGTGGGCCACGGCGCGCTTGGTGACCAGGTTGTAGACGTTGTGGCTCCAGTTCTGGATGGTCGTGTAGCGGACCCGGGCGCCCTTCTTGACGATGATCTCGACCACGGCGCTGTGCAGGCTGGCGGTCGAGTACGTCGGGGCGGTGCAGCCCTCGACGTAGTGCACGCTGCTGCCCTCGTCGGCGATGATCAGGGTCCGCTCGAACTGGCCCATGTTCTCGGTGTTGATGCGGAAGTAGGCCTGCAGCGGCAGCTCCACGTGCACCCCCTTGGGCACGTAGATGAAGCTCCCGCCCGACCACACCGCGGTGTTGAGGGCGGCGAGCTTGTTGTCGTTGGCCGGGATCACCGTGCCGAAGTGCTCGCGGAAGATCTCCGGGTGCTTGACCAGCGCCTCATCGGTCCCCAGGAAGATGACGCCCTGGCGCTCGAGGTCCTCGCGGATGTTGTGGTAGACGACCTCGGAGTCGTACTGCCCGCCCACCCCGGCCAGGTACTTCTTCTCCGCCTCGGGGATGCCCAGCTTGTCGTAGGTGCGGCGGATGTACTCCGGCACGTCGTCCCACGACTGCACCGCCTTGTCGGTCGGCGCGATGTAGTAGTAGATGTCCTGGAAGTCGATCCCCGACAGGTCGGCGCCCCACTGCGGCATCGGGCGCGCCTCGAAGTGGCGGTACGCCTTGAGGCGCTGCCTGGTCATCCACTCCGGCTCACCCTTGAAGCGGCTGATCTCCTCGACGATCTCGGCCGACAGCCCCTTGCGGGCGACGTTCAGCGAGGTCGCCTCGCTGTCGTGCCAGCCGTACTTGTAACCGCCCGGGATCTGGTTCAGGGCAGGATTGGGAAGGGCCATGCGCTCCTCGTCGGCTCGCGTCGGGATCGGCTGGGCAGCTCAATCCCGACTGATTTGGTCGGTGTTGCCGGGGACATTGTCCCGCGCGGGAGGCGGATGGTCAACCGGCTGTGCCGGCTCCCCCCACTGCATGCGCGGGGGAGCACCCGGGGGCCACCCGTCCGGCGCCGCGTGACGTGCGAATCCGCCCCGCGCATCGAGCGCGGGGAGCCCGCGACCGCGTGCCGTCAGCCGTCCGCGTAGGCGGCCAGCCCGGCCTGCACCCCCATCCCGATGACCGACGGTCCGCCGACGATGTAGATGCGCGCCGGGTTGAGGCGCTCGAGCTCGGCGGCCGCGGCCGCCGGGATGGCCGAGGCGCGCACCAGGACGGTGGGCGCCCCCCGGATCGCGGCGGCCGGACCCGCGGCGAGGGCATCGGGGAAGTTGAGGCCGGTCGCCACGTAGGCGAACGTCGCACCGCCGGGATGGTGGAACGTCGACAGGGCGGCCGCCGTCTCGTACCGGTCGGCGCCACCGATGCGCAGCACGCCACCGCCGCGGTCGTACATGTCGAGCTGCGCCGCGACCGCCGCCGAGACCGCCCCGCTCCCGCCCACCACGATGATCCGGTTCGGCTGCAGCCGGGCGAGCTCGGTCCGCGTGCGTTCAGGCAGCGAGTCGGGGAAGGTCAGCAGGATCGGCCCGCCGGCACGTGCCGCGTGCGGCACTGCGGCCAGGGCGTCGGCCCATGATCGGCCACTCGCCACGTAGGCGGTCTCTACGCCGCCGGCGAACGTCGAGGCCGAGATGGCCGCGGCGGTGCCATAGCGATCCGAGCCGGCGATGCGCGTCGCGCCTCCGCCGGTCTGGAAACGGGCCACCAGCCCGGCAACGTATTCGGAGATGACGTTCGGACCGCCGACGATGACGATCCGCGCCGGGTTGAGGCGCTCGAGCTCGGTCGTCGCCAGCGCGGGCAGCCGGTCACGCTCGACGAGGATGACCGGCCCGCCGCGATAGCCGGCCGCCGCGCCGGCGGCGAGTGCATCGGGGTAATTGGCGCCGGTGGCGACGTAGGCAATCGGCACGCCGGCCGCGAAGGCGTCCTCGGATATCGCTGCCGCCGTCTGGTAGCGGTCGTCGCCGTACTGCCGCTCGACGCGCGTGCTCGACGCCGGTGGCGTGACGCACGTCCGCGCGGAGGCGAGGATCGCCACGCTGCCGTTGCTCGCGCCGATCCGTACCCGCGCCCACGCACAGTTGTTGCCCTCGTTCGATTCGAGGTACCAGTTCTGCTCGTCGGCGCGGGCCTGCACCGTGTAGTCGCCGGGCGGCAGCCCCGTGATGTCGATCCACTGGAACGTGAAGTTCGCCGGATATTCGTCGCCCCACCCTACGGACAGGCCCATGTGGTTCTGGAGGTCGCCCTGGTCGCCACAGACGCGCTCCGGGTAGACGCGCGACTGCGGCGCGCCGGGCAGCGCCAGATTCCACGGGCGGCTGTCGAGGAAGCAGAAGCCGACCTTCGTGCCGCGGCGGGTCATCCCACCGTCGTTCCACAGCTGATAGAGCATGACCCCCTGGATGTGCCAGTGGTCATGGCCGTCGCGGGCGTACTCCATCAGCGCCCGGGACGGGACGGTGCGCACGCCCCCGGCGGTGTCATAGATGCGCTGCTGCGTCTGGAGGTGCTGCTCGCCGAAGCTGTTGCGGAACCCGCGGACCTCGAGGGGTCCCGCTCCCTCGTTGGTCATGATGGTGGTGAACCGCAGGCGCCGCTGCCCACCGGAGTTCTCGGTGTAGAAGCCGGTGAGGGGCGCCATGCGCAGGTCGGGCAGCCGGTCCGTGCCGCCGGCCGCCGCGGGCCGGGCGGGGCCAAGGGTCGCGGCGATCGCCAGCACGGCCGACAGGACGAAGGGGAGGCCGATCCGGCGGGGCTGCATCACGACCCATATCCAGCTGCGGGCAGGCGCGGAGCGTAGCAAAGGCGCCGTCCCGGAACCTGCGATCTCCGCGAAGCGCCGAGCCGACCTCCTCGATCGAGGCGCCGCGCGCGACCAGCTCGCGCCCCCGGTCGGGCCGGATCGCACCGCCCAGCACGCCCAGGCCCACGACGCGCCCGTCGGCCGTCGCCACCACGACCCGGTCTCCGATCCATCGTTCCGCGTCGGCGGCCGCCGGGTCACCGATCACGTCCAGCCGCGTGCCGCCGACCTCGGAGAAGACCCATGGCACCGGCACGACGGGGGTGGGCTCGCCGAGGATCGAGCCGGCGACACGCTCGCCGGCCTCGCGGGCCGCGTGCCAATGCTCGACGCGCCGACCGGCGACCCGCGCGACGTCGCCGGCCGCCCATACCCCGCCGGCCGAGGTCCGGCCGGCGGCATCGGTGTCGATCCCATCGGAGGCGGCCAGGCC
>DASSPJ010000027.1:0-2636 GCA_035699665.1 Candidatus Limnocylindria bacterium
CCCGCTACCGCACGTCGAGGGTGGCGTTGGCGCGCGCCGACATCTCCAGGTAGCTGAACAGGCCGAACGCGACGACGGCATAGGCGACGCCGATCAGCACCTCGACGGCGATGAGCCCACCGACCTGGCCGATCCCGGCGCCGTCGGCCGCCTGCCGGACCGCCTCCAGGCCGTGGGTGAAGGGCAGCAGGTTGCCGATCACCTGCATCCACCCGGGCAGGTCGGCGAGCGGGATGTTGACCCCGCAGAAGAGCAGGATCGCCATCATGATCAGGTTGGCGCCGAACAGGCCGTCCCGCAGGCGCAGCGAGATGGCGCCCTGGAGCGCGCCGATGGCGGTGCACGAGAAGACCGTCGCCAGGAGCGCCAGCAGCACGACCGCCAGCGACTCGGGGGCGAGACGCACCCCGAGGAAGACGATCCCCACCGCGAAGGCGTAGAGCGAGACGAACAGGCCGTTGGCCACGAACGGCAGGAAGCGGCCCGCGAACAGCGCGACGCGGTTGGCGGGCGTGGCCAGGATGGCGGGGAGCGTCCCGAACCAGCGCTCGTTGGCGATCGCCATGGTCATCCCGAACACGCCGGCCAGCGCCGAGACCTGCACCGCGTTGCCGATCGCGAAGTACGCGGGCGATCGGTCCGTCGCGTACTCGCCCAGCGCGGCAAAGAAGAGCAGCTGGAAGGTCGGCCCGCCGATGAGGGTCGGGATGTAGATGGACGGGCGCGCCCAGTTGAAGAGCATCCCGTAGCTCATCAGCCCGCCATACCAGAAGACGCGCCAGGCGGACCGCCACCCGGCCGGATCGGCGCGCGGCGGGCGGGCGGGAAGCGTGGCCGCGGTCACTGGAGCGCCAGCGTGGCGTCGCGGCGGGCCTTGTCCAGCACGAAGACCAGCGTGTAGCGGGCCGCCACGTAGTAGGCGACGGCCAGCGCGAAGCACATGCCGATCGCCAGCCACGGCGGCTCGCTTCCCAGCGTCGCCCCGCGGATCGCCTCCATCCCCCAGGTCGGCGCCAGCAGCCAGCTCAGCGGCCGGACCCACCACGGCAACGTGAACAAGGGCACCAGCAGGCCGGTGATCAGCCAGATCGGGTACTCGAGCAGGTTGCCGAGCGCGTTGGCGTGGCGGTACAGGACGAACGTGGTGGCGATGAGCATGCCCAGCGAGCCGAGCGAGATGATCGCGGCGGCCAGCGAGAGGGGCAGCAGCAGGGGGAACGTGGCGTCGATCGGCATCCCGAACAGGAGCACGCCCCACAGCAGCGTGGCGCCGATCCCGTAGAAGCCGAGCACCACCGCGCCGAACGTCTGGCCGACCAGGATGAAGTCGTAGCGCGACGGCGCGGTCACCAGCAGCTCGAGCGTCCCCTCCCAGCGTTGCCAGGCGATGGCCCCGCCACAGCCGAAGAGGGTGGTGCTCCACACGCCCATCATCCCGGCGCCGAGCGCGACGTAGAGCAGGGTCTGCCCGGCCGTCCCGCCGCCGGAGGCGAACAGGAAGAAGGCCAGGGTGGCGAAGATGAGCGGCGTGATGAAGGTGGTGAGGATGAAGAACTCGCTGGCCAGCAGCATCCGCACGTTGAACCAGGTGACGAACCAGACGAGCCTGGCCACCCGCGAGGCGCTCACTGGACCGATGCCGCGCGTGCCGCGCGGTCCTGGTCGTCGCCGGTGGTGGCGATGAGGTGCACGTAGGCGTCCTCCAGGGTCGGCTCCCGCGCCACGACCTTGCCGACGCGGGTCTCGCCGAGCAGCGCCAGGAGGCGGTGCGTGATCTGCGTCCCGCGGTCGCTCTGGACCAGGAGGATCTGGCTCTGGTCGCGCTCCTCGGTGTTCACCGCGTTGACGTCCGGGTCGTCGCGCAGGCGCGCGACGGCGTCATCGGTCACGCCGAACGTCTCGATCTCGACGATGGTGCGGTTGGCGATGGCGTCCTTGAGGTCGGCCCCGGTCCCGAGCGCCACGATGCGACCGGCGTTGATGACCGCGATCCGGTCGCACAGGGCATCGGCCTCGAACATGTAGTGGGTGGTCAGCAGCACCGTCTTGCCGGCGTCGACCAGCGAGCGGACGGTCTGGCGCAGCTCGCGCGCCCCGACCGGGTCGAGACCGATGGAGGGCTCGTCGAGGAAGACCACCTCGGGATCGTGGAGCAGGCCGCGGGCGATGTGCAGCCGCTGCCGCATGCCGCGGCTGTAGCCCTCGACCTTCTCCTTCTCGCGCCCGACCAGGCCCACCATCTCGAGCAGCGCGCCGATGCGCCCCTGCTGCACCGCCGGGTCGACGCCGTACAGCTCCGCGAAGTAGCGCAGGTTGTCGAGCGCGCTGACGCGGTCGTACAGGCCGCGGTCGCCACCGAACACGTAGCCGATGCGGCGCCGCACCTCGGTCGTCTCCTTTACCACGTCGTGGCCCATCACGTGGGCGGAGCCGCTCGTCGGCAGGAGCAGGGTGATGAGCATCTTGATGGTGGTCGTCTTGCCGGCGCCGTTCGGGCCGAGCAGGCCGAACAGCTCACCGGGCCGGACGTGGAAGCTGATGCCGCGCACCGCCGGCACGTCGAGCCGCCGCCGACGCAGGACGCCGGTGTGGGTGCGGTAGGTCCGCACCAGGTCGATCGCCTCGATCGCGTGACC
>DASSPJ010000028.1:0-16309 GCA_035699665.1 Candidatus Limnocylindria bacterium
GGCGCCTGGAACCTGGTGGCCGCCTTCTGGCCGGGCGGCGCGGAGCGTCGGCGGGACACCACCCCCCGGCCGCCCGTCAGCTGAGCAGCGGCTCGACGATGCGGCGGATCGCGGCGTCGGTCTCGGCGACCGACCCGGATCCGTCGACGAGGCGCACGCGCCGCGGCTCGGCGGCGGCCAGGTCGAGATAGGCGCCGCGCACCCGCTCGAAGAAGGCGAGCTCCTCGGTGTCCTCGAAGCGATTCCACTCGGCGCGCCGCCGGGTCCGCTCCAGCCCGACCTCGACCGGCACGTCGACGAGCAGCGTCAGGTCGGGCACCAGCCCTCCGGTGGCGAACGCCTGGAGGCGCCGCACCTCCTCCAGGTCGTTGCCGTACGCGGCGCCCTGGTAGGCGAGCGACGAATCGCTGAAGCGGGCGCAGACGACCCAGTCGCCACGCTCCAGGGCGGGGCGGATGACGCGCGCCACGTGCTGCGCGCGTCCGGCGGCGAAGAGCAGCGCGTCGGCCCGCGGGTCGAGGTCGTCGGAGACGTCACGCAGGTGGAGCACCAGGCGACGGACCTCGTCGCCGAGCGGCGTGCCGCCCGGCTCGCGGGTCAACACGGTCGCCACGCCGCGTCCGCGCAGCCACTCGGCGAGGTGCCGGGCCGCGGTCGTCTTGCCGCTGCCGTCGGGACCCTCGACGGTGATGAACCGCCCCCGTGCCGGGGCCTCGCTCACCGCCAGGCGCGGCCGTCGTCGGGGAGCAGCTCCACGCGACGGTTCGGCTCGCTGCCGCGCGACCGGCTCATCAGGCTGTTGCGCTCCGCCATCTGGTGCTGGAGGCGCCGGATGTAGGCGTTCTGCGGGGCGAGCTCCATCGGTCGACCGGAGGCGGCGACGAGGCCGATCGCCTCGGCGGTCTCGCGCAGCGCCGCGTCGGAGGGATCGGCCTCCAGGTCGAACAGCGAGGCGAGCATGTTCTCCATCTGGAGCATGGTGTTGGTCTTGAGGACGTAGATCGGCACGCCGTGCGACTCGGCGTCGCGCAGCGCGCCGGGCTTGCGCTTGTAGTAGTTGCGCAGGGTCACCACCGCATCGGCCTCCTCGAGGTCGCGCGCCACGGTGACCGGCACGGCCAGCTCGCGCACCGCCTGCTCGAGGCGCTTGCGGCTGACCCCGAACGGGAAGACCGCCATGGGCCGATGGGCGCGGCCGCCTCCCGTCGCCGGGCGGCTGGCGCCGACCGACCGCCCGATGCCGGCCGACTCGGCGTCGGCGTCCGCCTCGACGAGCGCCTGCTCCAGCTGGCGCCGCGGGTCGGCGTCGACGGTGCCCAGGTAACGATCCTCGAGCGCCGGCCGCTCCGAGCCGACGGCTCGCTCCGCGCCCGCGATCCGCTCGCCGGGGAGCGGTCGCAGCGTGCGGCCGCCGCCCTGCCGGCCGGGGAGCGGGCGCAGGCTGCCGCCACCGCCGGTCGAGAAGCGGCCGCCCGGCGCCGGGCCGCCGGACCGCGAGAAGTGGCCGAACCCACCGGTCGGCTCGATCGGCGCGAAGGCCGGGGTGCCGGCAGCGCTGTCGCTGATCCGGTAGTCGTACTTGGTCATCGCCTTGAGCTGGCCGCCGTCCTCGCGGAAGCGGGCCTCGGGCGGAACCATGTGGCCACGCAGGATGGCGTCGACCGTCTCCGCCACGCTGCGGTGGACGATCACGTTGTCGCGCTCGACGATCTCGACCAGGACGTCGAAGGTCGGCGGCGCCTTGCGCTCGAGGACCGTCTTCTGCGTCCCGCGCCGGCGCGCCTCCTCGTCGCCGAGGGTCACCGGCTGAATCCCGCCGACGAGGTCGGAGAGGGTCGGGTTGAGCATCAGGTTGTCGAGCGTGTTGCCGTGGGCCGTGCCGACCAGCTGCACCCCGCGCTCGGCGATGGTGCGCGCGGCGGCCGCCTCGAGCTCGGTCCCGATCTCGTCGATGACGATCACCTCGGGCATGTGGTTCTCGACCGCCTCGATCATCACCGCGTGCTGCTCGGTGGGGGTGCGCACCTGCATGCGCCGCGCGTCGCCGATCCCCGGGTGCGGGATGTCGCCGTCGCCGGCGATCTCGTTCGAGGTGTCGACGATGATCACCCGCTTGCCGAGGTCGTCGGCGAGGACGCGCGCCACCTCGCGGAGCATGGTCGTCTTGCCGACGCCCGGCCGTCCCAGCAGCAGGACGCTCTGCCCCGAGTCGACGATGTCGCGGATGATGTCGATCGTCCCGAACACCGCGCGTCCGATGCGGCAGGTGAGCCCGACCACCTTGCCGCCGCGGTTGCGAATGGCACTGATCCGATGCAGGGTCCGCTCGATCCCGGCGCGGTTGTCGTCGCCGAACGCACCGATGTGATCCACCACGTGGGCGATATCGGCCTCGTTGATCTCGCGGTCGAGGAGGTCCTCCTCGCCGGTGGTGAAGCGGGCCTCCGGGCGCCGCCCGAGGTCCATCACCACCTCGAGCAGGTCGGTCCGGTTGGCCAGGCCGCGCAGGCGGTCGCAGATCTCCGGCGGCAGCGCCTCCATGAGGGCGTCGAGGTCGTCGGTGGTCTCGCGGCGTGTCATGGCGGGCGGCGTGCCTTTCGTAGCGCTCAATGGACGACCGGCACCAGGGCCGGCTGGCGAGCCTGCGCGCGCACCTCGCGCACCAGGAGGGTGACGCGGCCGATCGGCTCGAAGCCGACCGACGTCGCGGCGCGCAGCCCCGCCGATTCATATGTTCGCACCGGGGCGAGGATTCCCGCAGCGGCGGCCTCGCGCGCCGGCCCGTGCAGCACCTCCCGCAGGAACGATGCCCCATCCACGCCCTCGCGCACCAGGAAGCGCAGGTAGTGGGGCCCCTCGCGGCAGCTGCCGTGCTGGGCGAAGGCGCCGGCGCGCTGCTCCCCGACCATGAGCCACGCGCCCACCGTCCCGAAGTGGAGGAGCGGGTTGAGGCTGCTGCGCGGCACGACCGCCTCGTGACCGACCCCCTCCCAGTCGGCGGCACCGTAGTCCTCGATCCGCGCGATCGCCGGCGGCGTGGCGTGGGTCCACAGGTCGAACAGGTGCCAGGCGTCGGGGGACCCGGCGGCGCGGACCGCGACCCCGCCCTCGGCGACGGCGTCGCCGGCGTCGCCGCCACGGCGCCGCCGGTCGACCAGCGTCCGCAGCCACGACCCCGGGCCGCGCAGCGCCTCGGGCGGCCGGTAGCAGATCTCCTCCTGGGCGTAGGCCATGAACCCGGCCTGTCCGAACAGCTCGAGGTTCTCGCGGGCGTCGGCGCACGCGACGTGGAAGCGCACCACGCCCTCGCGCCCGCCCTCCGCGACCAGGGCGGTGAGCAGGTGCCAGCGGATCTCGGCGGCCATCGCGCCGTCGTCGGCGTCGAGCTCGATGATCACCCAGTCGGACCGATGCGGCTCGCTGATCGCCCGGGCGCTGCCGACCAGCCGCCCGTCCATCTCGGCCACCAGGTGCACCGACGGCGAGCGCAGCGGCAGCCACGACGGGATGAGGGTCGCCAGGCTGATCCGCGGCCGCGTGGCGTCGGCCGCCGGCACGCCCAGCGAACGGCGATGCGCACCCGACGACGCGTGCACTCGCCGCGACAGCTCGGCGAGTGCCTGCCGGTCGGTCAGCCGCGCGGCGCGGACGGCGCCCCCGCCATCGGTCATGGGGCCGCCGGCGCCTCGCGCTGGAGCGTGGCGGCGAGCTCGGCGAGCAGCGCGTGGATGCGCCGGTCGGTGGTCAGCTCGGGGTGGAAGGCGGTGGCGATGACCCGCCCCTGGCGCACCGCCACGGGACGCCCGTCGGGGTCGCGGGCCAGGACCTCGACGCCATCGGCCACGTCGGTGAGCATCGGTGCGCGGATGAAGATGCCGTGCAGCGGGTCGTCGCCGAGCGTCGGAACGGACAGGTCGGCCTCGAAGCTGTCGAGCTGCCGCCCGTAGCCGTTGCGGCGCACCTCGATGTCGAGCAGCCCGAACACCGGCTCGTCGCCGTCGGCGATGCGGTCAGCCAGCAGGATCATCCCCGCGCAGGTGCCGAGCAGCGGCGCCCCGGCCGCCGCCAGCGCGGCGATCGGCTCGCGCAGCCCATACGCGTCGATCAGCTTGCGCATGGTCGTCGATTCGCCGCCGGGCAGGATGAGGGCGTCGAGGTCCACCAGGTCACGCGGCAGGCGCACCTCGACCGGCTCCGCGCCCACCGCGCGAAGCGCCTCGGCGTGGGGCTGCACGGCGCCCTGCAGCGCCAGGATGCCGATGCGCAGCGGCCGCGTCCCGCGGCTCGCCTCGGGGCTCATCGGACCGTGGCCTACCAGCCGCGAACGGCGAGGCGCTCCTCGGGAGGGATCTCGCCGAGCGACTGCCCGCGCATCGGCTCGCCGAGCCCGGCGCTCACCTCGGCCAGGATCTCGGGGTTGTCGTAGTGCGTGGTGGCCTTCACGATCGCCCGCGCCACGCGCTCGGGATGCTCGCTCTTGAAGATGCCGCTGCCGACGAACACCGCCTCGGCACCCAGCTGGCGCATGAGGCTCGCGTCGGCCGGCGTCGCGACCCCCCCGGCACTGAAGTTCGGCACCGGCAGCGCGCCCAGCTCGGCGGTCTGCTTCACCACCTCGTAGGGCGCGCGCAGCTCCTTGGCCGCGGCGAACAGCTCGTCGGGGCGCATCGTCCTGAGCTGGCGGATGCCCTTCTGCACGGCCCGCATGTGGCGCACCGCCTCGACGATGTCGCCGGTGCCCGCCTCGCCCTTGGTGCGGATCATGGCCGCACCCTCACCGATGCGGCGCAGCGCCTCGCCCAGGTCGCGGCAGCCGCACACGAACGGCACCTTGAAGAGGTGCTTGTCGATGTGGTGCTCCTCGTCGGCGGGGGTGAGCACCTCGGACTCGTCGATGTAGTCGACCTCGAGCGCCTCGAGGATCTGCGCCTCGGCGAAGTGTCCGATGCGGCACTTGGCCATCACCGGGATGCTGACCGCTGCCTTGATCCCCTCGATCAGCTGCGGGTCGCTCATGCGCGCCACGCCGCCGTACTTGCGGATGTCGGACGGCACGCGCTCCAGGGCCATCACCGCGACCGCGCCCGCCTCCTCGGCGATCCTGGCCTGGTCGGGTGTCACGACGTCCATGATCACGCCGCCGGCGAGCATCCTCGCCAGGCCGACCTTGGTGGTCCACGTGCTGCGCTCGATCGTCGTCATGGCGCCATTCTACTCGTCCACCCGCGCTCGTCCGCCGCCGGCCCCTGGCTGGCTCGGCCGCGCGGGGGAGCACCCGAGGGCCACCCGCCCCGCGCCGCACGGCATGGTCCGTACCGCGCGCGTCGAGCGCGGAACGACGGTGCCGCCCACCTGGCACCACCCTCAACGTTGCCAGATCTGCATGGCACGACCGTTAGGCGGTTCGCGAGGCGCTCCACGCGCTGCTTTGGGCCCGGGCTGAGCGTGACGGTCGGCACGCATCGGGCCGGGACCGCGCCACGGCTCGTCTACCTGAACCCAGGGGTCACAGATGCCACCTTCCCGGCGGCCCCGCGGCGGCCTGCGCCGACCCGTGCGGCAGCACGGATGTGCGGCTAGAATCCGCCTCGAGGCGAGCGTCGTGATCAATGCACCCGTGCTGGTCCTGAACCAGAACTACGAACCGCTCAACGTCTGCGACATCAGGCGCGCCTTCCGGCTGCTCGGCTCGAGCAAGGCCGAGCTGCTGGAGCGCAACCACCAGGTGATCCGCACGCCCACCCTGGCGATCCCGGCGCCGTCGGTCATCCGCCTCAGCTACCACGTGAAGCGCCCGCGCCCGCGCGTGAAGCTCACCCGCCGCGAGGTGTTCGCCCGCGACCGGCACACCTGCCAGTACTGCGGCGCGGCGGGCCGCGACCTCACCATCGATCACGTCGTGCCGAAGCACCGCGGCGGGCGCCACGAGTGGGAGAACCTCGTCGCTGCGTGCCGGAGCTGCAACCACCGCAAGGGCGCCAAGACGGTGTCCGAGGCACGCATGGCGCTCCTGCGTGAGCCGCGCGCCCCGCGCGCCGACGTCCGCTACCTGTTCGGCTCGTACCTCGCCGACGTCCGCAACGATGCGTGGCGCGCCTACCTGTTCCTCGACGTGGCGGCGGCCAACTGAGCCAGCTCGGCCTTGCCGTCGCGGACGGCGACGAGCTGGTCATCGCGCTCCCCCGACCGGTGCAGCGGGTCCTGGTCACCCTCGCCGGCGCGGGCCACGAGGCGGCCCTGGTGGGCGGCACGCTGCGCGACCTGCTGCGCGGCCGGGTGCGTGGCGCGGGCGACTGGGACGTGGCGACGGAGGCCCATCCGGAGGTCGTCGCACGGCTCTTCCCCGGCTCGCTGTGGCAGAACCGATTCGGAACGGTGACCGTCGGCCCGGACCCGCTCATCGAGGTGACCACGTACCGCACCGAGGGCGGCTACCGCGACCGGCGCCGTCCCGACGAGGTGCGCTTCGGGGCGACGCTGGACGAGGACCTGGCGCGCCGCGACTTCACGGTGAACGCCATCGCCTGGGTGCCCAGCGACCCGGGCGCCGGCCGGGGAGTGCTGCGCGACCCGCACGGCGGGATCGACGACCTGCGTGCCGGCGTCCTGCGGGCCGTCGGCGAGCCGGCGGAGCGGTTCGCTGAGGACGCGCTGCGCCTGGTGCGCGCGGTGCGCTTCGCCGCGCGGCTGGGCCTGGAGATCGAGCCACGCACCGGCGAGGCGCTCCGCGCCGCCGCCTCGAGCGTCACGGCCGTGTCGGGCGAACGGATCCGCGATGAGCTGCTGCGCATGCTGCGGTCCGACGAGCCGCCGTGGGGCGAGGCGCCGCCGTCGACCGGCTTCCGGCTGCTCGAGGCCCACGGCCTGCTCGAGGCGCTGCTCCCCGAGCTCGCGGCGCTGCGCGGCGTGCCGCAGGGCAAGCCGATCCCCGGCGACGCCCTCGACCACGCGCTGCGGGCGGTCGACGCGCTGCCACCCGACGATGCGTACCTTCGCCTGGCGGGGCTGCTCCACGACCTCGGCAAGGCCACGACCGGTGCCGGCGGGCACTTCATCGGCCACGAGGAGGTGGGCGCCGAGCTCGCCCGCCGCGTCGCCGAGCGGCTCCGGCTGCCCAACGACCAGGTCGCGCGCATCGTCCACCTCGTCCGCCAGCACATGTTCGCGTACACGCCCGGCTGGACCGATGCCGCCGTGCGCCGCTTCGTGGGCCGCGTCGGCCGCGAGCACCTCGACGATCTCTTCGCGCTGCGGGCCGCCGACGAGCTCGCCTCCCGCGCGCACGAGCCGGCCGCCGCCGAGCTCGACGAGCTGCGCGCCAGGATCGGGGCGGTGACCCACGGGGTGCCGCTCGAGACGCGGCAGCTGGCGATCGACGGCCACGATCTCCAGGCGGTGCTCGGGTTGCCGCCCTCACCGGAGATCGGCCGCATCCTGGCCGCCCTCCTGGAGGCAACCATCGAGGAGCCGTCGCTGAACAACCGGGAGTCGCTCATCGGCCTGGCGCGGGAGATCGCCGCCCGCGCTTCATGAGTGGTGCGCGAGCGCACCATCGAGCGGCCGTCCCGGTCGATGCCGAGGGGCGGAAGTGGCGAGGGGCGCTGCTACAATCGGCGGTCCACGGCACCCCACGGAGGACCCCATCGACCGATGACCAGCGGGCGTCGGACTGCGCGCCTCGAGCACCGGCTCACCGGTGCCAACGCCACCACCGGCGACCTCGAGCGGGCCGTGGCGCTGGCCGTCGGACACGACCTCGCCGCGCTCACGGTGAGCCCGTGGCTGGTGAAGGCCGCGAAGCGCGGGCTGGGGCGGTCCCGCGTGCGTCTCGGCACGGTGGTCGGCTTCCCGCACGGCGGGCAGCTCCTGTCGGTGAAGGCATTCGAGGCCAGCAAGGCGCTCGAGCAGGGCGCCAACCAGATCGACTTCGTGCTCAACGCCGGCGCCCTCCTGTCCGGGGACGACGACGTGGTGCTCAACGACATGCTGGCGGTCATCGACATGGTCCACTCCGCGCTCGGCGTGGCGGGCGTGATCGTCGAGGCCGAGCCGCTGCCGGTCGACCAGCTGCGTCGCGCCTGCCGTATCGCCGAGCGCGCCGGGGCGGACTACGTGGTCACCGGGCCCGGCAACGGCACCGCGCGGGTGACGATCGAGCGCGCGGCGCTCCTGCGCGACAGCGTCGGTCCGCGCGTCCAGGTCAAGGCCGCCGGGCGGCTGCGCACCGTCGAGCAGCTGCGCGACGCCGCGGGCGCCGGCGCGTCGCTGCTCGCGACGCGCCTCAGCGCGGAGCTGGCGCGCACCGGCGTCGAGGCCCTGCGCCCGATCGCGGCGGCGGCCTCATGAGGATCCTGGTCGTCGGCGGTGCCGGGTACGTCGGCTCGACCTCCGTCGAGCGCCTCGTGGCGCAGGGGCACGAGGTGACCGTCTTCGACGACCTCTCGAGCGGCCATCGCGCCTCGGTCATCGAGGGCGCGAGCCTGGAGATCGGCGACATCGGTGACCAGGGTCACCTCGAGCGCGTGCTGACGGAGGCGCGGATCGACGCCGTGCTGCACTGCGCCGCCAAGTCGCTGGTCGGCGAGAGCATGGCCGAGCC
The DNA here is from genome assembly GCA_035699665.1 of Candidatus Limnocylindria bacterium. Classification (GTDB taxonomy): domain Bacteria; phylum Chloroflexota; class Limnocylindria; order QHBO01; family QHBO01; genus JAICQM01. The sequence continues at coordinate 8,600 of DASSPJ010000028.1, forward strand.
GGGGATGTACTACCGCAACAACGTGGCCGGCGGGGTCGCCCTGCTGGAGGCGATGCGCACCGCCGGCGTGACGCGGATCGTCTTCAGCTCGACTGCCGCCGTCTACGGCGAGCCGCGCCGCGTGCCGATCGCCGAGGCGGACCGCACCGAGCCGATCAACCCGTACGGGGCCACCAAGCTCGCCTTCGAGGGCGCGATGCGCTGGTTCGCGGCGGCGCACGATTTCCGGGCCATCAGCCTGCGCTACTTCAACGTCGCCGGCGCGACCGCGCGCAACGGCGAGGACCACGACCCCGAGACGCACCTCATCCCGCTGGTGCTGCGCGTGGCCGCCGGCGAGGCGAGCCACGTCCAGATCTTCGGCCAGGACTACCCGACCCCCGACGGCACCTGCATCCGCGACTACCTGCACGTCCTCGACATGGCCGAGGCGCACCTGCTGGCGCTGGAGGCGACCGGCGAAGGCGAGCCGTCGCTCGAGGTCTACAACCTCGGCTCGGCGGCCGGCTTCAGCGTCCGGGAGGTGATCGAGGCGGCCCGCCGGGTGACCGGCCGCGCCGTGCCGGCGCGGGCCGTGAAGCGCCGCATGGGCGATCCGCCGGTCCTCGTCGCCTCGTCACGCCGCGCCCGCCGTGAGCTGGGCTGGCAGCCGAGGCACAGCAAGCTCGAGGAGATGGTCGCCGACGCCTGGTCGTGGAAGCTGGCCCATCCGACCGGCTACGCGGCGAGCGCCGCCGACGGCGCCGGCCTGATGCCGGCCGCGGACCGGGTGGCCGCCGCGGGTGGCTCCTAGCCGGAGCGCGACGGGGCTACTGCCGCGCGCAGCTGGCGCAGCGCCCGTAGAAGTCGAGCCGCGCGTCGTCGATCTCGAACCCCAGCTCGTCGCGCACCCGCGCCGCGACCGGCGCGATGAACGTCTCGCCGATCTCCTCCACCCGCCCGCAGGCCGAGCAGGCCAGGTGGTGGTGGTGCCCCGGCCGGCAGGCCACGTAGGCGTACACGTGCCCGTCCTGCTCGAGGCGCCGCGCGACGCCCGACGCGACGAGCGTCTCGAGGGTGCGGAAGACGGTCGCCCGACCCAGCCCGGGAGCCCGGCGGCGGAGCAGCTCCCACAGCTCCTGCGCGGTGACCTGTCGCCCCGCGGCGTCCAGCGCGCCGGCCACCAGGAGCCGCTGCGGGGTGACGCGCTCGCCGGCACCGCGCAGGCGCTCGGCGTGCTTATGGGCGCGCATCAGTGGGCCCCGATCGCGCCCGCCCACAGCGAGAACAGGTAGATCGCCGCCACCCCGACCAGGGTCGCCACCACCACCAGCGACGACCGATCGGAGCGGTGCGCCTCGGGCAGCAGCTCCGCGGCGCCGATGTACAGGAAGAAGCCGGCGAAGACGCCCAGCATCGCGCCCAGCATCGCGTCGGGGAGCGGGAGCAGCAGGCCGACGACCACGCCCAGGACCGGCGCGACGGCCACGTAGCCCACCCATCGGTACGCCTGTGCGCGCGGGAAGTGGCTGGCGAGCAGCAGGCTGACGATGCCGACACCGTCGCTGAAGCGATGGACGATGACGACCGCGGCGATGACCAGCCCCAGCCCGCCGCCGATGGTGAGGCCGGCGGCCAGCGCGACCCCGTCGAGGAAGCTGTGCAGGCTCATCCCGCTGGCCCCGATGAGGCCGACGTGGCGGTGCGCGCTCTCGCCGTGCTCGAGCTCGGTCGCGGTCTCGTGGCCCACGTGCAGCGAGGTGAGCTTCTCGATGGCGTAGAAGGCCAGGAAGCCGACGGCGGTGGCCATCATCGCGGCATCCAGCGAGTCGCCGAGATGGTGCACCGCCTCGGGGATCAGGTCGAAGAAGGCCGCCCCGATCCGGATGCCGGCGCCGACCGCGATGACCAGCCCGACCTGGCGCGTCGCGCGCAACGCGAGCAGGCCGCCGGCGAGGGCAGAGAAGAACGCGCCGGCGGAGACGAGGATGGCGGTCACGGCCACGGGGCGGCTCCTGGGTGCTAGATGAGATGGAGTATCATCTAGGAGGCGAGCGGGCGTCAAGTGGTTGTGCGTGGTAGCATCCGCGCGAGCCGCGACGCCGCCGGGGAGCGACCGCCGCACGCCACCGCGCACCTTCGCGCGAGCGAGCGCCCTCCGCCCGGCACGGCGCATGCGCGGCCGCATTGAGCCATTGGAGAACCGTTTGCCACACACCGATACCGCCGCGGATGCGGCACAGCGCGCCCGACGGCCCCGAGCCCGGAAGCGCGCTCCCGAGTCGCGCCCCGCCGACCAGCCGATGGCCGCGACCGATGACCCGGCCGACTCACCGCTCCTGGCCGCGGTCCTGGCCCGCTCGAGCGAGTACCGCTTCGGCGAGGTGGAGGTCCCCGTCACGATCGCGCGCGCCCTCGAGCAGATGGGGTACGTGGTCCCCACCGAGGTGCAGGCCCAGTCCATCCCGCCGCTGCGTGCCGGCGAGGACCTCATCGGGCAGGCCCAGACGGGGACGGGGAAGACAGCCGCCTTCGGGATCCCGATCGTCGAGAAGGTCGATCCCTCCGCCGGCTGGGTGCAGGCCCTGGTGCTGACCCCGACGCGCGAGCTGTGCGTCCAGGTCGCCGAGGAGATCGAGCGCATCGGACGCTTCCGCAACGTGCGCACCGTGGCCATCTACGGCGGGTCGAGCATGGACCGCCAGATCAGCGGGCTGAAGCGCGGCGCGCAGGTGGTGGTCGGCACGCCCGGCCGCGTCCTCGACCTCATCCGCCGCGGTGAGCTGCGCCTGGACCGGGTGCACACCGTGATCCTCGACGAGGCGGACCGCATGCTCGACATGGGCTTCATCGTCGACGTGGAGACCATCCTGGCGCGCTGCCCGCGCCAGCGCCAGACGGCGCTCTTCAGCGCCACCATGCCGTACGCCATCCTGCGCATCTGCGACCGGTTCATGAAGCGGGACGCGACGCGCGTATCGGTCAAGCCGGAGCAGCGCACGGTCGAGACCGTGCGGCAGCTGGTCGTCTTCGTCGCCGAGCGCGACAAGGTGGCGGCGCTGCTCGAGCTGACCAGGGAGTTCAAGGTCGACCGGCTGCTCGTCTTCCGCCACACGCAGATCGGCGTCGACCGCCTGACCGCGACGCTCAAGCGCCGCGGCCGCAACGTGGCCGCCCTGCACGGCGGCCTGTCGCAGCGGGAGCGCGACCGCACGCTGGCCGAGTTCAAGGCGGGCCAGGTCCAGTACCTGATCGCCACCAACGTGGCCAGCCGCGGGCTGGACATCACCGACCTGCCGTACGTCCTCAACTACGACATCCCCGAGGACGCCGAGACGTACGTCCACCGCGTCGGGCGCACCGCCCGGGCCGGCAAGCAGGGGACCGCCATCACCTTCGTGGGCGAGTGGGACATCGACGCCTGGGAGCAGATGATCGAGTCGGTCGGCGCCACCGTCGAGGAGCGCCAGCTCGACCTCTACGCCGCGGATCGCGACTGAACCGATCCGCGCCGCCCCGGGGTACCGTAGGCGCGACATGGCCAGCCACGTGCAGCCCACCCCCGACCTGCCGCAGGTCGCCTCGAACGACATCGCCGTCATCTCCAGCGTGGAGTGGCTCTACGAGCCGTGCTGGAGCGGCGAGCGGCTCATGGCGCGCCTGGCCGACGGCGCCGTCACGCTGACCGACCGCCTCGGGCAGGCAGCGACCGGGCTCGACGAGCTCGAGGCGCTGCTTGCCGCCGCCGTGGATGCCGACCAGGCGCTCATCGACGGGATCTGGACGGCGCAGCCGTTCATCGGTACCGGCAGCGCGGCGGCTCACCTCGCCGAGGCGCTCGAGGAGGAGGGGCTCACCGGCAGCGTCCCCGACCCGCGGGAGACGGAGCGCGCGCGCGCCTTCGTGGCGATCGACCTCGTCGAGCTCGACGGGGAGGCGCTCCACGACGTCCCCTACCTCGAGCGCCGCCGCATCCTCGAGTCGGTCATCGCCGAGTCGCCGCAGATGCGTGTCACCCCGTCGGTCACCCGCCCGGTCGAGCACTGGGTCGCCGCCTGGCGGCAGGCCGGCTTCAGCCACCACGTCGCCAAGCATCAGAACAGCCGCTACCGCCCGGGCGAACGGACCGATGACTGGGTGCGCCTCTCCAACGAGCAGGAGGCGCCGCCGGGGCTCGTGGCGCGCCTCTTCGGCCAGCGCCCCCGCAAGGTGCGCCACATCACCGATCAGCCGGGTCGGAGGTAGCCCGCCGCGCTGCCGCCCCACGGGCGTAACGGCCACGCGGGTTGCGCTTCGTGCATCCCACGGGTGCTCCGGCGATGCAGGAGGCCGTCAGCGTCGCCAGGCCTGCCGCCCCGCGCACGTTCGGAGACTCATGGGCCGTTACGCCCGCCCCGCGGCAAGCGGTGCGGCGGCGCGTGCGTGCTACCCTTGCCCGCACCCCGAGCGCACGCCCGCGAGCAGTCTGCGAGGAGGCCCCACCCCTGACGTCCCACGCATCGGCCGTCCCCGACTCGGCGCTCGACGAGCAGGGGCTCGCCGAGGTCCGACGGGTCGGCAGCGCCGACCTCATGGTGGGGATCCCGAGCTTCGGCAACGCCGAGACGATCGGCTACGTGGTGCGCGCCGCCACGGCCGGCATGGTCCAGTACTTCCCGGACCTCAAGCCGATCCTGGTCAACTCCGACGGCGGCTCGCCCGACGACACGCCGCGGGTGGCGGTGAGCACCGAGAGCCCGGACTACATCGAGAAGATCATCCTCGTCAGCCCGCGCCACAAGCTGCAGCGCATCAGCTTCACCTACCAGGGCACCAGCGGGAAGGGGACCGCGGTGCGCGCCCTGTTCGAGGTGGCGCGCGAGCTGAAGGTCAAGGCGATGGTGATGGTCGACTCCGACCTGCGGTCGATCGTCCCCGAGTGGGTCGAGCTGCTGGCCGGGCCGATCCTCAAGGGCGGGTACGACTTCGTGTCGCCGATGTACGCCCGCTACAAGTACGACGGGACGATCACCAACAACATCAGCTACCCGCTGACGCGCGCCCTCTACGGGCAGCGCATCCGCCAGCCGATCGGCGGCGACTTCGCGGTCAGCGGCGACCTCGTCTCGCGGTACCTGGAGCTCGACACGTTCGATGAGCTGACGGCGCGCTTCGGGATCGACATCTGGATGACCCACACCGCGATCAACGAGGGCTTCGCGGTCTGCCAGGCGCGCCTGGGCGCCAAGATCCACGACGCCAAGGATCCGGCCTCCGATCTCGGACCGATGTTCCGCCAGGTGGTCGGCACGCTCTTCAAGCTGGCCGGCACGTACGAGGACCGATGGCTCCGGGTCCGTGGCTCGCACCCGGTCCCGGAGTACGGCTTCGAGCGCGTCGTCGCGCCCGAGGAGATCATGGTCAACCACGCCAAGCTCATCGACAACCTCGAGCAGGCGCGCCTCACCCAGCGCGACACGTGGGCCGAGATGCTGAGCGACGAGCAGCTCGAGCGGGTGATGGCCCTGGAGCTGCCCGAGGACCCGTCGACCTTCCACTTCCCCGCCGAGCTGTGGGTCCGCTGCCTGTACGACGCGCTGGTCGCCTTCCATCGGCCGGGCGCGGACCGCGAGCGGCTGCTGGCCGGGCTGACACCGCTCTACTTCGGTCGCACGGCCGGCTTCATCAGCCAGACCCTCGACATGACCACGGACCAGGCTGAGCGCGTCACCGACGCGCAGGCGCGCGAGTTCGAGGAGCTCAAGCCGTACCTCGTCACGCGCTGGAAGGCGATGCGCGCCGCGTCCGAGCCGGGCTGATGGCGCCACGCCGCCGCGGGCCGTACCGCATCCTGCTGCCCCTCGCCAACCCGCGCACGGCCCGCGACCTGGTGCGCATCGGCGCGGGGATCGCCAACGGGCGCCAGACCGAGATGACCGCGCTGGGCATCGTCGAGGTGCCCGAGGGGGTCAGCCTGTCCGAGGGCGCTCACCAGGCGCGCACCGCGCGCCGCCTCCTCCAGCGCGTCCTGGACTTCGGCGACGAGGAGGGGGTCGAGATCCGGACCATGGTCCGCATCGGGCGCCGCGCCGCGGATGGGGTCATCGAGGCGGTCAGCGAGGAGGGCACCGACCTCGTCATCTTCGGGTGGGGCGGGCCGCCCACGCCGGCCCGGCAGGCGCGCGCCGAGGCGGAGGCGACCGAGGCGCTGCTCTCGGGCGCCGAGCCGCGGCCGCCATCGGTCTTCACCCCGACCATCGATGCGGTGGTCCGCGAGTCGCCCTGCGACATCGCGGTGGTCAAGCAGCGCGGCCTCGACACGGTGCGCTCGATCCTGGTGCCGGTGCGCGGCGGCCCGCACGCCGAGCTGGCGATCCGCCTGGCGCGCGACCTCGGCAAGCGCTTCGACGCCCCGGTGGTGGTCATGCACATCGTGCCCAAGGGGATCGGCGAGCGCGCGCTGGCACGGGAGCAGGTGGCGCTCGACGCCTTCGTCAAGGAGCACGGTGGTGGGCGCCGGGTGAAGGGCCTGCTGCGCGAGGGGACGAGCGTGCGCAGCACGATCATCCGCGAGGCTGCGCACCACGACCTGGTGGTGATGGGCGCCGGCGCACAGCCGGCCGGGTCGGGCGACGCGGGACGTTACCTGTTCGGATCGGTCCCGGAGGCGGTGGTCAGCAAGGCGCGCTCGACGGTGGTGGTGGTCAAGACCAAGCAGCGTCTCGCCACCGCCACGTTCGAGGAGCTGCGGGCGGCGGAGGGGACGCTGGCGCACGCCGATGCCTACGCCGAGCGGAGCCAGGCGCTGCCTTCGGTCGTCGACAAGTGGTTCGCCGAGAACACGTTCCACGCCAGCGAGTTCAGCGACATCCGCAAGCTGGTGGCGCTCAAGGAGCGGGCCGGCCTGACGGTCAGCGTCGGGCTGCCGGCGCTCAACGAGGAGAAGACGATCGGGCTGGTCATCAAGCGCGTGAAGACGGCGCTGATGGACCGCGTCCCCCTGATCGACCAGCTGGTGGTGATCGATTCGGACAGCACCGACCGCACGGTCGAGATCGCGACCGAGCTGGGCGTGCCGGTGCACCGGCATCGGGAGATCCTGCCGGAGACCGGCACGCATGTCGGCAAGGGTGAGGCGCTGTGGAAGTCGCTCCACGTGCTCGACGGGGACATCGTGGCGTGGATCGACACCGACATCAGCAACATCCAGCCGCGATTCGTGTACGGGCTGCTCGGCCCCCTGCTGCGTGAGCCGCGCATCGGGTACGTCAAGGGCTTCTACCAGCGACCGATCAAGCAGGGCGACCGGCTCGTCGCCGAGGGCGGCGGCCGCGTCACCGAGCTGATGGCGCGCCCGCTGATCAACCTCTTCTTCCCTGAGCTGTCGGGGATGATCCAGCCACTCTCCGGCGAGTACGCCGGGCGGCGCGAGCTGCTGGAGAGCGTGCCGTTCTTCACCGGCTACGCGGTCGAGATCGGTCTCCTGATCGACATCATCGAGCAGTTCGGGCTGCCCGCCATCGGCCAGGTCGACCTCGAGCGGCGCATCCATCGCAACCAGCCGCTCGGCAACCTGTCGCAGATGGCCTACGTGATCCTCCATGGCGCCATCCGCAAGCTCGAGGAGCGCCACCGCCTCGAGCTGCTCACCGAGGTCGGCCGCGGGATGAAGATGATCGCGCAGCAGAAGGACCGATTCAGCCTCGAGGTCCGCGAGATCGGCGACGAGCTGCGACCGCCGATCCGCTCCGT
>DASSPJ010000029.1:0-15077 GCA_035699665.1 Candidatus Limnocylindria bacterium
TACGGCTACGTGACCGACTTCCTGTCGGTCGGCATCGGCGACGTGCGCTGGCCGACCTTCAATGTCGCCGACTCGGCGGTGGTCTGCGGGATCGGGCTGCTGGTCATCATCCTGACCTTCTTCACCCCGGACGAGTCCCGAGCATCGGAGAGCGCGCGGACGGAAGCGTCGACGTGACCGATGCCGCCGCCGGGGCGCGCCTCGTCGAGGGCCGGGCGGCGGAGGCCGGGCGCGTCGACCTGGCGGTCGCCGAGGTGGCCGGCATCAGCCGCGCCCACGCCCAGCGCCTCATCTCCGACGGCCGGGCGACCGTCGACGGGCGCCGCGCCCGGGCGAGCGACCGGCTGCGCGGCGGGGAGCGCCTGAGCGTCGAGCTCTCCGCGCCGCCGGACCCCACGCTCGTCCCCGAGGAGATCCCGCTGCGGATCGCCTACGAGGACGCCGCGATGCTCATCGTCGACAAGCCCGCCGGCCTGGTCGTGCATCCCAGCGCGGGACACGCGACGGGGACCCTGGTCCACGCGCTGCTCGGCCGGGCCCGTGCGCTCGGCGAGCCGCTCGGCAGCATCGCCGGGGTCGAGCGACCGGGGATCGTCCATCGGCTCGACAAGGACACCTCGGGACTGCTCCTGGTGGCCAAGACGGACGCCGCCCAGGCGAGCCTGATGCAGCAGTTCGGCGAGCGGAGCATCGTCAAGGAATACCTCGCGCTGGTCAACGGCGACGCGCCGGCGCAGCGCGGCCGGGTCGAGGCGCCGATCGGCCGCGACCCCCGCGAGCGCCAGCGGATGGCGGTCGCCGCCGGGGGGCGCGAGGCGGTGACCGAGTACGAGGCCCTCGCCAGCGGCGGCGGCCACACGCTGCTCGCCCTGCGGCCGCTGACCGGCCGGACCCACCAGATCCGGGCACATCTCGCGTACCTGCGCCTCCCGATCGCCGGCGACCTGCGGTACGGTGGCGGCGTCGGACCCGGCGGCCTCAACCGCCAGTTCCTGCACGCCGCCCGGCTGCGGCTGGCGCGGCCGCTCGACGGCGCGACGCTCGACGCGTGGAGCGAGCTGCCGCCGGACCTGGCAGGCAGCCTGGAGGCGGCCGGCCTGACCAGCGATCGGCTGCCGCGGGGCGTGGGGGCATCGGTCTCGGGGGCTGAAGGAGCAGAGGAGGCGCCGTGACCGAGGAGCCGTTGCACGAGGCGGGCCGCTACGCGCCGCCGGACGCCGCGCCGGCCAAGAAGATGACCTTCCCGAACCCGATGCTGGTCGTCATCAGCGGCCCGTCGGGCGTCGGGAAGTCGACGATCGTGGCCGTCCTGGCGCGGGCGCACCCGCAGGTGGTGCCGATCGTCACCGCCACCACGCGGGAGCGTCGCGCGGACGAGGTCGACAAGGTGCACTACCACTTCCTCAGCGAGCAGGAGTTCGAGGCGCTGCGCGCGCAGGACGGGCTGCTGGAATCGGCGAGCGTGCACGGCAACTGGTACGGCACGCCGATCTGGCAGGTGCGCGGCATCCTGGCCGCCGGGCGCGACGCGATCCTGACGATCGACCCGCAGGGCGCGCGGGCGGTCCGCGCCCGGGTGCCCGACGCGCTGCTCGTCTTCGTCATGCCGCCCTCGATGGAGGACCTCGAGGATCGGCTCAACAACCGCGGCTCCGAGGACCCGGACAGCCTCGCGCGGCGGAAGCGTGACGCGGAGCGCTGGATGGCCGAGACCGACGACTACGACTACGTGGTGGTCAACGAGACGGGCCGCCCCGAGGAGGCGGCGGAACGCATCTGGGAGATCATCCAGGCCGAGGCGCGCCGTGAGCCGCCGCGGGCCATCAACGTCTGAGGCGTCGGTGGCGGGGAGGCCGGTCCGCGTCGCGGTCGACGCGCTCGCCGACCGCCCGGAACGCACCTTCACCTACCTGCTGACCGATGCGCTCGGCCCGGCCGAGCCCGGCTCGCTGGTCCTCGTGCCCTACGGCCGGCGCCTGGCCCTCGGCTACCTCCTGCCCGGCGACCCCGAGCGTGAGGCCGATGCCCCCGAGCTGCGCGACGTCGAGGCCGTCGTCTCCGGCCCGATGCTCACCCCCGATCTGCTGACGCTGGCGGAGGAGATCGCGGCGTACTACCGCGCGCCGGTCGGCACGACCCTCGCCTCGATGCTGCCGCCTGGGCTCGAGTCGCGCCTCTCGCGTCAATGGATCGTGCTCGACCCGTCGCTCCTGCCCGGGGAGCTGCATGCGCTGGTGCACGACGGCGTGATCGAGGACGCGCCGTTGCTGCGCCACGCCCCCCGACGCGGGCGGGAGGCGTGGCTCGAGCGGCTGCGACGCTCCGGTGCCGTGCGGGCGGAGTGGACGCTCCGCCCGCCGGATGTGGCCGAGCGCCGGGTGCGGGTGCTGCGCCCGCTGCCGGGCGTCGGTCCGCCGCCGCGCCGGGCGCCGCTCCAGGCCGCGCTGCTGGAGGCCGTTGCGGCGGGGGAGCTGACCTTCCCCGAGCTGGCCGAGGCGCTCGAGGTGGACGCCGGGCGGCTCCTCGCCCCGGCGCGCCGCCTGGCCGATCAGGGGCTCGCCGAGCTCGACTGGCGCGTCGAGCTGCGCGATCCGCTGGCGCATCGTGCCCGCCGCGCGCCCGCCGACCACGACCTGGCGGGGGAGCAGGTCGCCGCGGTCGACGCGATCGCCGCGCTCGTCCCGGGCGGGGAGCTGCTGCTGGAGGGGGTCGCCGCGGCCGGTAAGACGGAGGTCTACCTGGCGGCCCTGGCCGCCACGCTCGACGCGGGGCGCAGCGCCATCCTGCTGGTCCCGGAGCTCTCCGGGGTGGCGCAGCTGGTCGACCGGGTGGCGGCCGCGGCGGGCGACGAGGTGGTGGCGCTCCACTCGGGCCTCTCCGGAGGCGAACGGCACGATGCGTGGTGGCGGATCCTGCGCGGCGAGGCGCGCGTGGTGGTCGGCACGCGCAGCGCGCTGATGGCTCCGTTGCGTGACCTCGGGCTGATCGTCGTCGACGAGGCCCACGACGGGGCGTACAAGTCGGATCGCACCCCGCGCCTCGACGCGCGCTGGGCGGCGCGGCGGCGCGCCCGCCTCACCGGCGCGCGCCTCGTGCTGGGCACCGCCACCCCGGACGTCGTCACCATCAGCCGGGCGCGCGGCGGGCTGGTCGAGCGGGTGCAGCTGCGGGAGCGTCGCGTCGGCGCGACGCCATCGGTCGAGGTGGTCGACCTGCGCGAGGAGCTGGCCGCGGGGAATCGGTCGATCTTCAGCCGCCTGCTGACCGAGCGGCTGGCCGCCCTGCGGCAGGGGAGCGAGCAGGCGGTCCTGCTCATCAACCGCCGCGGGGCCGCGACCTTCGTGCTGTGCCGCGACTGCGGGGAGTCGGTGCGCTGCCCCGACTGCGACCTGCCGTACGTGTTCCACCTCTCCGGCGGCCGGCTGCGCTGCCACCACTGCGGCCGGACCGCCACGCCGCCGGACGCCTGCCCGCGCTGCGGGTCGCGCCGCATCCGCTACTTCGGCGCCGGGACGCAGCGCGTCGAGGCGGAGCTGCGCACCGGCTTCCCGCGGCTGCGGGTCGGGCGCCTCGACTCGGACGTCCTTGCCGCCGGGCGCGGCTACGAGACCGTCTACGACGACTTCGCGGCCGGCGCCTTCGACGTGCTGGTCGGCACGCAGCTGGCGGCCAAGGGGCTCGACCTGCCGTCGGTGGTGCTGGCCGGGGTCATCGCCGCGGACACCACGCTCAACCTGCCCGACTACCTGGCCCCGGAACGGACGTTCCAGCTGCTGGCGCAGGTCGCCGGTCGCGCCGGTCGCGGGCCCCTTCCGGGCCGCGTCGTCATCCAGACCTACGCGCCCACCCACTACGCGGTGCGTGCCGCGGCGGCCATGGACGTCGACGCGTTCGCCGACGAGGAGCTGCCCCGCCGTCGCCTGCTCGGCTACCCGCCGGCCGCGGTGCTGGCGCGCCTGCTGGTGGCCGATGCGGACCGCGAACGTGCCGAGTCGCGCGGCCGGGAGGCGGCAGAGGCCGTTGCGCGCGCCGGCGTCGAGGCCCTCGGGCCGCTGCCGGCCTACGTGCCGAAGCGCGCCGGCCGCTGGCGGATGCAGGTCGTCGTGCGCGCCGAGACGGAGGCGCTGCGCGCCGCCGCCCTGGAGCTCGTCCCGCCGGGCGTGGCCATCGACGTCGATCCCGAGTCGCTGCTGTAGCCGCGAGTCCCACCAGACTGACGGACAGGAGGAACGCGTGGGCATCGCTCTGTCCTCCGACGGCTCAGCCTCTCCAGGCTGGTGCACGGGAGGAGCAGGCTGCCAAGCGGGCCAGCCGCGCGTTCCTCCCATCGGTCAGTCCCACCAGGCTGAGCCCGCGACCGCATGGGCTCGGGCCGCATCGGTACAATGAGGGACATGGTCGTCCGCGAGATCCTCACCGCCGAAGCTCCCATCCTGCGCGAGAAGACGAAGAAGGTCTCCTCGTTCGACGCGAGCCTGCACCGCCTGCTCGACGACATGCTCGAGACCATGCGCGACGCGCCGGGCATCGGCCTCGCCGCCAACCAGGTCGGCGTGCCGCTCCAGGTGGCGGTGATCGAGCTCGAGGACACCATCTACGAGCTGGTCAACCCGCAGATCGTCAAGGCCTCCGGCGAGGTCGTCGACTGGGAGGGATGCCTCTCCATCCCGGGCTTCGTGGCCGAGGTGACGCGCCACCAGAAGGTCACCGTCAAGGCCAGGGATCGCCATGGCAAGGAGTTTCGCGTGCGGGGCGAGGACCTGCTGGCACGGGCACTCCAGCACGAGATCGACCATCTCAACGGGATCCTGTACATCGACTATCTCGAGAGTCTCGAGGAGCTCGTGCGCGTCAGCGAGCAACCCGCCGAGGTGGCCGAAGAGACCGCCGCCGGCATCTGAACCAGACCGATGCTGCGCGCCGCGTGAGCCATCTCGGTCGCGTCGCCTTCATCGGGACCGGGGCCTTCGGCGTCCCGCTCCTCCAGCGCTTGCCGGACCTCGCCGGCGAGCTGCTGGTCATCTCGCAGCCGGACCGTCCCGCCGGTCGCGGCATGCGCCCGCGCCCCTCCCCGGTGAGCGCCTGGGCGCGCGAGGCGGGGCTGCGGGTCGAGACGCCGGCCCGATTGCGCTCCGAGGAGGGGCGCGGCCTGCTCCGCCGCTGGGCACCGGACGGCCTGCTGCTGGTCGCCTACGGGCAGCTGGTGCCCGATGACCTGCTGGGCGTGGCGCCGCGGCCGCCGCTCAACGTCCACCCCTCCCTGCTGCCGCGCCACCGGGGAGCTGCTCCGGTGGCGGGGACCATCCTGGCCGGCGATCCCGAGGGGGGCGTGACCCTGATGATCATGGAGCCCCGTCTCGACGCCGGTCCGATCGTCGCCCAATGGCCCGTCCCGCTCACCGGCCGCGAGACGACGCCGGAGCTCGAGGCGCGGCTGGCCGCCCTCGCCGCCGAGGTGGTGCCGCCCGAACTGGCCCGATGGGCCGCCGGCGCCCTGGAGCCGCATCCGCAGGACGAGGCGGCAGCCACCCTCATTCGGCCGTTCGGTCGGGAGGACGGGCGCATCGACTGGGGCCGCAGCGCAATCGAGCTCGATCGCCAGGTGCGCGCCCTCCAGCCGTGGCCGGGCGCCTGGACCACGCTGGACGGCCGCCGGCTCCACGTCCGGCGTGCCCATCCGCTGCCGGGCTTCGACGACCTGCCGATCGGCTCGCTGATCCCCGGGGAGCAGGTCCGCGTGGCCTGCGGCCGCGGCGCACTGGGGCTGGAGGTGGTGCAGCCCGAGGGGCGGTCACCGATGGACGCCGCAGCGTGGCGCAACGGGCTCCAGCGCGACCACGTCCTGCTGGGGGTCGGCTGAAGCGCCGCGATCTCGCGGTCCCCACCCCGCCTGGCAGCAGCGGTACTGCTAGGAAGGGGCGGCGGACGGGCGGCAGTCCGGCCGATCCCACGCGGCAGCAGCGGTACTGCTAGGAAAGGGCGGCGACGCCGATCTGGCAGGGCAACCTTGGCCGTCGGGGCGCGCGTGACGGCATCCGGCGAGCACACCCGCGCGCGCAGCCGGCGCAGTCGGGGGCCCTCCAGGAGCTCCGGCGGCGGAGAAGCCCCGCTCGCTAACAGTACCGCTGCTACGGCGGTGGGCTGCGCGGGGCGCGGAGCCGACCCCCCGGCACGCCGGCCGGGCACGGGAGCCACGCTCGGATATACTCCCGCCATCCCCCTGTGGAGGTGGGGAACAGCACGATGATCTTCGACCCGATCTACATCGTCTTCGTCCTCCTGCCGACCCTGGCCATCACCGGCTGGGCGGCGTGGCGGGTGCGTGCCACGTACTCGAAGTGGGCGAAGGTCGACTCCGGCATCAACCTCAACGCCTTCGACTTCGCGCGCCAGCTCCTGGACCGCCAGGGCCTGCGTGACGTGAAGATCGAGCCGACCCCCGGGCAGCTCACCGATCACTACGACCCGCGCGGCAAGATCCTGCGCGTCAGCTCCCAGGTCGCCGACGCGACGGCGCTGGCGACCCAGGGCATCACCACCACCCAGCAACGGCTGAGCGTCGCGGCTGCCGCGGTCATCGCCCACGAGGTGGGCCACGCCCTCCAGGACGCGAGGGGCGAGCCGGCGATGAAGCTGCGCCAGCTCATCGTGCCGGCGGCGCAGTTCGGCTCGGGCATCGCCCCGTGGCTGATCATCGCCGGCGTCTGGCTCAGCATGACCGGGCTCGCCATCGTGGGGCTCATCGGGTTCGCCGGTGCGGTCCTGTTCACCTTCGCCACGCTGCCGGTGGAGATCGGCGCGTCCGGCAAGGCGCTCGCCTTCGTCGACGGGCTGGGCATGAGCGGCGAGCGGCACGCCGGGGCGCGCGACGTCCTCAAGGCCGCCGCCTGGACGTACGTCGCCGGGGCGCTGACCGCCCTGCTCACCTTCGTGTACTACGCGTGGCTCGTCTTCGGACGCCGTGACTGAGCTGACCATGGCCGGCCCGCCGCCGGCGATCAGCGAGATCGACCCCGCATCGCTCGCCGCGTGGCTCGCCGCCCGCGGCGAGCCGGCGTATCGGGCCGCACAGATCCTGGCCGGGGCGCACCGCGCGGACGTCGCCGGCTTCGCCGAGCTGACCGATCTGCCGGCTGCGCTGCGCGCGGCGCTCGACGCCGACTTCCGGTTCAGCACCATCGAGGCGAGCCACGTGCTGACCGCCGACAACGGGCTGACCGCCAAGGCGGTGCACCAGCTCCACGACGGCCAGCGGGTGGAGTCGGTCCTGATGCGTTACCCGTCGCGCGGGAAGATGGGGGAGCGGACGACCATCTGCATCTCCTCGCAGGCCGGCTGCGCGGTCGGCTGCCCCTTCTGCGCCACCGGCCAAGCGGGATTCGCGCGGCAGCTCACCCCCGGCGAGATCGTCGACCAGGTGCTCCACTGGCATCGCCCGCCGTGGCACGCGCTGGGCGCCGCCTGGCGGCCGACCGACCGCAGCGCCACGTACCACGTCGTGTTCATGGGCATGGGCGAGCCGCTCAACAACACCGACCGCGTCTTTGCCGCCGTGCGGCTGCTCAACGACCCGGCCCGCCTGGGGATCGGCGCACGCCGCATCACGGTGAGCACCAGCGGCGTCGTGCCGGGCATCGACCGCATGATCGACGAGCTGCCGCAGGTCAACCTGGCCATCTCGCTGCATGCCGGCACTGACGACCTGCGGGACGAGCTGGTGCCGATCAACCGCAAGTGGCCGGTCGCCGCGGTGATCGACGCCGGCCGCCGCTTCGCCGAGCGGACCGGGCGCCGGGTCAGCCTGGAGTACGTGATGATCGACGGCCTCAACGACACGGACGAGCAGGGCGCGGCGCTGGTCGCCGCGGCGCGCGGCTGGCGCAGCCACGTGAACCTCATCCCGCTCAACCCGACGCCCGGCTCGCGCTGGAGCGGCACCCCGGCGGCGCGCATCGCGCGCTTCGTCGAGGGCCTGCGGGCGGGCGGCGTGACGGTGACCGTCCGCGACACGCGCGGCCGGGAGATCGAGGCGGCCTGCGGCCAGCTGCATGCGCAGCTTGCCGGCAGGGAGCTGCCACGGGCCAGCCGGACCGCCACGCCATCGGTGCCGGTGGCATGAGCGACGAGGTCCAGATCAGCGCGTCCATCCTCAACGCCGACTTCGCCCGCCTGGGCGATGAGGTCGAGCGGGCGGTCGCCGGGGGTGTCGACTCGATCCACCTCGATGTGATGGACGGCCACTTCGTCGACAACATCACCTTCGGCCCGCCGGTCGTCGGCGCGCTGCGCCCGCACGCGACGGGGCTGCCGTTCCACAGCCACCTGATGATCAGCAACCCGCTGGCGTACATCGACGCGTTCGCCGAGGCGGGGAGCGACCTGATCGTGGCTCACGTCGAGGCGGACGACGAGCCGAACGCGGTCATCGACGCCATCCGCGCCGCCGGCAGGGCACCGGGGCTGTCGCTCAACCCCGACACGCCGGTGGACGACATCACGCCCTACCTCGACCGCATCGAGCTGCTGCTGGTGATGACGGTGCACCCCGGCTGGGGCGGGCAGCCGTTCCGCCGCGACGTGCTGCCCAAGATGGCCTGGCTGCGCGACGAGATCGAGCGCCGCGGGCTGGACCTCCCGATCGGCGTCGACGGCGGGGTGAACGAGGAGACGATCGGCGCGGCGCGGGCTGCCGGCGGGCGCGTGCTGGTGGTCGGCTCGGGGCTGTATCGTCATCCCGGCGACCTCGGACCGGTCGTCGAGGACCTCCGGCGCGCCGCGCTGGCCGAAGAAGACTGCTGACCGATGCCGCGGCGTCCCGCCGCGGTGCCATCCCGATCCGACAGGTGACATGCTGACCCGCACCCGATCCCTCCCGGCCGTCCTGGCGGCCCTCGTGCTCCTCGCCGCGTGCGGCGAGAACGGACCCTTCCCCGTCGAGGGCTCACCGACCCCGGTCCCGCCACGCGAGGTGGCGGTGACGGCCGTCGACCGCGCGACCGGCGACCCGATCGCCGGGGCCACGATCTCCGTCGGCGGCACCGAGGTCGCCGCGGACGAGACGGGGAGCGCGACGCTGACCGCGCCGGTCGGCGCCCCCGTGGCGGCGGTCGCGGCCGGGTACGAGGAGGCCGTGGCGCCGGTCCCGGTCGAGGGCGCGCTCGAGATCGGGCTGCGCGACACGACGCTGGAGGGGACGGTAACCGACGCGGCGGGTGAGCCGCTCTTCGGGGTCGACGTGTTCGTGGACGAGCAGGAGGATGGGCCGGTGGCGACGACCGACGAGGACGGCGCCTACCTGCTCACCGACGTGCCGGAATCGGGCACCGTGATCTTCAAGCGTGCGGGGTATCGGCTCGGCGAGATCCAGCTCGACGAGGGGGCGCCGCTGACCCTCGACGTCGCGATGGAGCCGTTCAGCGTCCGCGCCCTCTACGCGCCCTCGGCGGTCTTCGAGGCGCCGGGGCGGCTCGACCAGCTCCTCGAGCTCATCGACGCCACCGAGGCGAACGCCATGGTGATCGACGTCAAGGAGACCGACGGCAAGATCTACTGGGCCACCGACCTGCCCGAGGCGGTCGAGGCCGGCGCGGTCCGCGACAACCCGCTCTTCGATCTGGAGGAGCTGCTCCCGCAGCTGAAGGAGCGCGGGATCTACACCATCGCCCGCATGGTGTCGATGAAGGACAACACCACCGCCGCCGCCCGCCCGGAGCTGGCGGTCATCAACCGCGCCACCGGCGAACCGTGGCGCGACAACATCGGCGGCGCCTGGCTCGACCCGAGCGCGCCGGGGGTCGGCGAGTACCTCGCCGCCCTGGCCGGCGACCTCGCCGACAAGGGGTTCGACGAGGTGCAGCTCGACTACATCCGCTTCTACAGCGACGGCCCGTACGAGCTTGCCGAGACCAACCTGCCGAACACGCAGTCGTTCCGCCTGCCGGCCATCGAGCGCGTGCTGCGGGTCGTCAGCACGCGGCTCCAGCACGAGCGGGCGTTCCTCGCCGCGGACGTCTTCCCGATCAGCTTCATCGTCCCCGACGACCAGGGGATCGGGCAGCGCCCCGAGGTGATCATGCCGTTCGTCGACTACTTCTGCCCGATGGTCTACCCGTCGCACTACGGGCCCGGCGTCTTCGGGTACGACGTGCCCAACAACTTCCCGTACGAGGTGATCGACGAGACGCTGCAGATCATGAACCGCCAGGCCGAGGGGCTGCCGATCTCGATCCGGCCCTGGATCCAGGACTTCGGCTACGGAGCCTTCCCACCGTACAGCGCGGCGCAGGTCCGCGCCGAGATGCAGGCGGTGGCCGACAACGGCGGCTCGGGCTGGATGATCTGGAACGCGCGCGCCACGTTCACGGTGGCGGCCCTGGGACCGCCCCGCGAGGGCGAGGACGCCGGACCGGTGACCGTCGCCGACCCGGCGGCATCGGTCGCGCCGTCCGCCTCTCCGTAGCCGATGCGCCGGCGAGCGGGCTGATGCGGCTGGTCGTGCAGCGGGTCTCGCGGGCATCGGTGCGGGTCGGCGACGACATCGTCGGCGAGATCGGCCGCGGGGCGGTGGTGCTGGTGGGGATCGGTCGCGGCGACGACGCGGGCGCGGTCGACCGGATGGCCGACAAGCTGCTGGGGTTGCGCTACTTCGAGGACGCCGCGGGACGGACCAACCTGGCGATTGCCGACGTGGGCGGCGCCTGCCTGGTGGTGAGCCAGTTCACCCTGCTCGCCGACACGCGCCGCGGCCGGCGACCGGGCTTCACCGACGCCGCGCCGCCCGAGCTTGCGGCGCCGCTGGTCGAGCGACTGGCGGAGCGGCTGCGTGGCGCGGGGATCGAGGTGGCGACCGGCCGCTTCGGCGCCGCGATGGCCGTCGAGCTGGTCAACGACGGCCCGTTCACGCTGGTGCTCGACGCGGAGTGAGGTCCGGATACAGCGACGCCCGCGTCGGCTGACGCGGGCGCATCGGTCTGGCGAGGGTGCGGGTCAGACCTTCTGGGCGGTCCGGATGCAGCGGCTGCAGGCCTGGATCCTCTTGGTCGTGCCGCCGGTGGTGACGGTCATCGGCTGGAGGTTCGGCAGCCAGCGCCGGAGGGCGCGCTTGCGGTTCATCCCGACCGACTGCGGGTTCCAGCCGGTGATGGGCTTCTTGCCGCAGATGTCGCAGGTGCGGGCCATGGGTCGAAGGGTGCTCCAATCACGAAACAACCGGCGCGTGGCGCCGGAGCGATGCGGATCGTAGCACGCTACGATCGGGGCATGCAATCGCGCGCCACGCGGCGGGCGTGACCGTCGCCGGCGCCACGCCAGCCCTTCGTCCCGAGCAGCTCGACGAGCCGATCGGGGAGGCCCTGCCGGATCTCGCGCGCACCGCGGCGCCGCTCCGCCGTCTCGGCATCACCACCCCGCGCCAGGCGGTCTTCCACCTCCCGTTCCGCTACGACGACTTCAGCGAGCTGCGCCCGCTGGGCGAGCTGATCGCGGACGAGAAGCAGTCGGCCCGCGTGCGGGTCGGGACGATCAAGATCGAGAAGGGGTTCGGTCGGCGGCCGCAGCGTGTCGTCGCCCAGCTGACCGACGACAGCGGCAGTGCCGAGGCGGTGTGGTTCGGCCGCCGCTTCGTGGAACGCCGCCTGGCGAGTGGCGACGAGATCGTGGTGAGCGGCAAGGTCACCATGCGCGGCTGGCGGCCGCAGTTCACGTCGCCCGACTTCACGCCCGTCGGGCGCGAGTCGCTGCACACCGCGCGAGTGGTGCCCGTCTATCCCCTCAGCAGCGGCCTGACCCAGAAGCGGGTCCGCGAGATCCTGGCGCGCATCCTGGAGCGCGCCCTGCCGGCGGTGGTCGACCCACTGACCGATGCGGAGCGCGATCGCCTGCCGCCCCTCGCCGAGGCGCTGGCGACGGTGCACTTCCCCGAGTCCGCGGAGGACGTCGCGCCGGCCCTCGACCGGCTCGCGTTCGACGAGCTCCTGGCGTTGCAGCTCACCCTCGCGCGCGCCCGCCTGGCGCGCACCGGGCAGCGCTCGCCGGCGATCGCGGTGGATGCCGAGGGGCTGGCCGCGCTGCTCGGCGCGCTGCCATTCGAGCTCACCGGCGACCAGCGCCGGGCGGTGGACGAGATCCTCGCCGATCTCGCTCGCGAGCAGCCCATGCGCCGCCTTCTCCAGGGCGACGTGGGAAGCGGCAAGACCGCGGTGGCGGCGATGGCCCTGGCCGCCACCGTGCGAGCCGGGTGGCAGGGGGCGCTGATGGCGCCCACCGAGATCCTGGCCCGCCAGCACCACGCCGGCCTGGCGCCCCTCCTCGAGCAGCTCGGCGTGCGGGCCGAGTTCCTGTCCGGCTCGCTCGGGGCCGCGCGGCGCCGCGACGTCCACGAGAAGCTCGCCGGCGGGCTCGCGGACGTGGTGATCGGCACGCACGCGGTGATCAGCGAGGGGGTCGAGCTGCCGCGCCTGGGGCTGGCGGTGGTCGACGAGCAGCACCGCTTCGGCGTCGCGCAGCGCGCCGCCCTGCAGGCCAAGGCCGGGGAGCGTGACCCGCACGTGCTGGCGCTCACCGCCACGCCGATCCCGCGCACCCTGGCGCTGACCTTCTATGGCGACCTGGCGATCAGCAGCATTCGCGAGCTGCCGCCCGGTCGGCAGCCGATCCGGACCGAGATCCGGGACCGCTCGGCGCTGCCCAGGATCCAGCGGTTCCTCGCCGACGAGGCCCGCGACGGACGCCAATCGTTCGTGGTGGTGCCCCTGGTGGTCGAGTCCGAGGCGCTCCAGGCGGCCTCGGCGGAGGCGGAGGCGGAGCGGCTGCGGGCGGCGCTCCCCGAGCTGCGCATCGGCCTGGTCCATGGGCAGCAGAAGGCGGAGCTGCGCGACGCGACCATGCTCGCCTTCGCGGCCGGGGAGCTCGACGTCCTGGTCGCGACGACGGTGATCGAGGTCGGGATCGACATCCCCAACGCGAGCGTGATGCTGGTCGAGGACGCGGAGCGCTTCGGCCTGGCCCAGCTCCACCAGCTGCGCGGCCGTGTCGGGCGCGGGGCGCACCGGTCGTTCTGCATCCTGCTCTCCGACGCCAGCGACGAGCGCAGCCGCGAGCGGCTCGAGGTGCTGCGCGGCTCCCAGGACGGGTTCGTCATCGCCGAGGCCGACCTGGCGCTGCGCGGCGCGGGCAACCTGCTCGGGACGCGCCAGGCGGGTCTCCCGCCGCTGCGCGTGGCGAGCCTCTTCGAGCCCCGCCACATCCGCCTCGCGTGGAGCGCCAAGGAGCTCGCCGACCGCCTCCTGGCCGACGATCCGGTGCTCGAGCGCCGCCCGGCCCTCGCCCGCGCGCAGGCGGAGTTCCTGGCCCGCGAGTCGTCCGACGAGACGGACGCCCACTGACCGATGCGCGTCATCGCCGGCACCGCGCGTGGCGTGCCGCTCGACGCTCCGCGGGACCGCTCGACCCGGCCGATCACCGACCGCGTCAAGGAGACGCTGTTCGGCATTCTCGGTCCCCGGGTCCCCGGCGCCGCGTTCCTGGACCTGTATGCGGGGAGCGGGGCGATCGGCATCGAGGCGCTCTCCCGGGGCGCCGCCCGCGCGACCCTCGTCGAGCGGCACCGCGACGCGGTGGCGGTCATCCGTTCCAACCTGGCCCGCACCCGGCTGGCGGAGGGCGCAGCGGTCCATGCCGAGCCGGTCGAGCGCTTTCTCGAGCGCCCCGGCGAGGATCGGTATGACATCGTGGTGCTCGATCCGCCGTATGCGGAGCGTGCTATCCTCGCGCCGCTCTCGGGGCTGGCACCCCTCCTGGCGCCGCGGGCCATGGTCGTGGTGAAGCACTTCTGGCGCACCGAGCTCCCGCGTGTCGAGGGTCTCGTCCCGATCCGCCAGCGACGCTTCGGCGAGACCATGCTCACCTTCCTCGAGGCTGACCGATGACCAGGATCGCCGTCTTCCCCGGCTCGTTCGATCCGATGACCAACGCGCACCTCGACGTCGCGCGCCGCGCGGCCGACCTGTTCGACGGGCTGGTGGTCGGGGTGCTCAACAACCAGAAGAAGCAGCCGCTCTTCCCGATCGACGAGCGCGTGGAGCTGATCCGGGCCTCGGTCGCCGACCTGGGCGAGCACGTCAGCGTCACCGCCTTCGACGGCCTGACGGTCGAGTTCGCACGACGTCACGGGGCGCGCTTCGTGGTGCGCGGCCTGCGCGCGGTGAGCGACTTCGAGGCCGAGCTCCAGATGGCGCACACCAACCGCAAGCTGGCGCCGGAGGTCGACACCACGTTCCTGATGAGCGCCCTCGAGTACGGCTACCTCTCGTCGTCGCTCACCAAGGAGGTCGCCGCCTTCGGCGGCGACGTCGGCGGCATGGTCCCCGGGCCGGTGGCGGAGGCGCTGCGCGCGCGCTTCGGGGGGTGAGCGCGGCGGCGGCCGTGGACGGTCGCCGATGGGCGACGGTATGATCGGCGGCACACCGCGACCCACGCTGCGTGCCACGAAAGGAAGGTCGCCACGGACATCATCTTCCTCGTCGAGCGCCTCGAGTCGCTCGTGGCCGCCGGCAAGAAGCTCCCCCTCACCAACAACGTCGTCCTGGACCAGGCCGCCGTGCTCGAGCTGATCGACCAGCTCCGCGTCTCGGTGCCCGACGAGGTGCGCCAGGCGAAGCGGATCACCGAGGAGGCGTCGCGCATCACGGAGCGCGCCCGCGACGAGGGCGACCAGGTGATCGCCCGCGCCCAGGAGCAGGCCGCCCAGCTGCTCGAGGAGCGTGAGCTGGTGCAGATGGCGCAGCGCCGTGCCGCCGAGCTGATCGAGCAGGCGCAGGCCGAGGCGGCCGAGGTCCGACGGGGCGCCGACGAGTACGCGGCCGGGGTCCTGATCCGACTCGAGGGCGAGTGCATCAAGGCCCTCACCAGCATCAAGCGCGGGCTCGACATGCTCGACGATCGGTATCGCCCGGCCCGCGCCGATGCCGCGACGGCCGCCGGCGCCGAGGGAGAGGTCGAAGAGGCGGGATCGACCCCGCGGGCATGACCTCCTTCCATGTCGCGGGGCTGCTCGCCGAGTCGCCCGGTGCGACGCGCGA
>DASSPJ010000030.1:0-2010 GCA_035699665.1 Candidatus Limnocylindria bacterium
CGCGTCGAGGTGATGCGCTCCTGGAGCACACCCATCTCGTCGGCGAGGTTGGGCTGGTAGCCCACCGCGGACGGCATCCGGCCCAGCAGGGTCGACACCTCGGAGCCCGCCTGGGTGAAGCGGAAGATGTTGTCGATGAACAGCAGCACGTCCTGCTTCTGCACGTCGCGGAAGTACTCCGCCATCGTCAGCGCGGACAGGGCCACGCGCAGACGCGTGCCCGGCGGCTCGTCCATCTGGCCGAACACCAGGGCGGTCTGCCCGATGACGCCGGCCTCCTCCATCTCCACGATGAGGTCGTTGCCCTCACGGGTGCGCTCGCCGACACCGGCGAACACGGACACACCGCCGTGGTCCTTCGCCACACGCGCGATCATCTCCTGGATGAGCACGGTCTTGCCGACGCCCGCACCGCCGAACAGGCCGATCTTGCCGCCCTGGACGTAGGGGGTCAGCAGGTCGATGACCTTGATGCCCGTCTGGAACATCTGGGTCTTCGACTCCAGCTGGTCGAACGCCGGCGCCTTGCGGTGGATGCCCCAGCGCTCGTTGACCTCGAGCGTCTCGCCCTCACCGAGGTTCAGGCAGTCACCGGTCGCGTTGAACACGCGGCCGAGCGTCACGTCGCCGACGGGCACGCTGATCGGGCCGCCGGTGTCCTGCACCTGCGCGCCACGGACGAGGCCGTCGGTGGGCTTCAGCGAGATGGCGCGGACCATGCCGTCGCCGATGTGCTGGGCGACCTCGAGCGGCAGCGTGACGGTCTCGCCGCCGAGCTCGAACTGGACCTCGAGCTTGTTGTAGATCTCCGGCATCGTGTCCGTGGGGAACTCGATGTCGACCACGGGGCCGATGACTCGCGCGATGCGACCAACCCCGCCGGCGGAGCTGGCGTTCTCCGCAGTTTCATTGATGGTGGCAGTCATGTCCTTCACTCACTCCCGGCAGTCGCATCGGCGAGCGCGTTCACGCCACCGACGATCTCGCTGATTTCCTGGGTAATACCGGCCTGGCGCGCCTGGTTGGCCAACCGGGTGTACTTCTTGATGAGCTCGTCGGCGTTGTCCGTCGCCGCCTTCATCGCCCGCTGACGCGCGGCCAGCTCGGAGGCGGCCGCCTGCAGCAGGGCGAAGAAGATCCGGCTCTGGACGTACCGCGGCAGCAGAGCGTCGAGGACCTCGGCTGCGTTCGGCTCGAACTCGTAGAGAGGCAGGACCTCGTCGGGCGCGGGCGGCTCGGTGCCCTCCACGACCTCCAGCGGCAGCAGTCGCACCGCCGTCGGCTCCTGGACCAGCATCGACCGGAACCGCGTGTAGACCACGTGGACCTCGTCGACCGGGTTTGCGTCGCCCTCCAGCTCGATCTCCGCTCCGGAGCCCTCGGCGTCGGCGCCGGCCAGGAATGCCTGGATCAGCGCGTCACCGATCTCGCTGGCGACGTCGTAGGTGGGCTGGTCGGAGTGACCGGTCCACGACGCCGCGATGGTGCGGTTGCGGAACTTGAAGTACGCCTCGCCCTTGCGGCCGGAGATGTAGGTGTCGACCTCCTTGCCCTCCCCGCGCAGCTTCTCCGCGAGGCGCTCGGCCTCCTTGAGGACGCTGGACGAGTAGGCGCCGGCAAGTCCCCGGTCGCTGGTGACGATCAGGATCGCCGCGCGCTTGGGGTCCTCGGGCTCGGTGGTCAGCGCGTGCTCCACGTTGGAGTACGTCGCGACCGCCGACACCGCTCGAGTGAGCTCGCGGGCGTACGGCGCCGCCGCCTGGGCCCGCTGCTGCGCCTTGATGATGCGGGACGCAGCGATGAGCTCCATGGCGCGCGTGATCTTCTTCATCGACGTGACGGACTTGGTCCGTGCACGCAGCTCACGCACTGAGGTTGCCATGGGTCAGCCCCGCTTCTGCTTGACGATCTGCTCCTGCTCGAGCTCGTCCTCGGGAAGCGCCTCGTGCTCCTCCTTGCCGGCCTTGATCGACTGGCCGTCCGAGGTCTCGAACTGGTCGAGGAACTTGT
>DASSPJ010000031.1:0-7788 GCA_035699665.1 Candidatus Limnocylindria bacterium
CCGAGCGAGGCGCGGATCGCCCGGATCGCCCGCTGCGTGACACCGTCCTCGATCCACGCCCCGCTGCCCTCCGCGTCCTTGGCCTCGGGCAGCCCGAAGAGCAGCACCGATCGGACCCCGACCTCGGCCAGGCGCTCGACCTCGCGCACGACGCCGTCGATCCCGTACCGATGCTGGCCCGGCAGGGCGGCGATCGCCTCCCTGCCGTCGATTCCGGCACCGACGAAGAGCGGCGCGACGAGCATCGCCGGGTGGAGGCGCGTTTCGCGCACGAGGGCGCGCAGCGCCGGCGTCCGCCGCAGCCGGCGTCCGCGGTGGAAGCGTGGACGCGTGGTGCGCGGCGGCGCATCGAGCGCAGTCATGCGGTGACCTCCATGGCGAGATGAGCGGCGAGGGCATCGGCCAGGCCGATGGCGGTATGCGTGGACGCGACGACGATCGGTCGCCAGCCCATGCGCACCGCCTCCGCGGCGGTGACCGGGCCGATGCAGGCGGCCGGCACGCGCTGCGCGGCGGCGAGGCGGGCCCGGTCACCGTCAAGGAGCGCCAGCAGGCCGCGCACCGTCGACCCGGAGGTGAAGGTGACGGCCGCCGGGGCACCGTCCAGCGCTGCGCGCAGCGCTGGCGTGGAGGACGCCGGCCCCTCCACGGTGCGGTACGCGACCACGTCGCGAACGTTGGCGCCCCGCGCCTCGAGCGCGTCCCGCAGGTCGGGGGTCGCCGCGTCGGCGCGGGCCAGCAGCACGCGCGCGCCGGCGAGGTCGCCGAGGCCGTCGGCAATTGCGACGGTGAGGAAGCGATCCGGGACGTGGTCGACGCGCAGGCCGGCCGCGGCCAGCGCCTCGGCCGTGGGCGCGCCGACGGCCGCGATGCGCGTCCGCGGGTCCAGGGGCCTGACGGCCGCGGCGGCGGCGAACGGCGCCACGCCGTTCACGCTGGTCAGGATGATCCAGTCCCAGGGCTCGGCGCCGACGGCGGCAGCCAGGCGGGCCGGCTCGGCCGGTTGGATCGCCACCGTCGGCACGTGATCGGCCGCCATGCCACGCGCCTCGAGCGCGGCGACGAGCGCCGGCCCCTGCTCGGCGGGGCGCGTGACGAGGATGCGAGGCCTCATGCCGAGACGACCAGTGGCGCGACCTGGGCCGCGACGCGTGCCACCAGCGCCTCGATCTCCGCGGCGCTCCCGCGCTCGTCGGCCCGGTGGAGGGCGCCGGTCGGCGTCTCGAAGGCCGCGCGAAGGCGCACCTCGTCGCCGTCCACCTCGGCGAGCGCGCCCAGCGGCGCGAGGCAGCCGCCGCCGATCGCCACCAGGAGCGCGCGCTCGGCCTCCACCGCCAGCCTGGTCGCGGCGTGGTCGGCGCGCGCGACGGTCTCGACGAGCTCGACGTCGTCGCGCCGGACCTGGATGGCGAGCGCGCCCTGCGCCGGCGCCGGCAGCACCACGTCGAACGGGAGGCGCGCGCCGGACGGCACGCGGATCCCCAGCCGCTCGAGGCCCGCGACGGCGAGCATCACCCCGTCCAGCTCGCCGCGCCGCACGCGGTCGATCCGCGATGGGACGTTGCCGCGGATCGGCACGCTCACCAGGTCCGGTCGGTGCGGCGCCAGCTGCGCGGCGCGCCGAGCGCTGCTGGTCCCGATGCGGGCGCCGAAGCGCAGCTCGGCGAGGCCCGCGCCGGTGCCGGTCAGCAGGCAGTCGGCCGGGTCGCCGCGCTCCAGCACGGCGGCCACCGCGAGGCGCGGGTCGCTGGTCGTCGGCAGGTCCTTGTACGAGTGGACGACGAGATCGACGTCCCCGTCCGCGAGGCGACGCTCCAGGTCCGAGGTGAACTGGCCGTCCCCGGTGACCCAGGAACCGCCGGGTCGCCGGCGGCTCAGCGTGTCGCCGCGCGTCTCGGTCGTGACCAGCTCGACGCTGGTGGCGGCGCCGACCGCGCGCAGCGCCTCGACGGCGATCGTCGCCTGGGCCATGGCGAGCCGCGAGCCGCGGGTCCCCAGACGCAGCCGCCTCATGCGTCCCTGCCCGCCCGCAGGCGCAGCGTCGGCTCGTGCAGCAGCTCCCCGACGAGCTGCGACGCCATGCGCTCCACGGCCGCGAGCTGCGCGGCGTCGAAGCGGTCGTTGCGGCGGAGGCTCCCGACGTGGCTGTCGAGCAGCTCCGCCGCGCGGGCGTGCAGGGCAGCCACGTCGTCCGCCGCGCCCCGCGCGTCGATCCAGCGCAGGAAGCCCTCCGCCTCCTCCTCGACCAGCCGCTCGAGCCGACGCACGGCACGGGCGTCGTGGCCCGCCATCCCGGCGGCTGCGCCGAGCGCATCGAGGTCGACGAGGCGGTCGCCGAGGTCACGCCGCGCGCCGGCGGAGACCGCCGGCGGCGCGCAGAGGTCGATGACGTGACCGCCGCCGGCCGGTGCAGCGGTGAGCAGCGGCTCGGTGACCCGCGTCGCGACGGCCACGAGGTCCCAGCCCTCGTCCACCAGCTGCGGCGTCCAGGCGACCGCACGCCCGCCGACGCGCCCGGCCAGCGCCGTCGCGCGCTCCAGCGACCCCGATGCGACGACCGGCACACACCCGATCGCGACGAGGCCGTCCGCGAGGCGGGCCGCCATCGCGCCGGACCCCACCACCAGGGCCGCCGACGGGGACGGCACGCAGCGCAGGGCGCGGTCGGCCAGGGATCGGTCGACGCTCGGTCCGACCATCGAGCGCGCCCGCCGCCCGAGGCGCAGGGCCCGTCGCAGCAGCTCGTTGAGGATCGGCTCGGTGTGGCCGTCGGCCAGTGCCGTGTCGTACGCGTCGCGCACCTGGCCGAGCAGCTGCTCCTCGGCGAGGATCGCCGAGTCGAGGCCCGCGACGGTGCGCAGGGCGCGCACCACCGCTGCCCGCCCGCGGGAGACGCGCAGCGGGCTCGGCACCACGATCTCGCCATCGGACAGGCCGATCAGCTCGACGCGGTGACAGGTGCGCAACAGGACCCGATGCTCCAGCGGGGGGAGCGAGCGAAGCGCAGCCTCGCGCTGGTTCGTCGTTCCGTCCCGGTAGGAGGCGCCGATCACCACGATCCGATCGGGATCGGGAACGGCGGGTCGGCGGTGCGGCACGCGGCGGGTCGGTCCTCCGGGAGGCGAGGCGGTGGGCGAGTGGCCACGCTAGGGGCCGTGTCCCGCCCCCGTCAAACCTGCGTCGCAGGTTTGCCCAGATTCGTTCGCCTTTCGCGGCCCGCGCGCCGCCGGCCCGGTCCTCAGTGCAGGATCTGCGACAGGAAGCGCTTCGTCCGCTGGTGCTGCGGGTCCTCGAAGATCTGCCGTGGCGGACCGATCTCGACGATCTGGCCCTCGTCGAAGAAGACCATCCGGTTGGCCACCGCGCGGGCGAAGCCCATCTCGTGGGTGACGCAGATCATGGTCATCCCCTTCTCGGCGGCGAGGCCCTTCATCACGTCGAGCACCTCGCTGATCATCTCGGGGTCGAGGGCCGAGGTCGGCTCGTCGAAGAGCATGATCTTGGGCTGCATGGCGAGCGCCCGCGCGATCGCCACCCGCTGCTGCTGTCCCCCGGACAGCTGCCCGGGGAACTTGGCCGCCTGCTCGGGGATGCCGACCCGCTCCAGCAGCTCCATGGCCACCGTCTCGGCGCGCTCGCGCGACCACTTGCGCACCCGCATCGGTGCCAGGCAGATGTTCTGGAGCACGGTCAGGTGCGGGAACAGGTTGAACGACTGGAACACCATCCCGATCTCGCGCCGAATGGCGGCGATGTTGCGCACGTCGTTGGTGAGCTCGATGCCGTCGACGATGATCTCGCCGCGCTGGTGCTCCTCGAGGCGGTTGATGGTGCGGATGAAGGTGGACTTGCCGGAGCCGGACGCGCCGAAGATGACGACCACCTCGCCGGCGGTCACCGTCAGGTCGATCCCGCGCAGCACGTGCAGCTGGCCGAACCACTTGTGCACGTCGCGCGCGACGATGATGTCGCTGGCGGTGGGGGCGGACTGGTCGGACATCGGTGCACCTCGGATGGGGTCGGATGGGGCGCTCATCGCTGGCCGATCCCCAGCTGCCGCTCCAGGCGGTAGCTGGCCTGCGACATGGCGTAGCACAGGACGAAGAAGACGGCGGCCACGAAGACGTAGACCTCGAGGTGGGCGCCGAGCGAGTCGGACTGCGCCAGCACCGAGCGGCCGATGCCCAGGATCTCGAGCAGGCCGACGATCGTCACCAGGGTCGTGTCCTTGAGGAGGCTGATGAAGAGGCCGACGTTGGCGGGGATGACGGCGCGCAGCGCCTGGGGCAGGACGATGTGGCGGTTCGTCTGCATGCCGCTCAGCCCGAGGGCCTGCGCGGCCTCGATCTGTCCGGTGGGGATGGCCTGCAGGCCGCCGCGCACGTTCTCGGCCACGTAGGCCGCCGAGAAGAGCGTGATGCCCCCCATGGCACGCGCCACGCGGTCGATGCGCAGCTCCGCCGGCAGCAGCAGCGGCAGCATGATGTCGGCCATGAACAGGATGGTGATCAGCGGGACGCCGCGGATGAGCTCGATGTAGCCGGTGCTCAGGATGCGGACCGCGGGCAGGTCGCTGCGGCGGCCGAGCGCCAGCAGGACGCCGAGCGGGAAGGACAGCACGATCCCCACCACCGCCAGCAGGACGGTCAGCAGCAGGCCGCCCCAGTTGCCCGAGGCGACCGGCACCAGCGGTGTGCCGGCGATGCCGCTGAGCAGGACGAAGATCACCGGCAGCGAGAGCAGCCACAGGCCGGTCAGGATCCGCCGCGGCAGGGGTACCGTCAGCCCGATCCCGTAGGCGGCCCACACACCGATGGCATTGGCTGCAAAGGCAACCGTCACCAGCCCCGCCGCCGACACCGCCATCAGCCCGGCCAGCATGAGCTGAATGGCCGACAGGGCGACCGCCATGGTGCGCGTCGTGCGGCCGTACACCGTCGCCGACGCGCCGGTCAGGACCGACAGGATGGCCAGGCTGAGCCACACGCGCCACGCCTGGTCGACCGGGTACTGCCCGACCAGGAAGAGCCGCAGGTTGCGGGTCACCACGTCCCACCGCGCATCCCCGACCGCCCACTGCGCGATGCCGATGAGCGCCACGATGAGCAGGCCGAGCAGGAGCCCGGTCATCAGCGAGCTGGGCAGGCTGGCGAAGAGGTTCCGGCGCATCCACGCCACGGGGCCGATGGCGGTGCTGGGCGGGGGCAGCGTTTCGGCGGTCATCTTCTCAGCGCTCCAGCACCTGGACGCGTCGGTTGTAGAGGTTCATCAGGAGGGAGGTGAGCAGGCTGATGGCGAGGTAGGTGGCCATCACCAGCACCACCACCGGGACCGGCTGCCCGGTCTGGTTGGTCATGGTGGTGCCGATCTTGAACAGGTCCGGGTAGCCGACCGCGATCGCGAGGCTGGAGTTCTTCACCAGGTTGAGGTACTGGCTGGTGAGGGGCGGGACGATGATTCGCAGCGCCTGCGGAAAGACGATCAGCCGCAGGGTGTCGCCCTCCGACAGGCCGAGCGCACGCGCCGCCTCGAGCTGGCCCCGGCGCACGGCCTGGATGCCGCCGCGCACCACCTCACCGATGAAGGCGGCGGTGTAGAGCACGAGCCCGAGCAGGATCGCCATGAACGAGGTCGACAGGGCCATGCCGCCGCTGAAGTTGAAGCGACCCTGGACCGGCGGGTCGAAGGCCACCGGGCGCAGGAGGATCCAGGCCGCCACGACCACCACCGGTACGGCCCACAGGGCACGGCTCCCGATGGCCGCGGGACCCCTGGCCCGCAGCGCGATGGCCAGCACGATGGCCGCCACCGCGACGGCCACCCAGGCCGGGAAGCTGGACGCGAGCTGCGGCGCCGGGATGAACAGCCCGCGCTGGTTGAGGAACACCGACCCGGGAAGCGCGATCGTGTCACGCACCTGGGGCAGCTGGAGCAGGACGACGAAATAGATGAAGAAGAGCTGCACCAGCAGCGGCGTGTTGCGGATGATCTCGACGTAGACCCCTGCCACCTGGCTGACCAGCCAGTTGGTGGAGAGGCGGGCGACCCCGACGACGATTCCCAGCAGGGTGGCCAGGATGATCCCGACCACGCCCACGAACAGGGTGTTGAGGACGCCGACCAGGTACGCCTGGGCGTACGTGTCGTCGGCGCTGTAGGGGAACGGGCTCTCGCCGATCTCGAACCCGGCGCGGTTGTCGAGGAAGCCGAAGCCGAAGCGCAGGTTGCGCTCGGCCATGGTGCTGACCAGGTTGCTGCCGAGGAAGAAGAGCAGCAGGGCAATCGCCAGCACGACGGCCGCCTGGCCGGCGAGGCGGAGCACGCGCACGTCGCGCCAGAGCGGCACCGCCGCACCGTGACGCTCGGGAAGTGAAGGGGCCGTCATGGCTCCCCCGGATGCCGTCGACCCCGGGGCGGGATCACCCGCCCCGGGGCCTCGGGAGTTCGGCTAGCGGTAGGGCGGGGCGTACAGCAGGCCGCCCTCGGTCCAGATCTGGTTCGGGCCGCGGTCGAGATCGAACGGCGTGCCGGGTCCCAGGTTGCGATCGTAGATCTCGCCGTAGTTGCCCACGGCCGAGATCACGTTGACCACCCAGTCGGCCTCGAGGCCGAGGCCCAGGTCGCCGTCGGCGCCCAGGAGACGGGCGATGACCGGGTCGTCGCTGCTCGTCATCTCCTCGACATTGTCCTGGGTGATGCCCGACTCCTCGGCCTGGATGGTGGCGAAGACGACCCACTTGACCACGTTGAACCACGCGTCGTCGCCGAGGGGGACCACGGGGCCGAGCGGCTCCTTCGACATGACCTCGTCGATGATGACGTGGTCGTCGGGGTTGGTCAGCGTGGTGCGCTGGGAGGCCAGCTGCGAGCGGTCGCTGGTGACCGCGTCACAGCTCCCCTCGTCGTAGGCGGAGTAGGTCTGCTCGATCTCGCCGAAGGTGGCGGGCGTGAACTCGATGCCACGCGCGCTCATGACGTCGGCCAGGTTGAGCTCGGTGGTGGTGCCGGTCTGGACGCAGATGGTGGCGCCCTCGAGGTCCTCGAGCGTCTCGATGCCGTCCTCGGTGCGGACCATCATGCCCTGGCCGTCGTAGAACGTGGTGGGTGCGAACAGGCCCCACGTCGTGTCGCGGCTCACGGTCCAGGTCGTGTTGCGGACCAGCAGGTCCACCTCACCGGTCTGGAGGGCCGGTCCGCGGGCGTCGGCGTTGAGCGGGCGGAACTCGACCGCATCCGGGTCGCCCAGGACGGCCGCCGCGACGGCGCGGCAGTAATCGACGTCGAAGCCGGTGGCCTCGCCGCTCTCGTCGAGGAAGCTGAAGCCAGGGAGGCTGCCGTTCACGCCGCAGATCAGCGTGCCGCGCTCCAGGACCAGGGCCAGGCGACCGTCGGGGGGTGGCGGCGCCGGCGTGGGCGCCTCGGACGCCTCGCTGGCGGCGGCGCTCTGGCTCGCGACTCCCGAGCCGCTCGGCTGCGTGGGCGTCACCTCACCGCAGGCGGTGGCGACGAGCGCCAGAATGACCAGCGCGACCATGGACAACAGAGACCTGGACATGGATGGGACCTCCCTCATGCGTGCGTGCGTGCTGTGTGTCGTGAGCGGGTGCTCGTGAGGCTGCTTCGGAACGTCGTCCGCCATGATGCCCTGCCGGTTCCCGCCCGGTCCAGCGGATTCGCGCGCATGCGCCGCGTCGGGTGGCCTCATCCGTCGCCACGCAGGAACGTCAGCTCGACCGCCGGTCCGGTCAGGACGAGGCGTCCGCTGCGCACCTCGGCCGTCGTGACGCG
>DASSPJ010000032.1:0-3637 GCA_035699665.1 Candidatus Limnocylindria bacterium
CGCGGCGGCGCCCTTCGTCGCCGGAGTTGGCTTGCCCGTCGCGGCCACCCTGGGGGCTGCCGCGGGCTTCTTCGGCGCTGCTGCCGTCTTCGCGGCCGGTGCCTTGGGGGCTGCCGTCTTCGCGGCGGGTGCCTTGGGGGCTGCCGCCCTGGTCGCTGCCGTCTTCGCGGCCGCTGCCTTGGTGGCCGCCGCCTTGGTGGCCGCCGCCTTGCGCGCCGGGGTCGTCGTGCTCGCCGTCGCGGCCTTGGCCGCCGGCTTGGTGATGGTCGCCTTCGTGGGTGTCTCCTTCTTCGGCGCCGCCGGCTTCGTGGCGGCGGCCGTCGCGGTCGCCTTCGCCGTGGTCACGGCGGGGCGGTTCCTGGTCGTGGTTGCCACGGCGTCAGCTCCTCCTGGGGCCGGCGGTTGCCGGCTCGCGTGTCGTCCTGGTGAGCTCGGCCTTCTCGCGGCCGAGGTCGGTCATCTGTCGTTCGAGCTCGAGGACCCGGGCCGCGTCCCCCTCGCGGTCGGCCTCATCCATGAGGAGCCGTCCGTCCCGGATGGTCTCCTCGATGCGCTGCACGCGGAGTCGCCGCAGGCAGCCACGCAATGCGTCACGCGCCGCATCGGGCTCGAGGCG
This sequence comes from Candidatus Limnocylindria bacterium, assembly GCA_035699665.1. GTDB lineage: Bacteria > Chloroflexota > Limnocylindria > QHBO01 > QHBO01 > JAICQM01. The sequence goes on from DASSPJ010000032.1 coordinate 617, forward strand.
TGGGCCGGTGTCGGCCCGCACTTCGGCCAGCAGGTCGCGCGCCAGCTCGGCGGTCGCGGGGTCGAGCCCGGCGACGAACGCCTCGAGCGCCTCGCCGGTCGCCTCTCCGGTTCCGCGGGAGCGCCACGCCCGCGCCAGCGCCGCCGCCACCGCGTCGCGGAAGGGCAGCGCGTCCGTCTCCAGCTCGTCCGTGGTCCCCGGGTGGCGGAGCAGCAGGCGAAGCGTCTCCGCCTCAAGCGGCGGCAGGCCCGCGCTGACGTGCTCGCGCCGCTCCTCGGCGGCCACCGGCTCGCGGCGGGGTGCCGGGGCGGGGGTCGCCGCGAGACTGTCGGCGAGCACCTTCTCGTCGACGTCGACGATCCGCGACAGGCGCTGAAGGTACAGCGTCCGCTCCAGCGGGTCGCCGACGCGCCGCAGCACGCCGAGCACGCGTCGCGTGACCTCGCGGCGGCCGTTGACGGTCGAGGTGTCGACCGCGGCGACGGCGCGGTCCATGAAGTAGTCGAGCACTGCAGGCGCCTCGGCGACCGCCGTGCGCCACGCCTCCGGATCGGTCCGGATCAGCTCGTCCGGATCCTTGCCGGCCGGGATGCGCACCACGCGCACCTTGCTCACCGCCTGGTCCGGCCCGAGCTCCTCGAGGAGGCCGCGTTGCGTGGCCGCCTCGCCGGCGAGGTCGACGTCGTAGGCCAGGGCCACCGCATCGGCATAGCGGGTGGCGAGCTCGACCTGGCCGCGCGTCAGCGCAGTGCCGAGGCTGGCCACCACGTTGGTGAAGCCGGCCTGGTGGGCGGCCATCACATCGGTATAGCCCTCGACGATCACCGCCAGCTTCTCGCGGCGGATCGAGGCGCGGGCGAGGTCGATCCCGTAGAGGGTGCGGCTCTTGTCGAACAGCAGGGTGGCCGGCGAGTTCAGGTACTTCGGTCCCTCGGCGCCGGGCATGATGCGCCCGCCCAGCCCGGTCGCCCGCCCGGAATGATCGCGAATGGGGATGATGATGCGACCGCGGAACTTGTCGATCACGCCGCCGCGCTTCGAGGGGCTGGCCAGCCCCGCGCCGATCATCTCCGCGTTGCTGAACCCCTTGGCGACCAGGCGCCTGGTGAGCGCGTCCCACGTGTTCGGGGCGTAGCCGATGGTGAAACGCTCGAGCGTCGCATCGGTCAGCCCGCGATCGGCCAGGTAGGCGCGCGCCCGCTCCGCCTGGGCGGCCTGGAGGAAGACCTCCCGGTACCACGCGACGGCCGCCTCGAGGGCCTCGCGGAGGCGCTTGCGCTGCCGATCCTCGCGCGCGGTGCGCTCGGAGAGCTCGACGCCGGCCTTCTCGGCGAGTCGCTCCAGCGCCTCACGGAAGTCGAGGCCGTCCCGGCGCATGATGAAGGTGAAGATGTCCCCACCCTCGCCGCAGCCGAAGCACCGCCACGTCTCCCGGTCCGGGGTCACCACGAACGACGGGGTCTTCTCGGCGTGGAAGGGGCAGAGCCCCTTGTAGGCGGAGCCGGCGCGCTTCAGCTGGACCGTCTCGCCGACGACCTCGAGCACGCTGAGCTTCGACTTGATCTCGGCGACGACGCCGGACGAGGTCACGCGGAAGCTGCTCCGGTGAGGGGGTGGAATGTTGTCAAGGGGTTTGTCAAGGGTACGCAGATCATTCTACCACCTTGTCAAGGTGCTGGCCCCGCTCGGCGCCGCTCCCGTCCGGCTTGCGAGCACCGCTACACTCCCCACCGGACCCACCCAGACCTCACGCAGCCGCACACCGGAGACCGATGCCCGAACGCGAGACCGACGCCGAGCTGCTGCGTGCCGCGTTCCGCGACGTGCACGGCGCACGGCTGCACGGCTTCGCGCTCGCCCTGCTGCTCGGGAACCGCGCCGATGCCAGCCGCCTGGCCGCCGAAACGTTGGCCCATCTGGCCGCCGAGGCGCCGCGCCTGCGGCATCCCGAGCGAGCTGCCGCCGCCTTGCGTGCCGAGCTCCTCCGGCGCGCCCGGCGCGGGGCGGCGCGCGGTACCTCGTCCGCCGAGGGAGGGAGCGCGGCGCTCAGCCGGATCGGGATCGACGAGGCAACCGGCCGGGCGCTCGCGGGGCTCGACGTTGCGCAGCGCGCCGCGCTCATCGCCACCGACATCGAGCGCTTCGGCGACGCGGACGTCGCCGTCATCCTGGGCCTCTCCGTCCCCGCGGCCCGGCGGGCGGCCGGGCGGGCGCGGAGCCGCTACCTCGCCCGCTACGTGCGCCCCGATGGCGACCGCGCCCGACCCGGGTCGATCGCCGAGCGTCTCGAGCTGGTGGCCTCGCGGGCGATGGGAGCGAGCACCTGATGCCCGGCCCCGACCTGCACGACCGCTTCGATGCGTGGCTCCGCTCGGGCGCGGCCGGCGATCCGCCGCGGGACGCAGCGATCCACGCGTCGGTGTGCGGCGAATGCCTGCGCAAGGCGGCCGCGCTCGACAGCCTCGCGTATGTCGACCTGGGTGCGGCGCCGGCGCCGCCCTCCCTGCAGGGAGCCACAGCGCCGGCCCGCGCCGGGCGGCCGGCCTTCGCGATGGGAGCGGTCGTGGTGGTCATCGCCGTGACGGCCGGTGCCCTGGCGGCACCGGCGCTGCTCCGTGCTCCGCGTACGGCGGAGCAGCAGATCCTGGCCGCCACGGGCACACCGGTCCCCAGCGCCGGCAGCTCGTTGAACCTGGTCGTGGGTGGCACCACGCCCCCCACGGCCACCGCCACGCCTGCGCCGAGCGCCTCGAGTTCCGTTGCGGAGGCGTCGGCGGGGCCCACCGCGTTCCGCACACCGGCGCCCGGGACGGTCGCACCGACGCGCACGGCCGATCCGTCTCCACCACTCACCCCCGCGGCGACCGCGACACCCGCCGCGACCGCCACGCCCACACCGATATCGACCGCGACGCCGTCCGCCACGCCGACGGCCACGCCAGCCCCGACGCCGGTGCCGGACGACTGCGCGGACGGCATCGACAACGACGGCGACGGTGCGACCGATCTGCTCGATCCGGG
>DASSPJ010000033.1:0-6916 GCA_035699665.1 Candidatus Limnocylindria bacterium
CAGCTGCGACATGTACGTCGCGTCCTCGGGATGCACCAGGTCGAGCCCGTTGCGCTCGGTGAGCTCGTCGGGGCGGTAGCCGAGGACACGCGACACGGCCGGACTCTCGTACAGGGTCGTGCCGTCCACCGCGAGGATGGCCGTGACGTCGCTGGCGTTCTGGACCAGCGAGCGGAAGCGCAGCTCACTCTGCCGCAACGCCGCCGTCACACCGTTCAGCCGCACCAGCACCAGCGCCGTGACGATCAAGGGCGCGATCCCCAGCGGCACGTCGGCACCGCGCGCCACCGAGACCTCCAGCATGAGCGCCGCCGGACCGATCAGGCTCGCCACGCCGAGGAGCGCGAGGCGACGCGTGCTCAGGCTGGACTCGACCACCGGGAGACGCGTTGGGCCGACGCGCGCGGCGCGGCGCCCGCCGACGGGCAGGGTCGCGCTGGCCGGATCGTTGATTGCGGCTCTCGTCACGGCTCCGGAGGTGTGAGGTGGGCGCACCCTATCGTGACGACCGCGTCACTCGGTATGGCCCGATATGGCTATGCGCCCGCACAGGGCGCTCGCAGCGGTCCACCGGCCCGGCGAGCTGGACGCGGTCAGCGGCGGGTCAGCAGGACGTGGCGCAGGGTCGGCCGCCGAGCCCGCAGCAGCCGTGCCAGGGTGACCCCCACGATGCGTGCCCCGCACGTGGCGCAGACGTGCCACCGGCCGTCGCGGGCCAGCCGGACCGCGTGCTCCGGCACCAGCACGCGCAGCGGGCGCGACGGTCGCGCCGCACGGAGGGCGGCGCGTCGCTGACGCCAGGCGGCATCCGCCCCGGCGATCCCCAGCGCCCGGGCGTGGCCGATGGCGCTCGGATAGCGCGCGGCCTCGCGCTCGAGCGCCGCGGCCGGGTCACCGCCGTGGCGGGCATAGAGCGCGAAGGCGGTGGCGTAGAAGCGCCGGTCGTGGTGCTTCGCCCCGCGGCGGCCCCGACCGGGCGGCGGTGCGATCCAGTGCGCCAGCTCGTGGAGCAGCGTCTGTCGGGCATCTTCGGCATCGCTGCCGGCCACGATCCCGACATACCCCGTGGCATGGCGCGTCACGCCCGACGACCGCTCACGGTCGCGCCGCGCCCAGCGCAGCCGGGTCGGGATCCCCGCGCCGGCCTCCGCGCAGACCCGCTCGACCAGCGCCAGCGCCCAGGGCGGCGTGGGCGGCGAGGCGATCACCGCCGGCGCGCGGCGAGGAGCTGCCCGACCTCGACCAGCCAGGCGTCGAGCGCGGGGTCCGGGTGGCGCTCGTCGTCGTAGGTGAAGCCGGCCATGTCGTCGCCGTGGGCGGCCACATAGGCCGTCGGCGTGACCTTGCGGTGCGGGAACGCGCGGGACGCCAGGGCGGCGCGCTCGGCGGCCATCGGCGCGCGGTCGGCGAGCGCCGGCCGCGCCGCATCGTGCCGGCGGCGCCATCGGTCCGTCAGGCGCTCGAGGTCGGCGCGGGACATCACGCCGGCCCGGAGGCGGGCTCCGCGCGGGCCGGCGGCGCATCGGCCGCACCCTCGTAGAGCCCCAGCCGGGACACGAGGCGCTGGATCCAGGCGGGCGCCCACCAGTTGACGCGCCCCATGACCCGCATGAAGGCGGGCACCAGGATGCCGCGCACGATGGTCGCGTCGATGAGCACCGCCAGCGCCATGCTGAAGCCGAGCGCCTTGATGAGCGTGACCGACGAGAGCGCGAACGCGCCGAAGACGGCGACCATGATGAGCGCAGCGCCGGTGATGATCCCGCCGGTGATCCCGATCCCCTCGGCCACGGCGCGGGTGTTGTCACCGGTGGCCAGGTACCGCTCGCGAATCCGGGACAGGAGCAGCACCTCGTAGTCCATCGACAGGCCGAACAGGATCGCGAACATCAGGATCGGCGTGCTGGCGATGATCGTCCCCGACGGGTCGAAGCCGAGCGGGCCGGCGAGGTGGCCGTCCTGGAAGATCCAGACCAGCGCGCCGAAGCTGGCCGTGATGCTGAGCAGGCTCATCAGCACTGCCTTGAGGGGCAGGAAGATCGAGCCGAAGGTCAGGAACAGGACGGCACCGGTGACCCCCACCACGATCGCCACCGCGTAGGGCACCGAGTGGGCGAAGCTCGCCATGAAGTCGCGCGACCGGGACGATAGGCCGGCGGTGAGGACCTCCTCCGCCGAGACCGGGCCCGGCACGGCGCGCACCGCGTCGACCAGCGCGCGTCCATCGGCCGAGTCGGGCAGCCGCGGGCTGAAGACGTCGACGCGCGTCACGTCGTCGGCGGTCGTCCGCTCCAGCCATGGCGCCAGGCCCGCCGTCTCCGCCGGCCGCTGGGCCTCCGGCAGGGTGATGAGCTGGCGATACGTCGCCTCGTCCATCCCGGGCGGCGGGTCGAGCAGGCTGGTCACGTCGTCGACCCCCTCCACGTCGCGCAGGTCGGCGACATAGCCCTCCAGGTCGGCGATCAGCGCTGGATCGACCGCGCCGTCGGTCAGCACCGGCCCATCGGTGCGCACCGCCACCTCGATCGGATCGCTCCCGCCGCCGGGAAAGTCGTCGGCGATGATCCGGAACCCGGTGACGCTCTCCGACGGCGGCAGGTCGTCGAGGTTGCCGCCGGTCGACAGCTGGATGCCGAAGAACGGCAGCCCGGCGAGGACGAGGACCAGCAGCACCGGTGTCGCGACCAAGAGCGGCCGCCGCATGACACGCCGCGCGATCCGGCTCCACACCCCGTGGCCGTGCCGCGCGTCGGCCGCCACGGCGTCGTCCTCGATGAGGCGCAGGGAGCGCGGCAGCGGCACGCGCAGGCGGTTCACCCGAGGGCCGAGCATGCCGAGCAGCGCCGGCAGGACGGTGAGCCCGAACACGAGCGTCGACACCACGGTGATGATCCCGCCCAGGCCCATGCTGCGCAGGGCCGGCGACTCGAAGACGGTCAGGCTGGCCAGGCCGATGGCCACCGCCACCCCGCTGATCGCCACCGCCTTGCCCACCGTCGCCATGGTGTGCTCGACCGCATCCGCGACGGACCGATGGCGCAGCTCCTCGCGGAAGCGGCTGACCATGAACAGCGCGTAGTCGATCGACAGTGCCAGGCCGATCATGGTGGTCACGTTGGTGACGAAGATGCTCATCTCGGTGACGTTGGCGAGCAGGCCGATGACCGCGATCGAGGTCGGCAGGGCCATGCCGGCGATCACCAGCGGCAGCGCCGCGCCGACCACCGTCCCGAACACCGCCAGCAGGATGAGCAGCGCGATGGGCAGGCTGATCATCTCCGCCTGGAGGAGGTCGCGCTCGACGGCCTCGTTGAACTCGTGCTGGATGACCGGGATGCCGGTCACGATCGTCTCGACGCCGTCGGGCTCGTCGATCAGGCCGACCAGGTGCTCGACGTCGTCGACCGCGTCCTCCATCTCCTCGGTGAGGCGGACCAGGGCGAAGGTGCGGCGGCCGTCCTCGCTGAGCAGCGCCGGGTCGCCGATGTCCGCGTAGGTGACGATCTCGTCGACGAGCGGCTCGCCGGCGAGCGGCGCCACGGCGTCCGCGACGGTGGCCTGGAACGCGTCGGAGCCGGCGTCGCCGGCCGGATCGGTGAAGAGGACGATGATGCTCGACAGCTGCTCGCCGAAGCGCGCGGCGAGCAGCGCCTCGGCGCGCGCGGCCTCCGACCCGGCGACCTGCCAGCCGCCCTGGCTGAGGCGCCCCGCCCCCGTCGAGGCCCATACGTTGAGGCCGATCACGACCGCCAGGCCGGCGATCGGCAGCCAGCGGCGCCAGCGGTAGGTGGCGCGACCCAGGGCGGCAAAGAGGCCGTTGTGCGCGATGCGGTCGGGCGGCGGATCAACCGGCGCGGAGGCGACCGGCGGGGAACTCACCGGGGAACGCGGCGCAACGGACGCCGGCTCGTCGCGACGCGGCGGGACGATCGGCGACGCGGGCGGCACGGCATCGGCGCCCATGCGACGCCAGACGGCGATCGCCGCGATCGCGGCGGAGAGGAGGCCGGCGGCGGCGAGGCCCACGGCCAGCAGCTTGGTGCGCATGCTCGGGGGAGTGGCTCCAGATCGATCGTGTGAGGCAGCGGGCGCAGCGTAGCATCACGCCGTGAAGATCGGCCTGATGCTGCCCATCGGGCAGCAGGAGCTCCTCCGCGGCGCCGACCGATGGACCCCCTTCCGCGACATGGCGATCGCGGCGGAGGAGGGCGGCCTCGACTCGGTCTGGTGCGCCGACCACCTGCTGTTCCGCGACCCCGACGAGGAGGGCACGCAGGGCATCCACGAGGCGTGGACCGTCCTCGCCGCGGTGGCCGCCATCACGCGCCGGGTGGAGATCGGTCCGCTGGTGCTGTGCGTCCCGTTCCGCAACCCGGCCCTCACCGCCAAGATGGCGACCACGCTCGACGAGATCAGCGGCGGACGCCTGATCCTGGGCCTGGGATGCGGCTGGCACGAGCCCGAGTTCGATGCCTTCGGCTACGAGTACGACCACCGGGTGAGCCAGTTCGCCGAGGCGATGGAGATCATCCGGCCGCTGCTGCGCACGGGGCGGGCCACCTACGCCGGCCGCTGGCAGCGCGCCGCCGACGCCGAGATCGTGCCGCCGGGCCCGCGTCCTGACGGGATCCCGATCCTGATCGCCGGCAAGAGGCCGCGGATGCTCTCCCTGGTGGCGCGCCACGCCGACCAGTGGAACGCGGCGTGGTACGGACGGCCGGAGGCCGCCGACGAGCTGCGCGAGCGGATCGCCCGGCTCCACGCGGCGCTCGACGCGGCGGGGCGCGATCGCGACACGCTGGTCCTCACCGCCGGCGTCTTCGTGGCCATCGGCGAGGGCGGTGGTGACGATCGGCCGGCGTCGGCCATCACCGGGTCGACCGCCGAGATCGGCGCCGCGCTGGCCGGCTACGCGGCGCTCGGCGTCTCGCACCTGGTGGTCCACCTCTGGCCGCGTACCGTCGAGGCGGTGGCGCGGCTGGGGGAGGCCGCGGCGGCGGCGCGGGCATCGGTATGATCGGCGCGTGACCGCCCTCGCCCCGGCCCGCCGGGCACGCGGGCTCGGCAGCCTGACCCGCTCGGGGAGCTCGGTCGAGGGCCTTGCCTGGGCCCTCTACGACTTCGCGAACACGATCTTCAGCTTCGCCATCGTCAGCTTCGCGATGGGGCCCTGGGCGACCAGCTTCCTGGGCGAGACGAACGGCACCGTGGCCTTCACGGTCGCGAGCAGCGCGTCGGTCCTCCTCAACGCCCTCGTGTCGCCGGTGCTCGGCGCGATGAGCGACCGCACCGGTGGCCGGAAGGGCTACCTGCTGGTGTTCACGGTGCTGTGCGTCGTGCCGACCGCGCTCATCGGCTTCGTCGACATCGGGCTCGGGCTGCTCGCCTTCGCGATCGCCAACTTCGCCTACCAGGCGGCGCTCATCTACTACGACGCCCTGCTCCCCGATGTCGCGCTGCCGGCCGCGCGCGGGCGCCTCTCCGGGGTCGGCGTGGCGCTCGGCTACCTGGGCACCATCGTCGCCGGCCTGCTGTACGGCCTCACGGTGACCGATGGCGGCGACACCACGGCCGCCAGCTTCGTGCTGGTGGCCGCCCTGTTCGCCGTCTTCGCCATCCCCATCTTCGCCCTCGTCCACGAGCGCGCCGGCACGGGTCCCCGGGGACGCTTCCGGATGGCTGACGCGATCGGTTCGATCGGCCAGCTGCGGACGACGATCCAGCACGCGCGGGCGCGCCCCGGACTGCTGCGCTTCATCGTCGGGCGCTTCTTCTACTCCGACCCGATCAACACCGCCATCGCGGTGATGAGCCTGTTCGCCATCCACGCCGTCGGGTTCAGCAGCACCGAGGCGCGGTTCGTGCTCATCGGGCTGACCGTGGCGGCGGTCCTCGCCAGCTTCGGCTGGGGATTCCTGTGCGACCGCATCGGTCCCAAGCGCACGCTCATGCTCGTCCTCGCCTCGTGGACCGTCGGCCTGCTGATCATCGGCCTCTTCCTGGCCAAGATCCCGTTCCTGATCGCCGGCGTGATCCTCGGCAGCGGGCTCGGCGGGGTGGCGGTCACCGATCGGCTGTACCTGCTGCGCCTCACGCGGCCCGACGAGGTCGGCGAGATGTTCGGGCTGTACGGCCTGGCCGGCAAGCTGTCCGCGGTCATCGGGCCGCTGATGTACGGCGCGATCATCTTCGTCCTCGACCCGGAGCGCATCGGCCCGGTGGCCTACCAGGTCGCCATCCTCTCGCTGCTCGTGCTGATGGTCATCGGAGTGCTCATCGTGCGCGGGGTGCCGGAGCCGCCGCCGGCGCCGGACGACACGGCCGAGGAGGCCCTCGACGCCTACCGACAGGAGGTCCGGCCATGACGATCGTCGTCGCCCACCGCGGCGCCAGCCAGCACCGCCCGGAGAACACGCTCCCCTCGTTCGAGCTCGGCGTCGAGCAGGGGGCCGATGCGATCGAGCTGGACCTGCACCTGACCGCCGACGGCGAGCTGGCGGTGATCCATGACGACACCCTCGAGCGCACCACCGATCGCACCGGCTCGGTCGCCGCGCTGCGCATGGACGAGATCCGTGAGGCCGATGCCGGCGCGACCTTCGCCGGTCCGGATGGCGACCACCCGTTCCGCGGGCGTGGCCTGCGCGTGCCCACCTTCGGCGAGGTGCTCGACTGGCTCCCCGAGGGAGTGGGGCTGGTGGTCGAGATCAAGGCCCGCGCGGCGGTGGCACCGGCCGTCGAGGCGCTGCGCGGTCACCCGGCGCGCGCGGCCGGCCGCGTCAGCCTCATCAGCTTCGACGAGCGCGCGATCGACGAGTCGCGGGCACTCGACCCCGACCTGCCGACCGGCTACCTGCTCGTCCCCGGGCAGCCGCTCGAGCCGGCCCTGCGCTACGCGGTCGAACACCTGCACCCC
>DASSPJ010000034.1:0-8957 GCA_035699665.1 Candidatus Limnocylindria bacterium
GAGGCGATGCCGCTCTGGGCGGTCATCGACCGGGAGGCAGAGGAGCTATGGTCGGGCGCCTCCGGATCGTCGGTCGCGTGGTCGCCGGACGGGGAGCGGATCGCAGTGGACGTGGCCTATCCCGAGCCGCTCATCCAGGTCGTCGACGCGGCGAGCGGCGAGGTGCTGTGGGAAACGGAGGGCACCCAGCCGGACTGGTAGTTCGGCTCGGCCGTGAGTTGTTCTGCAGCGGTCCTAACGGCCACGTTGGGACGGTTGGTTGGCCGAGAGTTGTCCTGGAGCGGTCCAGGCGGCCAACGAAGGGCAGCTTTCGGGCGGAACTTGTCCGTTAGGACCGCTGGGGAGCAACCGGGCAGGGCCCGCTGCGTCCGGCGACATGGTCGCACTGGGGTGGGTTGCCCGGCGCGGGACAATGGCCTCCGGCATGCATCCTCTCGAACCGCCGTCCGACCGCGACAGCGACCGCGACCTCGAACCCGAGCCGGGATCCAACGACCCCGGACGCCTGGCTCGGGCCGATCTGCGCATCGGAACGCGGGCCCGGCGACTGCGCCGCTTCTGGCGGACGATCCCCAGCGCGCCACGCTGCAAGATGTGCAACTCACCGTTCGGGCCCCCGGGCGGGCCGCTGATGCGGCTGATCGGCAAGGGGCGCTGGCAGGGCAACTCGCAGTACTGCGCGGGGTGCTTCAAGTACCTGTACCGCAACCGCGACGGCGCCGAGATCGACTGCACCCTGCTGTTCGCCGACATCCGCGGGTCGACCCAGCTGGCCGAATCGATGACCGCCTCGCAGTTCCGTCGCCTGCTCGACCGCTTCTACAACACGGCGGCGCGGGTGCTGATCGAGCACGAGGCGATCGTCGACAAGTTCGTCGGCGACGAGGTGATCGGCATCTTCGTGCCGGCGTTGGCCGGCGGGGACCACGCGCGCCGCGGCGTCGACACCGCGCTCGCCCTCCTGCGCGCCACTGGCAGTGACACCGATGCGCCCTGGGTGCCCATCGGTATCGGTGTCAACACCGGCATCGCCTTCGTCGGCGTGGTGGGCGGCGCTGACCACGTGGAGTTCACCGCACTCGGTGACAACGTCAACGTCACCGCGCGCCTGGCCTCGGCGGCGCGGCGCGGCGAGGTGCTGGTGACGGACAGGACCGTGCAGGGGGCCGGCCTGGCATTGGATGGCGTCGAGCGCCGACGGCTCGACCTGCGTGGCCGCTCCGAGGCCACCGAGGTGGCGGTCCTCAGGCTGGCCGCCGCCGAGCTGGCGACGACCAGCTGAAGAATCGGCCGGGTCAGGCGCCCGGCGGGCGGTAGTTCGGGGTCAGGCGCGTGGCGGCATCGGCCTCTTCGGGGGTGATGAGGACGACGGTCCGCAGGCTCGCGGCTCCGCTGGCGCCGACGGTGAGGCTGGCGGCCGTCACGGCGGCGTGGTCGGGGAAGTCGGCGAGGACATAGAAGTCGTCGGCGCCGAACGCGAGGTAGAAGGCCTCGACGGAGCCGCCGACCGACTCGATGACCTGCCTGGCGGCGTCGCGTCGTGCGGTGCCGCCCTCCTTCAGGACGCCCTTGGCGCCCTGGGCGGTGTAGCTGCCGATGATGAGGTACTTGGGCATGGCTCGGGACCTCGTGGTGAACGGTTGGATGGCGAGCCTACACCCGCCTCTGGCCAGGCGGAAGCGGTGCGCGTAGGCTGGCGCCGAGATGGGTGCCGCCGGAGCCGGAATGCCGCCCTCGCGCCTGTTCACCGGGCCGTTCCTGGCCCTCGGCCTGGCAGAGCTCGCCTACTTCGTGGCGGCCGGGATCCTGATCCAGGTGACGCCGCTCTTCGCCGAGGGCCCGCTGGGCGCGGATCCGGTGGGGGTGGGGATCGCCATCGGTGCGTTCAGCGTCACGGCGCTGCTGCTGCGGCCGTGGAGCGGGCGCGAGGCCGACCGACGCGGACGGCGGCCGCTGCTGATCTTCGGGGCGCTGCTGGCGGCGGTGGGGATCGCGGCGCACATCGTGACCACCGACCTGGCGGTGCTCGTCGCGCTGCGCCTGGTGCTCGGCGTGGCCGAGGCGCTCTTCTTCGTCGCCGGGTTCGCGATGCTCGCCGACCTCGCCCCGCCGGGACGCGCCGGGGAGGCGCTGAGCTTCAACTCGCTGGCGCTCTACTCCGGCATCGCCCTGGGCCCGGTCCTCGGGGAGTGGCTGCTGGGCGTGGGCGGGTACGAGCTGGCGTGGGGCGGCGCCGCGTTCCTGTCGGCGCTCGCCGCGGTGGTGTCGTGGCGGCTGCCGCTGACCGGGCGCGCCGCGCCGGGCGGCGCCGAGCCGTTCGTGCTCATCCACCGCGGCGTGCTGTGGCAGTCGATCGGTCTCTTCGCGGGCGTCGCCGCCATGGCGGGGTTCCTGGCCTTCGTACCGATCTACGGGCGCAGCGACCTGGGCATGGCGGCCTCGGGACCGGTGCTGCTGGTCTTCGGCCTCGTCGTGGTCGGCTGCCGCGTGCTGTTCGCGCGCCTGCCGGACCGCGTGCCGCCGTACCGATTGGCCGGCGTGGCGCTGCTGGCGGTGGCGGTCGGGATGGCGGTCACCGGCCTCGAGCGGTCGGTGGGCGGGCTGGTCATCGGCGCCGCGATCATGGCGGTCGGGGTCGCGTTCCTCACGCCGGCCTTCTTCGCCGAGATGATGGCCCGCGTCCAGCCCGCGGAGCGCGGCGCGGCATTCGGGACGGTCAGCGTGTTCCTCGACCTCGCCTTCGGTGGCGGGCCGGTGCTGATGGGCCTGCTGGTCGACGCGGCCAGCATCCCGGTCGCCATGCTGGTGGTCGCGTTGGTGCCGCTCCTCGGGGCGGTCGGCACGCTGGCCGCGGCGACCGGCTGGCGTGCGTCCGCGGAGGGGACGGTCCAGTAGGCGCGCCGGTCATTCGAGTTGCTCCCTGGCGGTCCTAACGGACAAGAAGAGGGCGGAACAGGCGTCTGCGTGTCCGCTTGGTGCGGGCCGGGGCAATTTTCTGCCAGGTTGGGCCGGCATCTTCGCCGTTAGGACCGCTCCGGGACAACCGCAGGGCTCAGGCACCGGACAGAGCACCGATCCGGTCCCACGACGAAGCGGGCCCGCCATGCTGCCGGCGGGCCCGCTCGGGGTCTGGTGAGGGCCGCCGCAGGCGGCCATCGGTCTGGGCTGGTCAGGCGGTCAGGCCCGCGGGGCGGAGGACCGGGACCGGGACGGTCTCGGCGCGGGTCGCCCACACCAGGCCGATCCCGGTGAGGAAGACCGTGGCGCCCACGCCGGCGAAGAGGCCTGCCAGGGCCAGGGCCAGCTGCAGGGCCGAGGCGGTGGCGGTGCCGACACCCAGCTCCGCGATCAGCGCGTGGGCCGTGCCGGTCCATGCCTGTGCGCGTGCCGGACCCTCGATCGGGTGCTGCCGGTCGAAGTCGGCCCAGTAGCGGCCGTCGACCGCGAACTCGTACTCGCCGGCGGCGAAGGTCTCGCCCTTGTACTCGACCGGCTCATCGAGCACGATCGTCTGCGTCGAGTTGAGGGTGTGATACGCGACCGTCGCCATCTGGTACATGTACTCGCTGGCCGTGTTGACGAGCGGGTCGTTGGGGTTGAGGTCGCCCTCGGCGACCGGGTACTTCCAGTCGTCCTTGAGCAGCGACATGATGGCCTGCGCGCCGGCGGTCTCGCCGCGGTCGGTCAGCTGGCCATCCTCGTTGTAGCTGAGCTTGACGTTCTGAGCGGCACTGAAGGCGTTCAGGGAGCTGGTCCCTTCCTGCGCCTTGATGAAGGCAAAGGCACCGGCCGCCACGAAGACGATGCCGATGACCGCCAGGGCAATGCCGAGGCCCCGCAACCGTGTGGTCATTGGAAGATCCCTTTCGCTGAACCCTGTCCGGGTCGTATGAATGATTGGCTGATGACAGGGTCGGCGGTGCGGGGTGCCTGCCGCACGGGCCCAATGGACCGATGTGACCGCCACATGGCCCCCTCGCGGGCGGGCCATGTGGGCCGGGCTGCCGGGGCGCTGCGGCCGGGGACGCGAAGAGGCGGGGTCCGGAGACCCCGCCTCTGCTACAAGCTGCGCGGCTGCGCTACGGCGTTGGATCCGCGTACGTGCCGCCGAAGATATCGGTGTTGCCGAAGGTGGCCGGGCAGTCCTGCTGGGGTGCCGGCCGGGTGATCGGCGATCCGTCCACCAGCGACTGCCGGTAGGCGTTGATCGCCGGGCAGACGGCCGCGTTGCGGACGTCGACCCACACGGCGCCGCCGAAGTCGTTGGTGGCCACCGCGTAGTTGTAGTCACCGAGGAACTCGGTGACCAGGCCGTTGGCGCTCGACCCCCGGTTGTCGCCGATGGCGCCGCGGTGCAGGACGGTCCACCCGGTCAGGTTGCCGCTGCCGTGCAGCACCACGCCCTGCATGCGGCGGGCGTCGGCGGTCGAGGCCCGCCACGGGTCCAGGTGGTTGGTGTAGACGAGGTACACGTCGGCACCATCCGGTGAGATGGCGACGTTGGCATAGTCGGGTCGATCGGCCGCCGGGGAGGCGACGACCGGTGCGCTCCAGGTGTCGCCGCCATCGGTCGAGGCCTGGATCAGCACCTGCTCGTCGTTGAGCCCACCGGTGGCATCCGGCCAGGCGAGCACGATGGTGTCAGGTGCGCCGATCCCGGTCGGGGCGCCGTTGGCGATGCTGACCGTCGGGAAGCTGCTGCCGCTGCGGGCACCGGCCACCCCGTCCATGGTGAAGCGACCCTGCACCGGGTCGAAGGCGCCGACCTCGTTGACGGTCGCCACGGCGCGCGGGCGCTCGTACGAGACGCCGCCGTCGAAGGACCGGGACAGGTACTGGACGCTGGCGCCCTTGAGGCTCCCCGCCCAGAAGACGTACACCACGCCCTGGCTGTCGGTGCGGATGACACAGCCCTGGCGCCCGCCCGCGCGACCCTCGGCCACGGCGTTGGCGGCCTGGGTGATCTGTCGCTGCTCCCACGTGTCGCCGCCGTCGGTGGAGCGGGCCATCACCACCGGTTCGGCGCCCCCGGCACCGCGGAAGGCGACGTTGCAGACGTAGACGTTGCCGAAGTGGGGGCTGGTGGCCGCGTTATCGGCCCACATCTCCTCCTTGTCCTCGAAGACCGCTGCGTTTTGCTTGGTCACGATGACCGGAGGCATCCAGGCGTTCTTGTCGTTGGCGGCCGCGGCGGCGACGTCGTCGGTGCGCGAGACGGCGATGGCGCCGAAGCCCTTGAACCCTTCGCGGTCCGAGGCGGCGCTGAACTTGGTGGCGATGTTGCTGAAGTAGAGTCGCGAGCCGTTGTCCCACGAGAAGTCGCCATTGGCGTCAGGCCGCGGCCCGAAGACGGCGATCGGGTCGCCGTTGGCCACCAGGCCGCTCTCGTAGTACCACGGCAGCGTGCCGATGGGGCCCGCCGGATTGGGGACGCAGACATCGGTCGTCACCGCCGGGTTGGGGTCGCCGAGGCAGTTGCGCGCCGAGTAGCCGGTGTACGTCGGTTGGACCCAGGTGGTGCCGCCGTCCAGCGAGAAGGTGACGCCGGTCACCCCGACGCCGAAGGTGAACGGGCAGGTGTTCGCGGTGCCGGCATTGCACGCCTCGAGGTCGATGTTGTCGTTGGCACCCGAGACGAGGACGCTGGGGTTGCTCGGGTCCACCGCCAGGGCGGGCTCGTTCTGCTTGTTCTGGCTGAAGGGAGTTGACGGGCTGCCGACGGTGACCTCGGTGTCCGGCACGAATGCGCCGGCGGGTGTCGTCAGCAGGATGGTGAGTGCGGTCGCGATCAGCAGGCTGCTGATGCGTCGCCGCTGCGTGTGCTGCACCTGGGCTCCTCCTCGTGGCGAGGTTGGATCGGCAAGCGGGCAGCAGGCTTCGCCGGGGGCGGGTCGCGGCGTGGCCGCGTGCCCGGGAGTGGTCGTCGAGTATGCGCCGCGCGGCGGGCATCCGGAAGGGGCAGCAGCCCTCGGAGCGAGCGACTCGGTGCGCCGGCGCACCACCACGGGGGTGCGGCGCCCTCCGCTCACGGGCGTTCGCCGACGACGCGCAGCAGGTCCTGGCCGTACCGGTCCACCTTGGCCGGACCGATGCCCGGCACGGCGAGCAGCTCCGCCTCCGAAACCGGGCGGGCGCGCGCGATGGCGGTGAGCGTGCGGTTGTCGGCCACGACGTACGCCGGGACGCCATCGGCGCGCGAACGTTCGAGGCGCCAGGCGGTGAGGCGCTCCAGGAGGTCGGTGGCCGCGGCATCCAGCGGCTCGTCGCCCTCTCGGGCGAGGGTCGGCGGCGAGACGTTGCCCACGACGCCGTTGTCGAAGCGGACGCCGATCCCGCTGCGGGACGTGGTGGTGACCGTCCCCGGCCCGTGACGCGCGTGCGTGACGCGCTCACCCGGCTCGAAGGCGGGCCCGCTGGCCGCACCACGGGGAGCGCTGCGCACCTGCGCCGGCGCGCCGCCGGGGCGCAGCTGGGCGAGGAACCGCGACGGTCGCGTGGGCGTGGCGCGTCCGTTGGCGTTGGCCCGCGTGACGGCCCACGAGAGCACGAGCTCACGGCGTGCCCGCGTGATCCCCACGTACAGGAGGCGCCGCTCCTCGGCCAGGGCGGCGGGGTCGTCGAGGGACTGGCGGATCGGCAGCGTGCCCTCCTCGAGCGCCGGCAGGAAGACGGCGTCCCACTCCAGCCCCTTGGCGCGGTGGAGCGTGGAGAGGGTGACGCCCATCCCCGCCTCGGCCGCGGCCCGCTCGTCCGCGTCGCGCCGGTCGAGCTCGGCGAGCAGGTCGGCCACCGATGCGGAGGACGAGGCAAACTCGAGCTCACGGGCAATGGCCAGCAGCGTCGACAGGGCGGCGTGTCGTTCGCGTGCCTCGGCACCCGCTGCGGCCTCCGGTTCGACGTCGGGGTCGAAGCCGAGCTCCTCGCGCCAGCGCGCGACGGCCGCCTCGGTGAGGCTGCCGGGAGCGCGGCGTCCGGAGCGCAGCGCCGCCCGCGCCGCGCGGACCTCCGGGCGGGCGTGGAACCGCACGCCGCGAACGGTGAACGGCACCCCGGCGCGGGTGAAGGCCGCCTCGATCGGTGCCAGCTGCGCGTTGGTGCGCACCAGCACCGCCACCTCGGTCGCCGGCGTGCCACCCGCCAGGAGGGCCTGCACGGCGGCCACGATCGCCGCCAGCTCGGCCTCGCCGGTGCGGTGGCCGACAAGCTGCGGCTCGGGGCCGTCGGCACCCACCGAGCGCAGCTCCTTGCCCGCGATCAGCCGGTTGGCCAGGGCCAGCACCTGCGGGGTGCTGCGGTAGTTGGTCGTCAGGCGCACCACGCGCGCATCGGTCCAGCGCTCGGCGAAGCCGGTCAGGTAGTCGGCGCTGGCGCCGGTGAAGGTGTAGATGGTCTGGTCCGGGTCGCCCACCACGCACAGGTCGCGGCGGTCGCCGACCCAGAGCCGCAGCAGCGCCTCCTGGAGCGGGTTGGTGTCCTGGTACTCGTCCACGCTGAACCACGCGTAGCGCTGGTGGACCAGACCGATGGCCTCCGCGTCCCGCTCGTACAGCTCGACCGCCCGGGTCAGCATGTCCTCGAAGTCGATGCGCCCGGCGCGCTCCCTGGCCTGCTCGTAGCGCCGGTAGAGGCCGGCCATCAGGTCGGGTGGGATGGGCGGCGTGCGGCTGGCTGCCGCCGCCTCGCGGAGGTAGGCGTCAGGACCGATGCGCCGGTTCTTGGCCCACTCGATCTCATCGGTCAGATCCTTGGCCGGCGTGAACTTGTAGCCGCCGGGGAGGGAGCGTGCCAGGGGCGCGACCAGCGGGATCTTCGACTCCAGCACGCGGGGCAGCGGCCGGCCATGGGCCAGCGGCCAGAAGTGCGCCAGCTGGCGGAGCGCGGCGGCATGGAACGTCGAGGCCTGGACCTGCGGGACGTGGAGCGCGCGCAGGCGCTGGCGCATCTCGGCCGCCGCCTTGTCGGTGAAGGTCACGACCAGCATCCGCTTCGGGTCGGCCGCGCCGGTCGCCGCGGCGTACGCCACCCGATGGCTGATGACGCGCGTCTTGCCGGTCCCCGCGCCGGCCAGGATGACCAGCGGGCCGGTCGTCGCGGTGGCCGCGGCGCGCTGCTCGTCGTTCAGGTCGCGGAGCAGGGCGTCAGGGTCGGGCATGGCTCCACGGTAGCCTGCCCCAGGCGGGAGCGCGCGGGATGGGGTGGGCGTTGCGTGGGACGCGGTGCGTGGGACGCGTTGCGCGGGGCGCGTTGCGTGGGGCGCACGAACGAGCGGCCGAGAGCGGTTTCCTCCGTCAGTCGTTGCGTCCGGCGCACAGGGGGTCGGGGGAAGCGGTCCTGGAGCCCCAATGGTGGGCTGTACTCCGCCCGTTCGTGCGCTGCACGCACACGCGGCTGGAGGCGCACACGCGGCTGGAGGCGCACACGCGGCTGGAGGCGCGCACGGCGCCGAACCGGCGGCAGCTGCTCACAGGAACACGATCCCGTTGGCCGGCGGCAGCTTCCCGGCGCGCAGCGCGGCGAGCACCTGTCGCGTCGTGGCTGGAAACGCCTCGCGCAGCGCGTTGCCCGCCTCCGCCACGGCGGCGCGGTTGTGCCGCGTATCGGCGAGGATCAGCACCAGGCGATCGACGCCGCTGTCGGCCGCCTTGCGCATGCTCGCTCGCACCTGGGCCTGGAGGTCGCGGATGTGCGTCCAGGCATCGAAACCGATACGCGCGCTGCCATTCGCGGCGATGGCGTCGAAGGCTCGCAGGTCATCGGTCCGGACCGGCCCTTCGAGCGCCCAGTCCCACGGTGGGCTGGGCAGGTGCTGCTTGAGTCGATTGAGGAGCCGGACCTGGCCGGCATCGCGGATCGGTGCGCCGATCGGGTACATGGCCACGCGCACGACGTGGCCGACGATCACCGCGTACCTGACGATCGTGACGATCGAGACCTTCGGCCACTCGCCGCGCTCGACT
>DASSPJ010000035.1:0-17120 GCA_035699665.1 Candidatus Limnocylindria bacterium
AACGGCCGACGCGGCGCGCCTCGAGTCGCTCGCCGTGTCATCGTACGAGCCGCTCGCCCAGCTGGCCGGCAAGATGCGCCGCGAGGAGCGCTACCACCTCATGCACGTCGACGCCTGGGTCCGCCGGCTGGCCGCGGCCGAGGGCGACGCGCGGGACCGGCTCGCCGCCGCCTTCACGCAGCTGGCGGCCGATGCGCCGACGGTCCTCGGTCCCCTCGACGGCGAGGCGACGCTCGTCGCTGCCGGGATCCTGAGCGAGCCGCTGCGGGCGACGCGCGCACGCTGGCTGGAGCGGATCGGTCCGGCGCTGACGTCGCTCGGCCTGACGGTCCCGGCGGACGAGCCACGCCCCGACGGCCGCCGGGTCCACGGCGCGGACTTCGCGTGGCTGCACGGCGAGATGACGATGGTCGCCCGCAGCGAGGTCGGGGCGACGTGGTGACCGCGACCGGCGGTGCCGAGGCACGGGTCTGGGAGGCGCTCGCCGAGATCGCCGACCCCGAGATCCCGGCGATCAGCGTGGTCGACCTCGGCGTGATCGGAGAGGTCGACATCGACGCCGATCGGGTCAGGGTCGACCTGCTGCCGACCTTCGTGGGCTGCCCGGCGATCGGCGTCATGCGCGACCTCATTCAGGAACGGCTCGGGACACTGCGGGTCGCGCCGCGGGTCGAGGTGCGGGTCACGTTCGACCCGCCGTGGACGAGCGCGCGGATCAGCCCGGTCGGCCGCGAGCGGCTGCGAGCGAGCGGGTTCGCGCCGCCGGTGGCGGCGCCATCGGTCAGTGGGCTCGACGAGCTGACGGTGCTCTCGAGCGCCGAGTGCCCGTACTGCGGGTCACGCAACACGACCATGGAGAACGCGTTCGGGCCGACCCTGTGCCGCAGCATCCACCACTGCGCCGACTGCCGGCAGCCGTTCGAGCAGTTCAAGTCGATCTGACGACCGCCCATTCAGGCCGGTCCGGGCGTGCGCCGCGTTCGATCAGTCGGGGGAATCGCGCCTCGATCCGCCCGCGGGGCTACGCCTGTTCGACTGATCGGTGGATGTGACGCCTGGAACGGCCGATTCGCGCCTCCTGGGCGCCAGGCAAACCGATGAATCGAACACCTGACGCCTGAGAGGGCTGTCGGGGCGTCATACCGCCGATTCATCGAAGGGCGGCGCGCGGCTGGCTTCGACGCGCTACCCTTGCGCACCCATGGCCATCGATTCCGACGAGATCCGATCCGCCGCCACCGAGCTGCTCGACGCGGGCTCGCCGCAGGACCCGCTGGCCGCGATGCGCCACAGCGCCGCGCACATGCTGGCGGCGGCGGTGATGGAGATCTTCCCGGACGCCAAGCTCGGGGTGGGCCCGCCGATCAAGGACGGGTTCTACTACGACCTCGACCTGCCGCGGCCGCTCACTCCCGCCGACCTCGAGCAGATCGAGGGCAAGATGCGAGAGCAGCAGGCGGCGGATCTGGCCTTCGAGCGTTCCGAGGCGTCGCGTGCCGAGGCGATCGCGCGGCTCGAGGAGCGCAACCAGCCGTACAAGGTGGAGATCGTCCGCGACCTGCCGACCTCCGAGGGCGACACGGTCACGTTCTATCGCCACGGGACGTTCGAGGACCTGTGCCGCGGCGGCCACGTCGCGTCGACCGGGGCGCTCGGCCCGTTCAAGCTGCTCAGCGTCGCGGGAGCCTACTGGCGCGGCGACGAGCATCGGCCGATGCTGCAGCGCGTCTACGGCACCGCCTGGGACAGCCAGGAGGAGCTGGACGCCTACCTGTGGCGCGTCGAGGAGGCGAAGAAGCGGGACCACCGCCGCCTCGGCCGTGACCTCGACCTGTTCAGCTTCCACCCGGAGTCGCCGGCGGCACCCTTCTGGCATCCCAGGGGGATGCGACTGTGGCGCGCGCTGGAGGCGTGGTCACGCGAGGTGCGCACGTCGGGCGGCTTCGACGAGGTGCGGACCCCGGCCGTCGTGCGCAAGGAGCTGTGGGAGACGTCGGGCCACTGGGGCAACTACCAGGACAACATGTTCGTGCTCGACGACTCCGACCACACCTCCGGCCTCAAGCCGATGAACTGCCCGGAGTCGATGCTCATCTACCGCACCCGGGCGCGCTCGTACCGTGACCTGCCGATGCGCCTGGCCGACTACTCGTGGCTGTTCCGCAAGGAGCGCACCGGCGCGCTGGCCGGCATGTTCCGCGTCCGTCAGCTGGTCCAGGACGACGCCCACGTGCTGTGTCGCGACGACCAGGTGATCGACGAGATCAACCTCGCCCTGACGCTCGTTCGCCGCCAGTACGCCCCCTTCGGCTTCGAGCCGTCGTTCAAGCTGGCCACGCGCCCCGAGAAGCGGCTCGGCACCGACGAGTTCTGGGACGCTGCCGAGGGGAAGCTCGCCGAGGCGCTTCGCGGGGCCGACATCGCGTACACGGTGGACCCCGGCGGCGGCGCGTTCTACGCGCCCAAGATCGACATCTTCATCGAGGACGCGCTCGGCCGCGAGTGGCAGATGGCCACCGTGCAGCTGGATTATCAGCTCCCGCAGCGCTTCGACCTCGAGTACCGCACCGCCGATGGCGGCTTCGAGCGGCCGGCGGTGATCCACTACGCCATCTATGGCTCGTTCGAGCGCTTCACCGGCATCCTGGTCGAGCACTTCGCCGGCGCCTTCCCGCTGTGGCTGGCACCGACCCAGGTGACGGTCGTGCCGATCGCCGACCGCCATGTCGACTACGCCGGCGAGGTCCGCGACGCGCTCATCGCCGCCGGCCTGCGGGCCGAGGTGGATGACCGCTCCGAGCGCATGCAGGCCAAGCTGCGCGACGCGCAGGAGCAGCGCATCCCGGTGATGGTGGTGGTCGGCGACCGCGACCAGGAGGCGCGCGCCGTCTCGCCCCGGCTGCGCACCGGGGAGCAGCAGCAGGGCGTCCCGCTCGACGAGTTCGTCGCCGGCCTGGCGGCCCGCAACGCCGCCCGGGAGCTGTGGCCGTACGACGAGGGGAGCGGCTCCGGCGCGTGAGGAAGATGCGCGCCATCGGGCAGCTGGCGCTGCGCTCGACCAATCCCACCGCCTGCGCCGAGTTCTACGGCTCGGCGTTCGGGTTCCGCACCATCGCCGCCGACGAGGAGGGAGCCGACCTCGAGCTCTCCGGCTTCGAGCTCAGCTTCCGTCGTGGTCCGCAGGCAACCCGCGACGGTATCCAGATCGGCTTCAAGGTCGACACCGCCGGCGAGGTGGATGCGTGGGCGCAGGAGCTCGCGCGGCGCGGCTTCGCCCTCGTCGCGCCGCCGTCGGGAGACCGATGGGAGGGCACGCGCTCGTTCCGCATCGCCGATCCCGACGGGCGGCAGGTGGCGATCTTCTACGACTGGCCGCGCTGATCGGCCGCGTCCGGATCGTGCCACGCCGCGACCGGCGGGCGCGTTGACCGACGCGGGCGCATCGGGTACCATCCTCCGGCCTTTCGCGCGTCTATGTGGGCCACCCGTCCGTAGCGGCCGGTGGCTCGTTTGTTGAAGGAGTGGTAGAGCAATAGCACGGGACCTCCGCGTCAACGAGATGATTCGCATCCGCGAGGTGCGGGTGATCGACGATCAGGGTGAGCAGCTCGGCGTGATGCCGACCTTCAAAGCGCTCGCACTGGCCCAGGACAAGGGGCTCGACCTCGTGGAGGTGGCGCCCACCGCGGTCCCGCCGGTCTGCCGGATCCTCGACTACGGCCAGTACAAGTACGAGCTGCAGAAGCGCGAGCGGGAGCAGAAGAAGAAGCAGAAGTCGCAGACGTTCAAGGAGATCCGGCTCCGGGTCAAGATCGACGTCAACGACCTCCGCAC
Organism: Candidatus Limnocylindria bacterium; assembly: GCA_035699665.1. GTDB lineage: Bacteria > Chloroflexota > Limnocylindria > QHBO01 > QHBO01 > JAICQM01. Next base: position 3,835 of record DASSPJ010000035.1, read on the forward strand.
CAAGACCAGGCGAGCCGCCGAGTTCCTCGACGAGGGGGACCGGGTCAAGGTCAACGTCCAGTTCCGCGGCCGGGAGATGACCCATCCGCAGCTGGGAAGGGACCTCCTCCTGAAGGCGGGCGAGATCCTCGCCGAGCACGGCACCATCGAGCGCCAGCCGCTGATGGAGGGCCGCAACATGTACATCGTCATGGCGCCGCTCGAGAAGCGGCCCGAGAAGAAGGGCGACGCGACCGATGCCCCGGAGGGCGAGGTCGCAGAGACGGGTCCGTCGGACGGTCCCGGCGACAACACGATCGGCGAGGCGCTCGCCGCGAAGGGAGTGGCCCCGGTGGCCACGCCGCCGGCCGAGCCGGCTCCCGAGGAGAGCGCAGCTCCGGCAGAGCAGGGACAGGGATAGGAACACCATCGTGCCGAAGATGAAGACCCACAAGGGGACGGCCAAGCGCTACCGGAAGACCGGCTCGGGCAAGTGGGTCCGGCCGAAGGCCTGGCGCGGCCATCACCTGGAGATCAAGTCGAGCCGCCGCACGCGTCGCTACGCGGGCACGGCCGAGGTCAGCAAGACGCATGAGGCCCAGCTGAAGCGCCTCATGCCGTACGCGTAGGCACGCACCGAAGATGGCACGAGTCAAGCGCGGCGTCGCCGCCCACAAGCGCCACAAGCGCCTCCTCAAGCAGGCCGAGGGGCGGCGGGGCACACGCTCCACGCTCATCCGACCGGCGCGCGAGGCGCTCTTCCACGCGCTCGTCTACGCGTATCGCGACCGGCGCGACCGGAAGCGTGACATGCGCCGCCTGTGGATCCAGCGCATCAACGCCGCGACCCGCGCCCACGGGCTGCCGTACGGCCGCTTCATCGCCGGCCTGAAGGCCGCCGGGGTCGAGGTCGACCGAAAGATCCTGTCCGATCTCGCGATCCGCGAGCCCGCTGCCTTCGAGGCCCTGGTCAGCCAGGCCAAGGGCTCCTTTACCAGCTAGCCGGCGCGATCCGCGCCGGCACCCACGGCCCTGCTCCGTTTCGCGGAGCGGGGCCGTTTGCATTGGACCGATGATGGGCCTGTACCGATGACCGCCACCGACCTCCCCAGCCAGATCGAGCGACTCCGCGACGAGGCCACCGCCAGCCTGGCGGCGGCGGCCGATGCCGCTGCCGTCGAGTCGCTGCGCAGCGCCCTGCTGGGCCGGTCGGGACGCCTCACCGCGCTCCTGCGCCAGCTCGGCTCGGTGCCGGCCGCCGAGCGGCCGGCCATCGGCGAGGCGGCCAACCGCCTGCGCGAGGACCTGGAGGGCGCCATCGGTGCGCGGCTGGCGGAGCTGGGGAGCCGCGACCTGGCGGCGCGGCTCGAGGCGGAGCGGATCGACATGACCGCGCCGGGGCGTCCGATGCGAGTCGGGCACCTCCACCCGCTGATGACCGTCGAGCGCGACTTCCGCGAGATCTTCCACGCCTTCGGGTTCGAGATCGTCGAGGGGCCCGAGATCGAGACCGAGGAGATGAACTTCGAGGCCCTCAACATCCCGCCCGATCACCCGTCGCGCGACCTGTGGGACACGCTCTACGTCGCCGAGCCCGGGAGCGACCCGCCGGTCCCGGCCGCGGACGGGACGATCCTGCGCACCCATACGTCGCCGGTCCAGGTGCGCGCCATGCGCGCCCTCTCGCCACCGATCCGGGTGATCACGCCGGGGCGCTGCTTCCGCCACGAGGCGGTGGACGCCAGCCACAACTTCGAGTTCTTCCAGATCGAGGGGCTGGTGGTGGACGAGTCGACCTCGCTCGCGGACCTGAAGGGCACCCTCGAGGAGTTCGCCCGGGCGCTGTACGGGCGTGACACGCGGACCCGCTTCCGCCCCGGCTACTACCCGTTCACCGAGCCCTCGGTCGCCTTCGACATCGGTTGCCTGGTATGCGGCGGCGCCGGTTGCGCGGCCTGCGGGCGATCGGGATGGATGACCATCCTCGGTGCCGGGATGGTCCATCCGCACGTCCTGCGGGCCGGCGGGATCGACCCGGACCGGTACCAGGGCTACGCGTTCGGCACGGGGCTCGACCGGATCACCATGCTGCGCCACGAGGTCCCGGACCTGCGCCTGCTGATGGGCGCCGACCTGCGCTTCCTCGACCAGTTCGCGGGAGGACGCTAGGCCGATGCGCGTCCCGCTCTCCTGGCTGCGCGAGTACGTCGATGTCCCGATGTCGCCCGAGGCGCTGGCTGAACAGCTCACCCTGCGCGGCATGGAGGTCTCGGGCGTCGAGATCTCGGGTGCCGACTGGACCGACGTGATCGTCGGCCGGCTCATCGACGTCCAGCGCCATCCGAACGCCGACACGCTGTGGCTGGCGAGCGTCGAGGTCGGCGGCGGGGCGCCGCTGTCCATCGTGTGCGGGGCGCAGAACCTGGAGCCGGGGCAGCTCGTCCCGGTCGCCCGGGTGGGGGCCGTCCTCCCCGGCGAGCGGCGCATCGAGCGGACCAAGATCCGCGGCGTCGTGAGCGAGGGGATGCTGTGCAGCGCGGCCGAGCTGGGGCTGGGCAGCGACGCCGAGGGCATTCACATCCTGGGGACCGGCGATGAGCATCCGCTGGGGACCGACCTGCGGCACCTCTTCGGCGAAGTGGTGCTCGACGTCGACGTCAAGCCGAATCGCGGCGACGCGCTGTCGATGGTCGGCCTGGCCCGCGAGATCGCGGCCTTCACCGGCGGCGCGGTCCGGTGGCCAGACGCGACGGTCGAGGAGGCGGGGGACGCCACCGAGGCCCACGTGGCGGTGCGCATCGACGACCCGGCGCTCTGCCCGCGGTTCACGGCGCGCTGGTTCGACGGCGTTGCCAATGGTCCGTCACCCGACTGGATGCAGCGACGCCTGGTGGCCGCCGGGATGCGCCCCATCAGCGCCGTGGTCGATGTGACCAACTACGTGATGCACGAGCTCGGGCAGCCGCAGCACGCGTATGACGCGGCGGCCGTGCCGGGCGGCCAGGTCGTCGTGCGCCGCGCCCATCCGGGCGAGGAGCTCGAGACGATCGACCATGCGCGGCGCACCCTCGACGAGCGGATGCTGGTGATCGCCGACCGCGAGCGGGCGATGGGCCTGGCCGGGATCATGGGCGGTGCCTCGACCGAGGTGGGGGAGGCGACCAGCGCGGTCATCCTCGAGTCGGCCGTCTTCCACGGTCCGACGGTGCGCAACACGGCACGCCGGCTCGGCCTGCGCTCGGAGGCGAGCATGCGCCACGAGAAGGGGATCGGCGGCGACCTGCCGCGCCTGGCCGCCGACCGAGCCGCCCACCTCATCGCGGCCGTCACCGGGGCGCGCGTCGGACGTGGCATCGTCGACAGCGACCCATCCGTGAAGCGGCACCGGGTCGTGCGGGTGGACGTCCCGCGCGCGGAGCGGCTGCTCGGCGTCGAGCTCGACCCTGACCGCGTCCGTGACCTGCTCACGCCGCTCGAGTTCGAGGTCGCCGCGGTCGACCAGGACGCCGTCGACGTGCGGGTGCCGCTCCACCGGCTCGACGTCGTCGGGCCGGAGGACGTGGCCGAGGAGATCGCCCGATCGTACGGCTACGGCCGCATCGAGGGTCGGCTGCCGACCCCGGTCCTCCCGCCGTTCCGCCGTGACCCGACCGGGCCGCGGCACGCGGTGCGCCGCATCCTCGCGGGGCTGGGGCTCGACGAGGTGGTGTCGCATGCGCTCATCGGTCCGGACGATCTGCGTCGCAGCGGCTACGACCCCGATGACCCCGCCCTCATCCGCATCGCCAACCCGGTGAGCGAGGCGCACACCCTCATGCGACCGGTCCTGTATCCGTCGCTCCTCGGCGCCCTTGCCGAGAACGCGCGGCAGCGGCGCGCCGATCCGTGGATCTTCGAGGTCGGCAAGACGTACCACCACCAGCCCGATGCGGCACGCCGTCCCGGCGTCGAGACCGCGGGAACGGGCCGCGTCGAGATCTGGCACGTCGGGCTGGCGCTGCTCGGTCCGCGCGCGCCGCGCGCCATCGACGAAGAGCCCCGGGACGCCGACCTTGGCGACCTCAAGGGCGTGGTGGAGGCGCTGCACGTTGCGCTCGGGGCACCCCCGCCGACGTACCTCCCCGAGCCCGCGGACGAGCGCCATCCACACCTCCACCCCGGGCGCGCCGGACGGATCGTCGACGCGACCGGAACGGCGTACGGCAGCCTCGGCGAGGTGCACCCGCGCATCGTGGACGCCTGGGGACTGAGCGGGCGGCCGGTGGTCGCCGCGGTCAACCTGCCGCGGCTGCTGTCGCTCGGCGCAGCGGGCGCGGCGCGCCCGGTGCCGGCGGCGCAGCCGATCGACCGGGACCTGGCGGTGGTCCTCCCCGCCGCGACCCCGCTCGGCGACGTGTTGCGGATCATCCGCACCACTGGCGGACCGACGCTGGTCGAGGCTCGGCCGTTCGACGCGTATCGCGGCCCGCAGGTCGGCGAGGGCCGCGTCTCGTACGCGGTCGCGCTGCGCTTCCAGCCTGAGGTCGCCGGCGACGAGGCCGGCGTCGAGAAGGCGCTCAACCGGATTCGTGGCGCGCTGCGCCACCACCTGGGCGGCGAGATCCGCTGACGCGCCACGGCGCCTTGTCCGGTCGCCGAGCCGCCTGCTACGCTACCGGCCGCCGGAGAGCCGTGGCTGCCCGAGCGCCAACCGTCGCAGGAGCGTGGCGTGGACTTCCTCCAGGACCTCAATTTCATGGACCTGCTGATCATCCTCGCCCTCGCCGGCGGGGCGTTCGCCGGCTTCACGCAGGGCGCCATCCGGTACCTCCTCAGCTGGGTGGTGCTGGTCATCGCCTTCGTGGTGGCGGCACAGCTCAAGGGCCCGATGACCGACGTCCTGTCCTTCTGGCAGGCCTTCACGCCGGCACTCCGTGAGTTCTACGTGTTCATCGTCCTCTTCGTGCTGCTCACCATTGCCGGCTGGTTCATCGTGCGCGCCTTCTACCGCACCACGCGCCTCCCGATCGTGAAGCAGCTCGACGAGCTCGCCGGCGCGATCCTCGGCATCGCCTTCGTGGCGACGTTCATCGTCCTGCACCTCGTCGTGTTCGACACCCTCTTCCGCGGGAACGTGCAGGGCGAGGGGCTGATCCCGAGCCAGGTGGGCTGGCTGCGTGGCTACTACGACGCTCTCAACAGCTCGGTGCTGGTCGATTTCTTCCGCTCGACGCTCATCCCGACCATCGGCTTCATCGTTCGGCCGCTGATCCCGGCGGAGATCGCGCGCTTCCTGATCCTGTGACCGCGGCCGAGGCCGCGGGCCTCACGGCACCGATGGCCTCCCCGGACCGGGCCTGGTTCGACCGCCCGGCCCTCGAGGTCGCGCGCGAGCTGCTCGGGGCGCGCCTGGTGCACCACGCGGCCGATGGATCGGTCGGCGGCCGGATCGTCGAGGTCGAGGCGTACCACGGGCCCGAGGACCTGGCCGCGCACTCGGCCCGCGGCCGCACGGCGCGCAATGCCGTCATGTTCGGGCCTCCCGGGCACCTGTACGTGTACCTGATCTACGGCCTGCACCACTGCGCCAACGTGGTGTGCGGGCCGGGCGACAAGCCCGAGGCGGTGCTGCTGCGGGCCGCCGCGATCGACCAGGGCACGGAGCTCGCCCGGGCGCGGCGCCCCGGCACACCCGACCGGCGCCTGGCGTCCGGGCCGGGGAACCTGGCACGCGCCTTCGGGCTCGACCGATCGCACGACGGGGTCGACCTGGTCGCTGGCGAGGTGCGCATCGAGCACGGTGCGCTGGTGCGACCGATCCGCTCCGGGCCTCGCATCGGCGTCGACTACGCCGGCCCGTGGGCCGCGCGTCCGTATCGGCTGTGGATCGATGGCGACCCGCACGTCTCCCGTTGAGCTCGAGCCGGGTGCCGCCGCCGACGCGGCGACGCGGCGCGCCCTGGAGTTCGACGCCATCGTGGAGCTGCTCGCCGGGCTGACCGGCTTCGCGCCGTCCCGGGAGCTGGCCGGCGAGATGCTGCCGGTTGCCGACGCGGCGCACGTCACGCTGCTCCAGGAGCAGACCGACGAGGCGGTACGGCTGATCGCGGAGCAGGCACAGGCCGGCATCGGCGGGGCGCGCGACATCCGCGGCCCGCTCGAGCGGGCCCGCCGGGGCGGCCGCCTCACCGCGGCGGAGCTGCTCGAGATCGCCGAGACGCTGCGCGCCGCCGGGGCGCTGGGCGCGCGGCTGACCGACTGGCGAGGGCGCCACCTCGCCGACCTGGCAGACGCGCTGCACGACATCCCGACCCTCCGCGAGCGGATCGAGCGCAGCGTCGACGACGCGGGCGAGGTGCTCGACACCGCGTCGGGCGAGCTGGCCGCCATCCGGAAGCGCCTGCGCACCGCCCAGGATCGGGTGCGCGAGCGGCTCAACGCGATGCTCCGCTCGGCGGAGATGGCCGGCCTCGTCGGCGAGCCGATCGTCACGGTCCGTGCCAACCGGTACGTCATCCCGATTCGCGCCGAGGCCAAGGGGCGGGTCAAGGGGATCGTCCACGACCAGAGCGCCTCGGGCGCCACGCTGTTCGTGGAGCCGCTGTCGGTGGTCGAGCTGAACAACACCTGGACGCAGGCACTGCTCGACGAGGAGCGCGAGGAGGAGCGGATCCTGGACGAGCTGTCACGGGCCGTCGAGGACCACGGCGAGGCGATCCGGGAGGCGCTGACCGCCCTGGCGCGAGCGGACCTGTGGATGGCCCGCGCCCGCCTGGCGCGCCAGCTCGACGCGGTGCGCCCGCAGCTCGCCGACGACGCCGCCGAGCTGCTGTCTGCGCGGCATCCGCTTCTCGGCCCGACGGCGGTGCCGATCGACCTGCGCCTCGGCGAGCGCTTCGGCTACCGGGCGATCGTGGTGACCGGCCCCAATACGGGGGGCAAGACGGTGAGCCTCAAGACGCTGGGCCTGCTGGCGCTGATGCACCAGGCCGGCCTGCGCGTCCCGGCGGCCGACGGCGCGCGCCTGCCGGTCTTCCGGCGCGTGATGGCCGACATCGGTGACGAGCAGAGCATCGCCCAGTCCCTGTCGACCTTCTCGAGCCACCTGCGCAACGTCGTCCGCTTCGTCGGCGAGGCCGATGACGGCGCCCTCGTCCTGCTCGACGAGGTCGGTGCGGGGACCGATCCGACGGAGGGCTCGGCGCTGGCCATGGCAGTGGTGGCGCACCTGCTCGACCGCGGCGCGTGGGTCGTGGCCACCACCCACTACGCCGAGCTCAAGACGTTCGCCGAAACGCATCCCGGCGTCACCAATGCGGCGGTGGAGTTCGACGTCCGGACGCTGCGTCCCACGTACCGCCTGACGATCGGGCTGCCCGGGAAGAGCCAGGCGTTCGCGATCGCCAGGCGGCTGGGCCTGCCCGGTCCGATCCTCGACGACGCCCGGTCCCGCATCTCGGCCGAGGCCGCGAGCATGGAGGCCACCCTGGCCCGCATCGAGATCGCCGAGGCCGAGCGCAGCGAGGCGCTCGATCGTGCCCGCGCCGCGGAGGAGAGCGCGGCCGCCGAGCGCGAGCGAGCGCGCACCGGGGTGAGCCGCGCACGCCGCGAGGCCGCCGAGATGCTCGCCGAGGCGCGACGCGCCGCCGACGAGATGCTCGCGCGCGCCGAGCGCGAGGTGGCCGAGGCGCGCCGCGAGGTGCTCCGCCAGCGGAACCTGGCGCCCGGCCGCGGCACCGCCGCCACGGCCGCCCTCGATGAGCTGGCGCGGCGCACGGACCGCGCGCGCCGCGAGACGAGCGAGGCGGCCGTCGCACCGACCGACGAGACGGGGCCAGGGCCCGCGGAGGCACCGCAGCCGCGGGTCGGCCTGTGGGGCCGGAGCCGCACCCTCGGCTCGCAGGGGCGGATCGCCGACGTGAGCGGCCGGACCGGTCGCGTCACGCTGGAGACCGAGGGGATGCGCGTGGTGGTGCCGTTCGACGACGTGGAGGTGGTCGCCGAGCCGATCACCGGACCCGCGCCACGCGACCTCGAGGCCGACGAGCTGCGCCGCCGTGCCGCGGCTCGCGTCTCGCCGCAGCTCGACCTGCGCGGCGAGCGGGTCGAGGCCGCCCTCGAACAGCTCGACGCCTATCTCGACGAGGTGCTCCTGGCCGGGCTCGACGAGGTGCGGGTGATCCACGGGGCCGGGACCGGCGCCCTGCGGCGCGCGATCCGCGACCGGCTGGCCGAGCATCCCCGCGTCCGCGCCGCGCGTACGGGGCGGCGCGAGGAGGGCGGCGACGGCACGACCGTCGTCGAGCTCTAGCCCGGCTGCGCGGCGGTCGGCGTGGGCGTCGGCGTGGGCAACGGCGGCGGCGGGGGGAGGACCGGCGTCGGCGTGGGGATCGGCGTCGGTGTCGGCTCGGGGGTCGGCGACGGGGTGGGGCTCGGGGTGGGGGACGGGGTCGAGGTCGGCACCTCGCCGGGCGTGCACTCCTCCGAGGGCGCCAGCGGGGCGTCGAGCGGCCCGACCGGGAAGCGGTCGAGTGCGTCCTCGTTCTCGCGGTAACGGTCGATCCAGGCCCGGTTGGCCTCGAGCCAGGTGGGCTGCGACTCCTCCACGCTGGAGAGGTCCAGGAAGACCTCCTCCTTCGGTTCCGGCGGCGGCGGCGACGCGCTCGGGTCGGGCGATCCCGACGGCGCCACCGTCTCGAAGTCGCCACACCCCTCCTGCCAGATCTTGCCCGTCTCGGCCTCGATGCGAAGCTCCCGGTGGAGCTGGTCCTGCTGGGTCGGCGCGTTGCCCTGCGCGAAGATCTCGCGGAGCGTGGTCTCGGTGAACTCGCCGGGGAGCTGCCCGGACATCGCGTCGACATCGGCCTCGACGATGCCCTCCGGGCGGGGGAAGTCGCGCACCGGCAGCTCGTTGAGGGCGGCCACCTCGGCCATGTAGTCGTGCCAGATGAATGTCGGCCCGTCGGCCGCGAAGACGTCCTGGATCGCCGAGAAGTCACTGTTGCCGACCCACACGCCGGTCACCACCGCGCCGTCGGCGACCGACGTGTCCGCGTCCGCGGCCAGGTAGCCGAACGCCTGGAGGTCCCGGAAGTCGTTCGTGGTCCCGGTCTTGAGGGTCGCCGGGCGCCGCGCGCCGTCCGCGCCGACGAGCTGGAAGCGCGGGCCCCAGATCGAGTTGGCCGCCGGATCGGTGTTGTCGGCCAGGATGTCGGTGACCAGGTAGGCCGACTGCGGCGAGAGCACCTGCCTGGGCTCCGGCGCATCGGTCGCGTGGTCGTAGATGACGTTGCCGGCGCTGTCTTCGATCCGCTCGATCAGGTACGGCTGGTGGTAGACCCCGCCGTTGGCCATCGCGCCGTAGGCGGCGGCGAGGTCGAGCTGGTGGACGCCGATCGTCCCCAGCGTCAGCGACGGGATGGCGACCTCCGCTTTCTGGGCGGGATCCCAGACCAGGCCCATGCTCTCGGCCTGCTCAACCACGTGCTCGGTGCCGATCAGCTGCTGCGCCTTCGCGATCGGGATGTTCATCGAGTACTTCAGGGCGTCGCGCACGCGAACCGGGCCGCGCTGCCGCTCGTCGGCGTTGGGCGGCGCGAAGCCGGAGCCCGGGACGATCTCCGCCTGCACGTCCATGAGCATCGTGGCCGGCGTGAGGACGCCGCGCTCGAAGCCGGTGGCGTAGGTGATCGGCTTGAAGGCCGACCCTGACTGGCGGAAGCCCTGCCCCACGACGTCGAAGTTCGGCTGGTGGGCCGGCGTCGCCTCACCGTAGAAGTTCGCCGCTCCGACGTAGGCGATCACCGCCCCGGTGCGGTAGTTGAGGCTGACCATCGCCGCGTTGCTGATGTTGCGACCCTGGAGCGACTGGATCCACTCGTAGGCCGCCTCGCCGTACTTGGCGACCAGCTCCTCGGGGCTGAGCCGATCCATGTCGTAGGCGACCATCGCCCACTTCTCGGCCGGCACCTGGTAGCCGTCGTAGTCCAGGGTGGTGATGATCCGCAGTCCGTCGGAGTCGAGCGGCTCCTCGTCACCCAGCAGGTCGGCCGCGGCGCGGCGCACGGCGTACACGAAGTGCGGGGCCAGGAAGCGGTCGTCGGATGGCGGGGCGAGCACCACCGTCTCCTCGATCGCCGCGTCGTACTCGGCCTGGGTGATGTAGTCGGAGTCGAGCATGCTCCCGAGCACGTAGCCGCGCACCCGGATCGCATCGGCGTCATCGGGGACGACGAGGATGGTGGCGCCGTCGGGCCCCTGCTGCTCCACCGCGACCTTGGTCGGGTCGAGGCGCGACGGCGAGCGAACCAGCCCGGCCAGCAGCGCGGCCTCGCTCACGGTGAGCTGGTTGGCCTCGTCGTCGGCGGTGATGTCCTTGCCGAAGTACGCCCTGGCCGCGGCCCAGATGCCGTAGGCGTTGTTGCCGTAGTAGAACTGGTTGAGGTACATGGCCAGGATCTGCTCCTTGCCCTCCTGGCCGGGGTACGCGTCGCTCACGCGCAGGGCGAGCACCGCCTCCTTGATCTTGCGCTCCACCTCGCGTCCGGGATCCGCCATCAGCTCGGCGTCGAAGAGGCGGGCGCGGACCAGCTGCTGGCAGATCGTCGAGGCGCCCGAGACCGTCGAGCCGGCCGACAGGTTCTGGAGGAAGGCGCGCACGATGCCGCGGAAGTCGACGCATGGGTTCGTCCAGAAGGTGCGGTCCTCGGCGGCCACCTGGGCGTCGCGCATGACCTGCGGGATCTCGTCGAACGGGATCGCGCGGCGGTCCTCGACGGCGAAGGTGGCGAGCTCCCGGCCATCGGCCGAGAGGACCGTCGAGCCCTCGGCGAGCTCGAAGTTCTCGAGCTCGGCGACATCGGGCAGGCCGGACGTGTAGCGCGCGTAGACCGCCATGGCACCGGCGAAGAGCGCCACCGCGAGGACGGCGAAGACGCCCATCACCATCGCCGGGACGGGGGCCACGCCGCGTCGCGGCGATCGGCGCGCGGCGTTGCCGTGACCTCGCGGCGCCGGACCGCGTGGGTCCGATCGGTATCCGGGGGGTGGTCGTCGGGACATGCGCGGCGAAGGGTAGCACGGGGGCCGCGGCGCCACGACCGACCCGTATACTCGGTCCTCCCATGGATCGATCCGGCCCGTCCCACCTGCTCGACGACCTCGCGTGGCGCGGGATGATCGCCCACGCGACCGACCTCGATGCCCTGCGGGCCGCCCTCGACGCGGGCCCGGTGACGCTCTACTGCGGCTTCGACCCGACCGCCCCGTCGCTCCACTTCGGCAACCTCGTGCAGCTCGTCACGCTGCGTCGCTTCCAGGAGGCCGGTCACCGCGTGATCGCCGTCGTCGGCGGGGCGACCGGGTTGGTCGGCGACCCGTCGGGCAGGTCCGAGGAGCGCGTCCTCAACGCCGAGGAGGTGGTGGCGGGCTGGGTCGACCGCATTCGCGTCCAGGTGGAGGGCGTGCTCCGCTTCGACGGCGACAACCCGGCCCGGATCGTCAACAACCTCGAGTGGACCGGACCGATGCCGGTGCTCGCCTTCCTGCGCGACGTGGGCAAGCACTTCACGGTGAGCCGCATGCTCGCCAAGGAGGTCGTCGCCACGCGCCTCGAGGCGGGGATCAGCTACACCGAGTTCAGCTACCAGATCCTCCAGGCCAACGACTTCCTCGAGCTGTACCGCCGGCACGGCGTCACGCTGCAGACCGGCGGCTCGGATCAGTGGGGCAACCTGACGGCGGGGGTCGACCTCATCCGCCGCGTCGAGGGCGCCGAGGTGCATGCCCTGGCCACGCCGCTCATCACCAAGGCCGATGGGACGAAGTTCGGCAAGACGGCGGGCGACTCGATCTGGATGGACGCCGCGATGACGACGCCCTACGCCTTCTACCAGTACTTCCTCAACCAGGCCGATGCCGATGCCGGCGCGCTGCTGCGCGCCTTCAGCTTCCGCTCCCCCGAGGAGATCGAGGCCCTGGAGCGTGCCATCGTCGAGCGGCCCGAGCGCCGCGAGGCGCAGCGCGTCCTGGCCCACGAGCTCACGAGCCTCGTGCACGCCGACGCAGCGGCCGATGCCGCCGTGGCCGCCAGCGAGGCGCTCTTCGGCACCGGCGACCTTGCCGCTCTCGACGCCACGACGCTCGAGGCCGCAACGGCCGACCTGCCGCGCGCGCGGGTCGAGCGACCGCTGCCGTCGGTGGTCGACCTGCTGGTCGCGACCGGGCTGGCGCCGAGCCGCGGCCAGGCCCGGCGCACCGTCGCCGAGGGGGGCGCGTACGTCAACAACGTCCGCGTGGCCGACCCCGGCGCGACGCCCGCCGAGGCGGACCTGCTCCACGGTCGCTGGCTGATCCTGCGCCGCGGCAAGCGCGCCATCGCCGCGGTGGAGTGCGCGGAGCGCGGGGTATCCTGAGCGCCATGCTCGCCGCCCTTGCCACCGGCGCCCTCGCCGCGGCCGTCGCCGGCGCGGGATTGAGCGCCCTGATCCTGTGGATTGTCGCGCTGGTCGGCAACGGGGGACGGCTGGACGGCAGCGCGCCGGTCATCTCGGTCGCGGTCGGGATGGTGGTCGGCGTTGTCGTGCTGCTCGCCGAGCGCATCGCGCTGCGCCGCACGCGTCGGGCGTGGACGCTCGGCGAGCCGTGGGCGTACCGCGGCGACGGTGGCTCCGGCGCGGTTCCGCGCCACGGCGATCCGCGCGGCTGAGTCGGAGGCCGATCCGGTGTTTCCCGTCGCCGCGGCCCTGCTCGCCCTCATGCCCGCGGCCCTGTGGCTGCTCCTGTTCTGGAGCCGGGATCGCGACGACCCGGAGCCGATCGGCCTGATCCTGGGCCTGGTGGCGGCGGGAGCCCTGGTCGCGGTCCCCGCCGCACTGGTCGTCAACACCGGGCTCGGCCTGGTCATCGGGCCAGTGGTCACGCTGCTCGCTGGATTCACCGAGGAGCCGATCAAGACGGCGGTCGCCCGGTGGCGGGCCCGCGCCTCGCGGGCCTTCGACGAGCCGCTGGACGGCATGATCTTCGGCACCTCGGTGGCACTCGGGTTCGCGGCCGCCGAGACGACGCTCTACCTGGTCGGCTTCGTCATTCCACTGGCGGAGTCGGCCGCCGAAGCCGGGCTCACGCAGGACGCCTACGCGCTCGGCGTGCTGGCGCCCCTGCGCGGCCTCTTCTCTGCCCTGGGGCACGCGCTGTGGACGGGGATCGCGGGCTACTTCCTGGCGCAGCACCTGCTTGCCGGTGCCGGGATCTGGCGGCTCGCCGCCGGTGTCGCGCTGGCGGCAACGCTGCACAGCGCCTACAACACGTTCGCGGAGGTCGCCGCGGCC
>DASSPJ010000036.1:0-2943 GCA_035699665.1 Candidatus Limnocylindria bacterium
ACCTCGGGCGCCAGCTGGTCGTGGATGTTCTCGCCGCCGGCCTGGTTCTCGATGAACGCCAGCGGGTTCGCCAGCTTGCCGATGTCGTGGTAGTAGGCGGCCACGCGGGTGACGAGCGGGTCCGCCCCGATCGCCTCTGCCGCACGTTCGGCGAGGTTGCCCACCATGAGCGAGTGGTGGTAGGTGCCGGGCGTTTCCACCAGCAGGCGCCGCAACAGCGGTTGGGACGGGTTCGCCAACTCGAGGAGCTGGAAGACGGTCAGGATCCCGAAGACCGAACCGAGTACCGCAAACGAACCAACGGCGGCGATGCCCGACCCGGCGGCCGCGGCGGCCGACGCGAACCACAGCTCGAGAATCCCCCGCACGTCGCGGGCGCCGAGCAGCGAAAAGACAGCCACGACCATGGCGTTGACCACGAACACGGCGACCGCCGCCTGCAGGAAGACCTGGAGCCGATCGCCACGTCGGACGCCGACGATGCCGGCCATGCCGCCCAGGAAGATGTACGCGGTGAATTCCAGCGAGCCGCCGTTGACCGCGCCGCCGATCAGCGCCACGAAGGCCATCACGATCGTGGCGATCGAGGCGTCGAGCAGGACCGCCAGGAGCATCGCGATGGCCGCGGTCGGCAGGAAGAACGGCAGCGTCGGCCGGCCGGCCGTCACCTTGAGGGCGAGGGCCGCCCCGACGACCAGCAGGCCGATCAGGATCAGGACGTTGTCGCGGTGCCACAGCTTGGGCCTGAAGCGCCAGATCCAGCTCAGCAGCATGACCACGATCAGCACGGCCAGCAGGAGCCAGCCCACGAAGCTCGCCACGTCGGGTGCCTGCTCGGACAGGCCCAGTGCGTCGATCTCCTCGATCTGGGCGGCGTTGAGCCGCGTCCCCTGCTGGACGATCAGCTGGTCCTGGAGGATCTGGACCCGGACGTCCTCGACCGCCTCGGCCGCCCGGTCGCGAGCCTGGGCGGTCAGCTCGGGGCTGAAGGACGAGTTCGGGACGAGCAGCGGCGCGATGAGCTCGGCGGCGAGCATCCGCTCCGCTCCGTCGAGGCCACCGGCCATCCGGCTCGACAGCTCCCGGCGCGCCTCGGCCACCTCGGTGTCGCGGAGCTCGGCGCGCAGCGTCGCGTCCAGGACGCGGGCCGCCTCCGTACGGACGGCCGCCCAGCGCGCGGCGTCGAGCTCCATGAGCGTCGTCGCGGCGGACTCCGACAGATTCGGGACGGCTGTTTCCAGGAGGTTCGCGCGTTCCTGCTCGGTCAGGTCGGCGGCAAACGCCGTGTCGATGCGGTCGACGCGGTCCTCGAAGGCGACCTGCTGCTCCTCGGCGATCGCGATCGCGTTCTCGCTGGTGAAGTCGTATTGCGGCTCCACGGCCGCTCGGGCGACGGCACGCGCCTCGGTCGTCTGGACGACGCTCACGAACTCGATCGCCCGGGGCGCCACGATGTCCCTCGGCGCCAGCTCGCCCTCGCTGACGCGAAGCGGCTCGTCGGGCAGGATGTCGGCGCCCAGGATGCCCGTCAGGCCCAGCACGAGCACGAGCCCGGCGATCGCGAACCTGGACGCGTCACCTCTCGTGAAGCGGGCCAGAGCGGGGGCGCGCGAGGTCAGCATCGGAGTGCGGCTCAGTGCGCCCCGGTATCGTGCGCAGCCAGGTCGGCGCTCGCGAGCGCCTGGGCAACGAGCTCGCTGACCCGTCGGCCATCGGCGCGGCCACGCGTCTTCGGGCTGAGCCAGCCCATGACCTTGCCGAGGTCGCGCCTCGATGCCGCCCCGGTGGCACCGATCGCCTCGGTCACCAGCGCGCGGATCTCGTCATCGGTCAAAGCCTGGGGGAGGTACGCCGAGAGGATCTCGATCTCGGCTTCCTCCTTGGCCGCAAGGTCTTCCCGGCCGCCGCTTCGGAAGGCCTCGACCGACTCGCGCCGGGTCTTGACCTCCTTGCTCAGCACGGCCAGGAACTCGTCGTCGGTGAGCGGCCGGCCGTTGCGCTTCTCGGTGTTGTAGGCAGCGTTGGCGGCCATCCGGAGCGTGTCGCGGCGCAGCGCCTCACCGCCGCGCATCGCGGCCGCGATATCGGTCTGGAGGCGATCTCGAAGGGACACCGGTCTGGCACCTCGGGCGGAGGGTCGCCGATTCGGTCGGCGAAGCCTCGGACTGCCCGCGGGGGCAGGATGGCGGTCGGGCTGAGCCCGCTCAGCCGACCTGCGTTCGGGCGTTCTTCTTGCGCTTGGCTTCCTTGCGCTTGCGCTTCACGGACGGCTTCTCGTAGTGCTCGCGTCGGCGAGCCTCGGCGAGGATGCCGCTCTGCTGGATCTTCTTGTTGAAGCGGCGCAGGGCGCTCTCGAACGTCTCGTTCTCCCCTACTCGGACTTCAGCCAATCGGTGTTCACCTCCTCCGGACCAGGATCTCCGGTTGCCGTGTCCCATGCGCGGCCGACCGACGGGACGCGTGCTCGAGCGGCAGGGCCGCAGAGCCGCCGGAGTCTACCCGAGGGGTAGTGGTCGGTCAAACGTGGCGAGGTACCGGTTCGAGCGTGGCGAGGCGTCCGTCAGATCGTCGGGAGTCGGCCTCCGAGGACCACCAGCCAGTACAGATCGAGCACCGCGACGACGGCCCAGAAGCCGATGATCAGCGTCGGCCGGCGCAGGAAGCACTTGCTCCACGACACGCCGAGGGTGATCGACTTCGCGTACAGCGCGATCGCGACGAGCGCCACGACCAGGACGAAGATCGCCGGCGACACGACCCACGCGATGAGACCGACGGTGCCCATGCGGCAGAAGGTGAAGGCGAGTCGCTCGTACTTCTCGGGCGGGGTCAGGGGCGGTCGGACGTAGGTCTGCGGCCCCACCGGCCCGATCGCGGCGCGTCCGCCCGGAGCCGGCGCGATCGCGCTCATGCCGGCCTCCCCTGGGGCGTCCGCGCCGAGCC
>DASSPJ010000037.1:0-17021 GCA_035699665.1 Candidatus Limnocylindria bacterium
GCTGAAGTACGGGGGCGCCGCCAGGCTCGCCGAGCCGCTCGTCCGTGCGGCGCTGCCTGCCTTTGACCGCCTGCTGGCGATCAGCGGACCGGCGACGCTGGTGCCGGTCCCCCTGCACCCGAGCCGCGCGCGGGAGCGCGGCTACAACCAGGCCGCCCTCCTGGCGCGCGCGGTCGGGGCGGCCCGCGAGCTGCCGGTCGCGGAGGTGCTCAGCCGGCCGCGCGCCACCACGCGCCAGCACGGGCTCGATCGATCTGCCCGGCTGGCGAACCTGCGATCGGCGTTCGCCGTGCGCGCCGGGGCGGTTCCGCATCGGGTCATCGTGGTCGACGACATCCTCACCACCGGAGCGACGATCGAGGCCTGCGCATCGGTCCTGCGCGAGGGCGGCGCGCGGCTGGTCTACGGCTTCGCGGTGGCGAGGGAGGTGTGATGTCCCGGCGCGCCGGACGGCGGTGGTACGGTAGAGGGCCACCGACCGCATGAGGAGCGCAACACGTGCGCACGAGCGTGAAGGCCCGCAACCTGGACCTGTCGGATCGGCAGCGAGCCCAGATCGAACGCAAGCTGCTGCGGCTCGAGCGGATCATGCACCCCGACGCGGAGGTCGACGTCGAGCTGACCGCGAAGGCCTCGCATGCCACCGATGCGTCCCACGTCGCGGAAGTGACGCTCGTCTCCAACGGAACGGTGCTGCGCTCGACCTCCGCGGCCGCCACCCCGATCGCGGCGCTCGACCTGTTGCTCGACAAGCTGGAGCGCCAGGTGATTCGCCAGCGTCAGCGGCCGCGCAGCGTCCGGGAGCGCCAGGCGGACGAGACCACCGCCGTGCTGGCGCGCGAGGCACAGGGCACCATCGCTGCCGAGGAGGCACCCCGCGGGCCTGGGGTCGTGAAGCAGAAGCGCTTCGACATCGAGCCGATGTTCGAGGAGGACGCCATTGCCCGCATGGAGGAGCTCGGCCACGCGTTCTTCGTCTTCCTGAACGCGGAATCGAACGCCATCTGTGTCGTGTACCGGCGCCGGGACGGCGACTACGGCGTGATCGAGCCGGTCGTCGGGAAGCGGTGACGGGTCAGCGGGCGAGCATCGGGGCGACGAGCATGATCGCCACGATCACGATCAGCGCGCCGAAGAAGACCGCCAGGGCGATCGTCAGGGCATCCGGTTCCCGGCGCGGCCGGCCCAGGTCGCCGGGCGGCGGCGGCGGCCGACGGTCCGCCCCGTCCGGGCCACCATCAGCGAGCTGATCCGCGCCGTCCTGCATGGCCCGCATTCTGTCACGCCCCGAGCCGCGAAGGCGACTCACCTGGCCGGATGACGCCCCACGCGTCGGGATCCACCTCGGCGTTGCCACGGGGCTGCTGAGGGCCGCCCGGCGCGCGCGCCAGATCGGCGCCACGGCGCTCCAGATCTTCTCCGACAACCCGACCGCCTGGCGGCGCCGACCCGAGCCTCCGGCCGATGCGCCGCGCTTCGTCTCGTACGCGACCGGAGCGGGGATCGCCCCGATCGCCATCCACGCCAGCTACCTCGTCAATCTCGCGGGAAGCGCGGAGCCGTTCGCCACCCAGTCGCGCGCCATGCTGATCCACGAGCTGCAGCGGGCGTCCGCCTATGGCGCGCGGTTCGTGAACACGCACATCGGGTCGCATCGGGGCGGCGGTCGCGAGGCCGGGATCGCGCGCATCGGCTCACATGTCGACGCCATCCTGGACGAGACACCGCCCGGTGCCGTCCTGGTGCTGGAGAACTCAGCAGGCGGCGGCGACACCCTGGGGTCGAGCCTCGAGGAGCTGGCCGCCATCCAGGAGGCCGTGTCCCGCGGCCACGAGCGCCTCGCCTTCTGTCTCGACACCGCCCACCTGTGGGGCGCCGGGTACGACATCTCGACCGCCGAGGGTGCGACCGCGGTGATCGATCGCTTCGCCGAGCTGCTGGGTCTCGACCGCCTGGCGCTGGTCCATCTGAACGACTCGCGGTCGGCGCGGGGATCGCGATCGGACCGCCACGAGCACCTCGGAGCCGGGCGCATCGGTCCGGACGGACTGGGCGCACTCCTGCGCGACCCGCGCCTGGCGGGCGTGACGTTCATCATGGAGACGCCCGGTGAGGACGCCGGCTACGACGCGGTGAACGTGCGGCGTGCGCGACTGCTGCTTGCCGGCGCGTCCCTGCCGGACCTGCCGCCGAAGGCCTTCACGCTCAACCGGCGGTCGACGCGGATGACCCCGCGCACATAACGCTCGCCGGCGGCCGGCAGCGTATATGCGGTATATACCCGGGCTCCGGCCGCAGTGGCTCCCTACGCCCCCCGACTGAACCCGTTCTGCTCGCCCTCGCCGTGGCCGTTGCGCAGGCGGCGCGACCGGACGCTTAGGTAGGCGTGCATGAGCTCGCGGACGTCGGCCTCGGTGAGCGCCTCGTCGCCGCGCAGCGCGTACTCGACCCGTGTCGTCGGCAGCAGCTGGCGGGTGTTCAGGCTGGCGAAGTAGGCCGGCCCATCCGACTCGTCGTGGATCTCGCGCAGGCCGCGGGCAAGCTTGGTGGCCGTCCCGAGGGACGGCATGCGGTCGCCCTTGATGAGCCTCGAGATCGTCGAATGGTCGACGCCCGACTGCAGCGCGAGCTGCCGCTGGCTCATCTTCTTCTCCTTCAGCTGGCTTCGCAGCCACGCGTTGAAGGAGCGCGGAGTCTGGAGCGTCATGTTGTTGATACGTCCGTGGTCGCGGACGCCACCGACCAATCAAGGGCACCTGTCGGTGGTGCGTCCGAGCAACCCGATCGTCGCCCGCGGCGCGCATCCCCTCAATGGCCCAAAGGTACCGCGGCGTCAGCCGCTCGGCGGTGCGCCACCGATCGAGCCGTTCGAGCCGTTCGAGCCGTGCGCCCGGCGCACCAGCGAGCTCGTGGCGTAGTACGCGCCGCCGATGCCGATGACGGTGAGGATGCTGATCGCGCGGTCGGTGAGCGCGACCGCGGTGGCGGGCTCGTTCGGCACGCCGTACAGGAGCAGGACGAAGGCGATCGCGAGCTCCACGAAGCCGACACCGGCCGGGGTGAGCGGAATCGCCGTCACCAGCGCCGCTGCCAGGGCGACGAACACCGAGCTCGAGATGCCGAGGCCGACCTCCGGCAGCGCCAGGGCGCGGATGACGAAGTAGACGCGCGCGCCCTCGAGCAGCCAGATGACGACCGTCAGACCGATGATCACCGGCACGCTGCGCGCCGTCAGCGCGGCGGTGCTCCCTTCGTGGAAGCGCTCGTAGAACGCCGCGATGCGCGCCGGCAGGAAGCGGGTCACGCGGTGCCCCGCGAAGCGCAGCACCAGGGTCAGGATCACCAGGACGACCGCCACCACGAAGCCGATGGTGAAGAGCGCATCGATGTCCGGGCGGTTCCGACCCCGGAACGACCAGAACCCGGCCGCCAGCGCCAGCGTGGCGATGACGATGACGTCGGCGATCCGCTCGATGAAGATCGTCCCCACTGTGCGCGACACGGACGCCCCGAAGTTGCCACGCAGCAGGAAGGCGCGGTACAGGTCGCCGAGCTTGGCCGGCACGAGGCAGTTCACGAACCACGACAGGAAGAGCATCCCGGTGGCGCTGCCGTACGGGACATCGGTGCCGACGCGGCGCAGGACGAACCACCAGCGGAGGCCGCGCAGCGGGAAGGTCAGGTAGTAGGCGACCAGCGCGACGAGGAGCAGCAGCGGGTTGGCGCCCAGGATCTGATCGAGGGTGCGCCCCCAGTCGAGGCGGAAGACGAACGCGAAGAGGAAGACGAGAAGGGCGACGCCGAAGACGATCGAACCGATGGTCCGCCAGTTGAGAAAGCGGCGGGCGAGCGAGACCTCGCCCTCGGGGATCTGCTCGGACGGCGCCGCGTCGAGGAACTCCGAGGGCTCGTAGAGCGAGTGTCCGTGCTCCTCCGGGGGCCGCGCCGCGGGCTGCGCACCACGCGGCGCGTCAGCCACGTTCCTGCATCTCCGGGTCGTTCGGGGCGGGCAGCTCGGCCGGGGCGGGCTTCTGCACCGGCTCCTTCTCGACCTGGGCCGGCTTCTCCGGGCCGAGGATCGGGCCGGTCGCGGTGCGCTTGCCGCGCCAGCCGTCGAACATGTTGCGCCACACCGCCCAGCGGGTGGTGAGGTGGATGAGCACCGTCGAGCGCGACCCGTGCCAGTCGTTCTCGGGGAGCACCTGCCGCAGCCCAGCCGCGTCGTCGAAGGCGGGCAGCGCGTTGAAGCTCATCGCGATCTCGAAGCGGGAGTGCGAGTCGCTGGCGGCAATGCCGGGGATGCCGTAGCGCGCCGCGAACTCGGCGGCCTCCTGGTTGTGCCGGCCGAACGTGACGCGGCTGTTGAAGACCTCGACCATGTCGATCTTGCCGGCCTCGGCCAGCGCGACCAGCGGCGCCTCGCGAATGTGCGAGCCGCGGAACGGGTCGAACGGGTGCGGGATGCTGACCAGGCCGCCCTGCTCGTGGATGGCGTCCGCGGTGGCATCGGCGGAGAGTCCGCGCGGGATGGTCCGGGACAGGAAGAGGCCCACCACCTCGCCGTCGCTGGTGCTGACCTCCTCGCCGAGGATCACCGTCAGGCGGTCGCTGAGCCCCAGCTCGCGCACCTTGTCGCGGACCGCGATGGCGCCCTCGACGTTGTTGTGGTTGGTGACCGCCACGTGGGTCAGCCCGCGCTCGAGGGCGGTGCGGATGAACCGCTCCTCGCCCAGGATCGAGTCGCGGCTGAAGCGCGTGTGGATGTGGAAGTCGACGAAGGCGGTCCGCTGCGCCGCCGCCGATCCGGTGCGCTCCTGCGGCGTGGCGCGCAGATCGGTCGCCGAGGCGGCGATGGTCACGACGTGCTCACGAGACTCTTGCGGAAGGTGCCGAAGTGCTCCAGGGCAAGCCCCGTGCCGACTGCCACGCTGTTGAGCGCGTTCTCCGCCACGTGGCAGGGAATGCCGGTGACCTGGGTGAGCAGCGTGTCGAGGTTGCGCAGCAGCGAGCCGCCGCCGGACATGACCATGCCCTTGTCGATGATGTCGCTCGACAGCTCCGGCGGCGTGCGCTCGAGGACGTTGCGCACCGCGGTCACGATCTGCTGGAGCGGCTGCTCGATCGCCTCGGTGATCTCGGTGGAGGTAATCGGGATGGTGCGCGGCAGGCCAGCGATCATGTCGCGCCCCTTGACCTCCATGGTCAGCGGCTCGTCGAGCGGCAGCGCGGACCCGATCTGGATCTTGACCTCTTCGGCGGTGCGGTCGCCGATCATGAGGTTGTACTTGCGGCGGATGTAGTTGGCGATCGCCTCGTCGAAGCGGTTGCCGCCGACGCGCACCGAGTCGGCGACCACGATGCCGCCGAGGGCGATGACCGCGATCTCGCTGGTCCCGCCGCCGATGTCGATGATCATGTTCCCGGATGGCCCGCTGATCGGCACGTTGGAGCCGATCGCCGCCGCCAGGGGCTCCTCGATGAGGTACGCCTCCTTGGCGCCCGCCTTGAGCGCCGCGTCGCGCACGGCGCGCTTCTCGACGCTGGTGACGCCCGACGGCACGCTGATCATGACGTCCGGCTTGAAGAGGCGGACCCGGGCGACCTTGTTGATCACGTACTTGAGCATCGCCTCGGTGATCAGGTAGTCGGCGATGACGCCGTCGCGCATGGGGCGGATGGCGCGCACGTTGCCCGGGGTGCGACCGATCATCTCGCGCGCCTCCTCGCCGACCGCCACGAGGCGGTTGTCGTCGTCGGAGATGGCCACCACCGACGGCTCGTTGAGGACGACGCCCTTGCCCTTCACGTAGACGAGGATGTTGGCAGTGCCGAGGTCGATGCCGATCTTCATGCGTGCGCTATCGGTCCGTACGGGATTCCACAGGGGGCGCCCGAAGTATACCGATCCGGCCCGCGGCTCCCGCCCGGCCGCGCTCGTGCTCGTGGCGGCTGACGCGAACCAGGGCGGCAGTTGTCACCGAACCGGGCGACTTGGTGACAAGTGACGTCCTGGGCACGCATTCGCGACGCGGGGCGGGCCCGGACCGCCGGCGCGGTTGCGATCCACGCTCACGGACCCGCGTCGCAACGCCGCCGGTAGACTCGCTGAGCGCCAATGCGAACCACGCGAGCGGTTGTCAGCTTGGTGACCCACAACAGGCCGGTCACCGGCTCGATCGGCTGCCGCAGCCACGAGATCGCGGCGCGTCCGCGGAGGGCATATCGGTCGAAGAGCGTGTCGACCGCCGCCAGGCGTCGGCGCGTCGTCCGGTCGTCGAGGAAGACGATCGCCGGCACAACGCGCTGTACGTCCCAGCCGAAGCCCCGGGCCAGCATCGGCGCCAAACGGACGCGGAGATCCATCGCTCCCAGCAGCGCCTGGGTATCGACCAGGTCCGTCTTGATCTCGACGACGAGCAGCACACGCCTCAATGGGTGCCAGGCGAGCAGGTCGATACGGCCGCGCTCGCCGTATCGGTTGAAGCTGACCTCCACGCGAACCAGCCAGCCCCACCGCTCGAGCCGCCGTTTCACGGCAGCCTGAAGCGCCGCGTGGTCGGCGTCGAGCAGGCGGTCCAGGTCGGGGCCGTGCCAGGTAAGCCGCGTGGCGAGGCGAGCGCCAAGCGCCGCGGCGATGGCTTCGATCGTCGCGACCGAGAGGCGGTTCGCGAAGCCCCGTTCCAGCAGAGAGATACTCGACCGGCTCACGCGGGCCCGCGCCGCCACGTCGGACTGGCGCAACCGCAGTCGCAGGCGAATGGCGCGGACGGACCGACCGATGTGGATCCAGCTCATGGCGCGGTGAGTCTGGACGGCGGGTCCTTATCGTGCGGTTAGCATCGGATCATGCCCGAGGGCGACACCATCTTCCGCACGGCGACCGTCCTCCGTGAGGCGCTGGCCGGCCGCGTCGTCACGCGCGCTCGCGCCCAGGCGCGCCCGGGATTGCGGCGCGTGCCGGACCTCAGCCGCCTCGAGGGTCGACGCGTCGAGCGCGTCGAGGCGCGCGGGAAGCACCTGCTCATCGGCTTCGAGGGTGGACTGACGTTGCGCACCCACCTGCGCATGAGCGGCGCGTGGCATCGGTATGCGCCCGGCGAGGTGTGGCGTCGGCCGGCGCGGCAGGCGAGCGCGGTGGTCGAGACCGCCGAGAGCGTGGCGGTCTGCTTCAACGCTCCGGTCGTCGAGCTGCTCGACGACCGCCAGCTTGCGCGCCACGCGCCGCTCACCGGCCTGGGCCCGGACCTCCTGGGGCGCACGTTCGACACCGATGCGGCGCTGGCGCGCCTGCGCGACCGCGACGCCGTCCCGCTCGGCGAGGCGCTGCTGGACCAGCGGGCGGTGGCCGGCGTCGGCAACGTCTACAAGTCGGAGCTGGCCTTCCTGGCCGGGCGCGACCCCTGGGCCCCGGTGCGCGACCTCGACGACGAGGAGCTGCGCGGGCTCCTGGCCGGCGCCCGACGGCTGCTCGCCGCCAACGTACGGGGCGGCGCACGCTCGACGCGGCCGGGCGGCGGGCTGTGGGTCTACGGTCGGGCGGGGCGGCCGTGCCGGCGCTGCGGCACGCTCATCCGCGTCCGGCGCCAGGGCGAGCTGGGGCGGCTCACGTACTGGTGCCCGCGCTGCCAGGGCGTGGGGCGGGCCGTCGACGGTGAGGATGGTGGCACGCGCTGAGTGCGGCTCTGACCGGCCGGCGCGCACTCGTCTCCCCGGTGGGAGTGCCAAACGACAGCCACCGATGCAGTTGTCAGTTCATGCGGTGAGTTGGTGACAACTGCCGCCGTGGCGCGTCATTGGCGATGCGCGGGGGTCTGGGGCGGCCGCCCCGGGACATGACCCACGCTCAACGTCGAGCGTCGGAGCGCCGTCCAACGCGCCCGCCAGCCGCCAACGCGAACCACGCGGGCGTTTGTCACCCGGCGACCGGCGACCGGCGAGCGGTGCCTGGCGACGCGGCCGGCGCGCCGGCGAGCGGCACGTGGCCGCACGCGCCCCCACGCGGCCGGCGCTCAGGCGTCGATGCGGTGGATCCGAGCACCGAGCGCCACGAGCTTGGACTCGACCTGCTCGTAGCCGCGGTCCACGTGCTCGACGCCGGAGATGACGCTCGTCTCCGCCGCCGCGAGGGCGGCCAGGATGAGGGTCGCGCCGGCGCGCAGGTCGGTGATCTTGACCTCGTGCCCGTGCAGCTCGGTCGGCCCGGCGATCCGCGCCCGGCGCTCGTCGAGCACCTCGATGACCGCGCCCATCTTCATCAGCTCGGCGGTGTACTCGAGCCGGTCCTCGTAGATCGTCTCGTGGATGCTGCTCACGCCGTCGGCGCGGGTCATCAGCACCGCCAGCGGGGCCTGGAAGTCGGTCGCGAAGCCCGGATAGGGTGCTGTCTCGACGTCGGTCGGACGGTACGTCTCGGCTGAGCCGACCACCAGGTGGCCGTCGGCATCGGTCCCGTGCGGGACGCCCATGCGATCGAGGACCTCGAGGAAGGCGGACAGGTGCCCCGGCTCGACCCCCATCAACGTCACCTCGCCGCCGGTCACGGCCGCGCCGATGGCGAACGTCTCCGCCTCCAGGCGGTCCCCGATGACGCGGTGCTCGGCGCCGTGCAGCGCCTCGACGCCCTCGATCTCGAGGCGGTCCGGCGCCGTGCGCGAGATCCGGGCCCCCATGGCCGTCAGCAGCGCGATCAGGTCGTCCACCTCCGGCTCCTGCGCGGCGTTCTCGATGACGGTCGTGCCGCGGGCGAGGGTGGCGGCCAGGAGGGCATTCTCGGTGCCCATCACGGTGACCTGCGGAAACGTGACGGTGGCGCCGCGCAGTCCGTCGGGGGCGGCGGCGAAGTAGTAGCCGTTCTTGTACTCGACCTCGGCGCCGAGCCGCTCCATGGCCATCACGTGCAGATCGACCGGGCGCCGCCCGATGCGATCGCCGCCGGGGTTCGGGATGATGACGCGCCCGAAGCGGGTCAGCAGCGGGCCGAGCAGCATGAAGCTGGCGCGCATCTTCATCGCCGCCTCGAGCGGCACGAACAGCCACTCCGGCTCGCCGCCGGTGATGCGCAGCGTGTCGCCGTTCACGCGACGCACCTCGAAGCCGAGGTCGGCCATCGTCTCCCGCAGGATCGTCACGTCGCTGATCTTCGGGACGTTGCGCAGCGTGACCGGCTCGTCGGTGAGGGCGGCAGCGGCCATGAGCTTGAGGACGGCGTTCTTGGCGCCGGCGATGCGCACCTCTCCCCGCAGGGGCGTGCCACCGGTGACGACGAACTTCTGCATCGGGCCCCGCAGTGTACCGGCGCTGGGCCGATGTCAGGCGGGCCACGCCTCCTTCCACTCGTGGCCGCCGGTGTGGTGCCCATCGCACAGCCCGACGCGGCCGCCCATGTGGCGGCTCGGAAGGTACGGCTGCATCCCGTCCTCGAACGGGGTGGCGGCCCGGTTGCAGAGCATGTAGCGGCGCTCCCGGGCCCACAGGTAGGCGTGGTCCGAGGAGCAGAACCGATACGCCCTGGTGAAGGCGGACGGGTCGCCGGTCGCGCCGGCGACCGCGATCGGCCCGGACTCGCGCACGATGTCGATGCGCACCGGCAGCTGGGGCATCCGCCCCGCGCACTGGTCGCAGGCCTGCATCGGTCTAGGCCAGGTAGTGCTGGCCGTCGTCCTCGCGATGGGTCGCGATGAAGGTCGGGTCCAGGTTCGGGTCCTCGCCGGGCGGCGAGCCCCGATGCGGCTTGAAGTCGACAGGGCAGATGAACGGGTACTCGCGGCCGATCTTGCGCAGCTCCTGCATGCGCCGATGGCCCTGCTGCTCCGGGTCACCCTCCGGCCCGCGCAGGTGCGCGCGCTCCGCCTCCTCGGGGGTCATCGGTCCGTCGTCGGTCACGTGACCGATGCTACCCCAGGCGCCCTACCCCCGCGATCGGCGCCGGGTGGCGATCCGCTCGCGCATCAGCGCGGTCTGGAGCGCGGCGCGCACGCGGGCGATGTCGATCGGGTCGTGGGTCGCCTCGAGCTCGGCCTCGGCGCGCCGGCGCGCCTCGACGGCCTTCGCCTCGTCGATCTCGTCGGAGTGCTCGGCGAGGTCGGCCATCACGATCACCCGGTCCGGCCGGACCTCCACGAACCCGCCCGAGATGAGCATCGACTGCTCCGTGCCGCCCTTCTTGATCCGCAGCTCACCGGTCCCCAGGGCGCTGATGAGCCGGGTGTGGTGCGGCAGGATCCCGAGCTGGCCGTCGATGCCCGGCACGACGACCATGTCCACCTCGTCGGTGAAGGCGCGTCGCTCGGGCGAGACGATCTCGAGATGCAGGGGCATGGCTACTTCATCTGCTCCGCGTTCTCGACCACGTCCTCGATCGGGCCGGCCATGAAGAAGGCCTGCTCGGGCAGCTGGTCGTGCTTGCCCTCCAGGATCTCCCTGGCGCCGCGGACGGTCTCCTTGCGCTCGACGTACTTGCCGGCGCGGCCGGTGAACTTCTCACCGACGAAGAACGGCTGGGACATGTAGCGCTGCAGCCGCCGGGCACGGGCGACGGTGACCTTGTCCTCCTCCGACAGCTCGTCCATGCCGAGGATGGCGATGATGTCCTGGAGGTCCTTGTAGCGCTGCAGCGTGCGCTGCACCTCGCGCGCGACGGTGAAGTGCTCCTCGCCCACGACCCGCGGGTCGAGCACCGTCGAGGTCGAGGTCAGCGGGTCGACCGCCGGGTAGATGCCGAGCTCCACGATCGAGCGCTCGAGGCGCACCGTCGAGTCGAGGTGCCCGAAGGTCGTCGCCGGGGCCGGATCGGTGTAGTCGTCGGCGGGGACGAAGATCGCCTGGAGCGAGGTGATGGCGCCCTTCTTGGTCGAGGTGATGCGCTCCTGGAGCGCGCCCATCTCGGTCGCCAGGGTCGGCTGGTAGCCCACCGCCGACGGCAAGCGGCCGAGGAGCGCCGACACCTCCGAGCCCGCCTGGGTGAAGCGGAAGATGTTGTCGATGAAGAGGAGGATGTCGCGCCCCTCGACGTCGCGGAAGTACTCGGCCATGGCGAGCGCGGTGAGGCCGACGCGCTGGCGGGCGCCGGGCGGCTCGTTCATCTGGCCGAAGACCATGACCGTCTTGTCGATGACGCCCGACTCGGTCATCTCGCCGATGAGGTCGTTGCCCTCGCGCGAGCGCTCGCCGACGCCGGCAAACACCGAGTAGCCGGAGTGCTCGGCGGCGATGTTGCGGATCAGCTCCTGGATGATGACCGTCTTGCCGACGCCCGCGCCGCCGAAGACGCCGACCTTGCCGCCGCGCTTGAACGGGGCGATGAGGTCGATGACCTTGATCCCGGTCTCGAAGACCTGGGACTCGGTCTCCATCTGGTCGAAGGCCGGCGGGTCGCGGTGAATCGGCAGGGTGTCCTTGGAGGTCACCGCGCCCTTGCCGTCGATGGCGTGGCCGAGCACGTCGAAGACGCGGCCCAGCGTCGGCTCGCCGACCGGCACGGTGATCGGCGCGCCGGTGTCGACCGCGTCGAGGCCGCGCGCCAGCCCATCGGTGCTGGACATGGCGACGGTGCGCACCCAGTTGTTGCCGAGGTGCTGCTGGACCTCGACGACGAGCGTGTCGTCATCGGTGCCCGCGGCCTCGGAGGGGCGCTTGATCTCGAGCGCGTGGTAGATGTCGGGCAGATCGCCGGCCGGGAACTCCACGTCGATGACGGGGCCCGTGACCTGGATCACCTTGCCGGTGGCCATAACTCGTTCAGTTCTCCTTGCTAGCCGCCGAGGGCTTCCGCCCCGGAGGCGATCTCGATCATCTCGCGGGTGATGGTGGCCTGGCGCGTCTTGTTGTAGACGAGGGTCAGGTCGTCGATGAGCTCGCTGGCGTTGTCGGTGGCATTGCGCATGGCGATCATGCGCGCGCTCTGCTCGGAGGCATTCGACTCGAGCACGGCGCGGTACAGGTCGATGGCGACGTAATGGGGCAGCAGGCGTGACAGGACCGCCTCGGGCGACGGCTCGAACAGGTACTCGTCGGTGCGCTCCGCCTCCTCGCCGGTCAGCTCCTCGGGATCCTGCACCGGCAGGATGGTCAGCACGTCGGCGCGCTGGGTGAGGGTCGACACGAACTGCGGGTACACGACGCTGATCTCGTCGTACTTCTCGGCCAGGAAGTCCTCGGTCACCAGCCGCGCGATGGGCGTCACGTCGCTGAACGCCGGGCGGTCCCCCAGCCGCGGGAAGTGGGCCGCGATGGGCACGCCGGCGCGGCGCAGCTGGTCCCGCCCCTTGCGCCCGACGGTGATCGCCTCGATCTCGACGCGTCCCTCGCCGTTGCCGGCGTGCTGGGCCACGTAGCGCAGCGCGGCGCGCACCGTGTTGGCGTCCAGCGCCCCGGCGAGGCCGCGGTCGGTGGTCATCACGATCAGCCCGACGCGCTTGACGGGGCGGCGGGCGAGGAGCGGATCGACCTCCTCACCGACCGTGGCGGTCACGCGCGCCAGCGCCTCGTGGAGCTCGTCGGAGTAGGGGCGCGCGGACAGGATCGCGTCCTGGGCGCGCTTCATCCGCGAGGCAGCCACCAGCTCCATGGCCCGCGTGATCTGGGAGATGTTGCGGATGGAGCCGATCCGGCCGCGAATCTCCTTGAG
This sequence comes from Candidatus Limnocylindria bacterium, assembly GCA_035699665.1. Classification (GTDB taxonomy): domain Bacteria; phylum Chloroflexota; class Limnocylindria; order QHBO01; family QHBO01; genus JAICQM01. The sequence continues at coordinate 12,626 of DASSPJ010000037.1, forward strand.
GCTCGGCATCGGCTAGGCCTGCTCGTCCTCGGCAGGCGTCTCCTCGGCGCCCTCGGCGGCTTCCGCGCCCTCGGCGGCCTCGGCGGCCTTGGCCTCGGCGGCGGCATTGGCCTTCGCCTCGGCGCGCGCCTCGGTATCGGTCTGGCCGTAGCCCTCCTGGCGGCGGAACGTGGTGACCGCCTCCTTCAGGCCCTGCTCGATCTCCTCGCTGATCGCCTTCTCGTCGCGGATCCGGTCGAGCAGCTTCGCGTCGCCCGAGTCGAGGAAGCGGTAGAAGCCAGCCTCGAAGTCGCTCACCTTGGACGTCTCGACGTCGTCGAGGTATCCGTTGGTGGCGGCCCACAGGATGGCGGCCTGCTTCTCGACCGGAACCGGCGCGAACTGCGGCTGGCGCAGGACGGCGGTCAGCTTCTCGCCGCGCGTCAGCTGGTCGCGGGTCTGCTTGTCGAGATCCGAGGCGAACTGCGCGAACGCGGCGAGCTCGCGGTACTGGGCGAGGTCCAGGCGCAGCCGGCCCGCGACCTGGCGCATGGCCTTGACCTGGGCGTTGCCGCCTACCCGGCTGACGCTGATGCCGGCGTTGACCGCCGGGCGCTGGCCCTGGTTGAACAGGTCGGTCTGCAGGAAGATCTGGCCGTCGGTGATGCTGATCACGTTGGTCGGGATGTAGGCCGACACGTCGCCGGCCTGCGTCTCGATGATCGGCAGCGCGGTCAGCGAGCCGCCGCCGTTCTCCTCGTTGAGCCGCGCCGCGCGCTCGAGGAGCCGCGAGTGGGCGTAGAAGATGTCACCCGGGTACGCCTCGCGGCCCGGTGGGCGGCGCATGAGCAGCGAGACCTGGCGGTAGGCCCACGCATGCTTGGAGAGGTCGTCGTAGATGCACAGCGCGTCGCGGCCGGTGTCGAGGAACTCCTCGCCCATGGCGACGCCGGCGTAGGGCGCCAGGAACTGGAGCGGCGCCGGGTCGGAGGCGGAGGCCGAGACGACGATGGTGTGCTCCATCGCCCCGTTCTCCTCCAGCTGGGCGACCACCTGCGCCACCGTCGACTGCTTCTGGCCGATGGCGACGTAGATGCAGACGAGGTCCTGCCCCTTCTGGTTGATGATGGTGTCGACCGCGATCGCCGTCTTTCCGGTCTGCCGGTCACCGATGATCAGCTCGCGCTGGCCGCGGCCGATGGGGATCATCGAGTCGATGGCCTTGATGCCGGTCTGGACCGGCGTGTCGACCGGCTGGCGCACGATCACGCCCGGCGCGATGCGCTCCACCGGCCGGGTCTTCGTGGCGTTGATCGGGCCCTTCCCGTCGAGCGGCTCGCCGAGCGGGTTGACCACGCGGCCGATGAGCTCGTCGCCGACGGGGATCTCAACGATGCGACCGGTCGTCTTGACCTGGTCGCCCTCCTTGAGCCCGGTGAAGTCGCCCAGGATCAGCGCGCCGACCGTCTCCTCCTCGAGGTTGAACGCCATCCCCATCACGCCGCCGGGGAACTCGATGAGCTCCTGGGCCAGCGCGCCGGAGAGGCCGTAGATCTGCGCGATGCCGTCGCCGACCTCGACGATGGTGCCGACGCCACTGACGTCGGCGCTCGCATCGAAGCCCGCGATCTCGTTCTTGATGATCGACGTGATCTCGTCGGATCGAATCGCCATGTCGTTCGTACTTCTTCCTTACGCTGCTGTCTGCCGCCCCGCCATCAGACGGCGGTCAGCCGAGCGCGCAGCCGCTCCAGGCGGCTGCGGACGCTCGCGTCGTAGAGCCGGTCGCCGATGCGCACGGCGATCCCGCCGATGAGCGCCTCGTCGACGACTTCGTTGATCTCGACCTGCTCGCCGGTCAGCTCCCTGAGCCGGGCCAGGACGTCGTCGCGCTGCGCGTCGTCGAGCGGCAGCGCGGTGCGGACCTCGGCGAGCGCGATGCCGCGCTCCTGGCGCACCAGCTCGCCGAACCGCCGGACCATCGCGTCGATGGCACCGGGGCGTCCGCGGCGCACCATCAGCAGCACCAGGCTGAGGGCCTGGGGGCCAACCCCGTCGACGACGCGCCGCAGGATCCGCTCCTTCTGCTCGAAGGGCACCGCCGGGTGCTCGAGCAGGCCGCGCAGCTCCTCGTTGCGCAGGGCCTCGCCGAGCGCCGCCAGGTCACGCTCCCACGCGTCGAGCGAGCCGTCGGCCCGTCCGAGCTGGAAGGCGGCCTCCGCGTAGCGCCGTGCACCGGTGTCGCGTCGCGCCATCGGTCAGTTCTTCGCCTTCGTGGGATCCGGCTTCGCCTCGGCCAGGAAGTCCTCGACCAGCCGGCGCTGGGTGGCGCCGTCCATCTCCTTGCGGACGAGGGCCGTCGCCGCGGCCAGGGCCAGCTCGGCCACGTGGGCCCGCAGCTCGCTCATCGCCCGGTCCTTCTCGGCCTTGATCTCCTCGCGAGCCCGCTGCGTGACCTTCTCGGCCTCGCTGCGCGCCTCGGCGACGATCTCGGTGCGCGAGTCCTCGGCGATCTTGGTGGCACGCGCGATCATCTCCTGTGCCTCCTTGCGCGCCTCCGCCACCGCCGCCTCGCGCTCGGCACGGGCCAGCTCGCGGTCACGCGCCGCCGCCTCTGCGTCCTCGAGACCCTTGCCGATCTTGGCGCTGCGCTCGTCGAGGCGGGCCAGGACCGGCTTGAACAGGAATCGGTTGAGCAGGAACAGCAGGATCAGGAAGTTGATGACCTGGAAGCCCAGCTTCCAGACATCGACGCTGAAGGCGCTGAAGAATTCGCCCATCGGGCTGCCTCGCTAGTCGGTCGCCCTAGGCGACGAAGATGAGCAGCAGGCTCACCACCAGCGCATAGATGCCGATGGCCTCCGCCAGCGCGATGCCGAGGATGTAGGGCACGAAGATCGCGCCCGATGCCTCCGGGTTGCGGCCGAGCGCCTCCATCGCCTTGCTGACGGCGATGCCCAGACCGATGCCGGGGCCGATGGCACCGAGGCCCATCGCGAGACCGGCGGCGAGATTGGATTCCACGTGAATCGTTCCTCCTGATGTGCCGCCTGCGCGTAGCTGTCGTCGCAGGCGATCGAACATGCCCTAGGCAGTCGCGGCCTCCGCCGCGGGATGATGGTCGCCCGACGGGGCGGGCTCCCCGTCGTGCTCGTCGCCATGGCCCGCCGAGTGGTGCTCGGCGATGGCGGTGCTGATGTACGTCATCGCCAGCAGGGCGAAGACGAGCGCCTGGACGAAGCCGAAGAGCAGCTCCAGGCCCAGGAAGATGGCCGGGATGAGGATCGGGGCCAGCGCGATCATGGTCGCCAGCAGCACCTCGCCGGCGAAGACGTTGCCGAAGAGTCGCATCGACAGGCTGATCAGCCGGCTCATCTCGCTGATGAGGTTGATCGGGAACATGAGCGGCGCCATGTAGCGCGGCTCGCCGATCAGCTCGAGCAGGTAGCCCTTCGCCCCGTTGGCGCGGATCCCCCAGAAGATGAACATGACGAACGCGACGATCGCCAGGCCGAGGGTGAAGTTGAGGTCGGCGCTCGCCGGCCGCACGATCGGGACCACCACCTCGTGGCCCTCCTCGACGGCATGGATGCCGATGGTGCCGACGCCGGGCAGCAGGCCGATCCAGTTGGCCACCAGGATGATGAGGAAGAAGCTCAGGATGAGTGCCGCGTAGCTGCGCCAGCGGCTCGATGAGCCGGCCAGGATCCCGCTCAGCAGCTCGATCGGCAGCTCGAGGGCGCTCTGCAGCCGGCTCGGGACGAGCGCGGCGCGGCGGGTGAACCACCACGCGCCGAGAAGCAGCACGGCCGAGGCGAGCAGCGCGCCGACCATGCTGTTGGTGACCGACAGGGGACCGATATGGAAGAGCGTCTCAGCGTTGATCGCGACGTGGATCAGGCTCTCGCCCTCTTCTTCGTGCATCTACTTCCTCATCGAGTCCCGGGCCACGCTCCAGATCGTCACCATGGCCGCACCGATGCCCAGCACCATCCCCACGAGGGTGAAGAGCGGGCTCGTGCCGAGCCAGTTGTCGATCAGCAGTCCGCCGCCCAGGCCGATTGCCACCGATAGTCCGAGTCGAATGCCGAGGTCGAGGCCGAGTCCCCAGTTCGGGGGCCGGCCGGGGTCAGGCGCCATAGCCCTTGCGCACCCCAGCGCGGATGTAGAGGGCCACGCCGATCGCCGAGACCAGGGTGCCGACCGCCAGCCCGCTCAACACACAAAGGGGCGAGGTCCCCAGCGCTCCGTCCAGGAGCAGGCCGGCGACCGCGCCACCCACCATGGGGATCACCATGATCGCGGTCACGTGGGCCAGGATCTTGACGAGCCCCAGTGGTGTCAGTTGTGCCATGCGAGTTCGACTCACAGCGGTCGGACGCCGCGAGTATAGCGGAGCGCCTCCGGAGGCGCGAAT
>DASSPJ010000038.1:0-12281 GCA_035699665.1 Candidatus Limnocylindria bacterium
CCATCGGGCGAGAACGTCAGACGTGATGGGGCGTCCATGCCCGGCAGCGGAAGGCGATGGAGGTCGTCGAGGGTGATGGTCGGCGGCATGCCGGCGATGGTAGCCCCGGCCGCCGGCGAGCGCGGCTGGAGGCGGTGCGTCACACTGCGCCGGCCATGCGCCCCCCTCGTCCGGCGTCCGCGCTGCTCGCCCTCGCCGCGCTCACCGCCTGCTCCGGCGGGATGCCGGACCTGCTCGGCACGCGCATCCCCGAGGTTGCGCTGGCGGCCTATCAGCGCGCCGCGGAGGCGGCGCCATCGGTCTCGGCCGGGTGCGTGGTCGACTGGGAGGTCGTGGCCGCCATCGGGCGCGTGGAGTCCAACCACGGGCGGGTCGACGGGCCGCGGACGATCGAGGCGAACGGAGACGTGGTGCCGCCGATCCGCGGCCTGCCGCTCGACGGCGCCGACGGACGCGAGGCCGTGCCCGACACCGATGCGGGGGAGCGTGACGGGGACGCACGGTGGGACCGGGCTATGGGCCCGCTGCAGTTCATCCCCACCACCTGGGACGAGCTGGGGCGCGACGGCAACGGCGACGGTCTCGCCGACCCCGACAACTTGTACGACGCCGCGCTCACCGCGGTGGCGCACCTGTGCCTGCGCGAGCCGGGCGATTACGCCGATCGGGCCGCGCTGCGCCGTGCGCTGGTCGGCTACAACGCGTCCGGCCGCTACGCCGACGAGGTGCTCGACTGGATCGATCGGTACCGGCAGACGCCGGTCGACGAGCTCGTCGACCGGCCGCGTGGCACGGCGCCGAGCGCCGGCTGAGGGCTAGGCCTCCTCGATCTCGATCGTGTCGATGCGGTCGCCAGGCTGGCGGTCCATCTGCGGGTCCCGCTCGCGCAGGTCGCGCAGCACGTCCATCCCCTCGATCACCTTGCCGAACACGCTGTGCCGGTTGTCCAGGTGCGGCGTCGGGCCGTAGGTGATGAAGAACTGGCTGCCGTTGGTGTTGGGGCCGGCGTTGGCCATCGAGAGGATCCCCGCCTCGGAATGGCGCAGCGTCGGGTGGAACTCGTCGGCGAACTCGTAACCGGGGCCGCCGCGGCCGGTGCCGGTCGGGTCGCCGCCCTGGGCCATGAAGCCGCTGATCACGCGGTGGAAGGTGGTGCCATCGTAGAAGCCGGCGCGGGCGAGGTTGACGAAGTTCTCGACCGTCATCGGTGCGCGGTCGGCGTACAGCTCGGCGACGATGTCGCCCTTGGCGGTCTTGAATCGGGCGCGGTACGACTTCGAGGTGTCGAGGTCGCCACGGGGTGCAGTGGGTCGATCAGGCATGCCCACCATGCTACCGGTCGAGCGCGGCCTTCGCCTGCTCCCGGCCCAGGTTCCAGGCCTGCCAGGTGTTGGCCTCCGACCGCGCGAGATCGGCGCGCCGGCTCGCCAACTGGTCCTCGAGGTAACCGCGAATCACGGTTGGGAGCTGCGGGAGCGCCTCGGCCAGCAGTGGCACGGCATCATCGCCGAGCGTCCCCGCGTACGCGGCATCCAGGCCGGACCAGCCGTCGGCCGGGACGAGGGCCGGATTGAACGCCCGCTCCAGGTTCTGTGTCGCCACGAAGCGCACCGGGCCGACCAGGTTGATGACCAGGGCCACGGCCACCGCGGCCATCACCAGCCCGTGGACCAGCCATCGGCTGCGGTCGAGCCACAGGGCGACGATGGCCATCACCAGGCAGATCGCCAGCCATCCGATCGAGGCGAGCACGTAGAACCGCAGCTCGGTCCAGCCGTAGGCGTCCTGGTAGATGCGCAGCCGCAGGAAGGCCGAGGCGAGGACCACGGCGGTGAGGACCATCAGACCGATGGCGCCGCCCACGTATGGACGCGTCCGGCGCCGGATGATCGCCTCGCCGATGAGGATCAGTCCACCCGCCAGGGCGGCTACGGCCAGCAGCTCGAAGAAGCCGCGTCGCGCGTACTCGGCGTACGTCTGCCCCGATGCGGAGAGCGTATCGAGCCCACCGAACAGGTACGCGGCCTGGAGGACCACGAACACGGTGAACACGGCGTTGACCGCGATGAGCACGACCACCGCCTCGGTGGAGCCCAGGACCCGGTACCGATCGCCGACCACCGGGTCGGCGCGGGGTACATCCTCCGCCACGAAGGCGAGGGCACCGGCGGCCACCCAGGCGATGGCGCAGGCGACCGCGACCCGCCCAGGCAGCTCGCCCAGGTCCGCATCGACGCGGAACAGGTCGCCGACGATGCGCGCGAAGACCGCATCCGCCGACGCAAACAGGGCGGTGAAGACGATCACCATTGGCAGAGCGATCAGCAGCCCGCGGAGGATGGGGCGCGCGCCGGCCAGGCGCTGGCGGGTCCCATCGCCCGGTCGGAGCGCAATGGCCGCGTCGGCGGCGACGTACCCACCGCTGACCAGCGTTGAGCGCAGCACCCGGCCGGCGAGCTCGGCCAGCCCCGGCAGGAGGCGCCGGGTGACTCGATGGCCGGCGATGGCGGCCAGGGATGCCGTCATCAGGCACAGCGAGGCGACGACGTCCAGGAAGACGAGGACCGGGTCGCCACGCAGCGCGGCGAACGAGGCCAGGGCGACCGCGGAGGCTGGGAGCCACCAGTCGGCGTGGTCGAAACGCGCCTCGCGGCGCCGAGCCAGCACCGCCGCGCCCAGGGCGGTGAGGATGGCGAGCGGGAAGTTGACGCCGATGCTGGCGCCCACGAACAGGAGCTGCCCGATGATGCCGGCAGTGACGGCCAGCGCCGCCACACGCCCGGCGGCACTGAGGCGAGGACGCGTCCCCACCGCAGCCGCGGCGCTTGCCGGCTCACTGCCGCCGAAGGCGGGCGTATCGGCGCTCATCGCCCGCCCATCCTACCTGCGGCGGTCAACGCGGCGACCGTGCCGCTCAGTGCTCGAGGTCGATGACGATCCGCGGCGGATCGTTGAGGGTGAAGCCGCGGATGCAGGCGTCGCCGGACATCCCGATGTACCACGTGTTGACGGCCTCGAAGTCGCCGCCCTCGTCGAGCTCGACGAGGCGCGCGAAGCCGGGCGTGAACTCGGTCGGTCCCGCGTAGCTCGTGCCGCCGGCCTCGGTCTGCTTGGTGCCGCCCTGGGTCACGACCTGGAGGAACGCCTCGCCGGCGACGTCCATCGGCAGGCCCGATCCGTCCTGGAGGAGGGGCGGCTCCGCCGGCGTGACCTGGAGCTCGGGGATCCCGTTCTCGTACTCGAACACGATGCGGTCGTAGCCGTCGTGAGTCCCCACGCGGACGTGGGTGAGCTGGGCGCGCGGCACCGTCCCGTCGCCGACCACCGGGAATGCGCAGCTGAACTCGGCGAGCTGGTCGTCCGAGGGCTCGGCGCTCGGCGCCACGCTCAGCGACGGCACCTCGACCGGGGTGGAGCTGGCGTCGGCCGAGGCGGTCGCGTCGGTGCTGGTTGAGGCGGTGGCGGACGCGCTGGGGCTGGTCGAGCTGCCGAAGCACGCCGCGAGCAGGAGCACCAGGCTCAGCGGGGCGGCGGCGTGGCGGGTGCGGTGCATGATGGCCTCCTCAGGACGGGCTGCGCTGCGCCGAGCGATGGCGCGCCGGCGGCGAGGGTGATGACGCTTCGGCACCGGCCGGCGTTACGCGATCGAGCCGGTACACTCGTTGGCGCATGAGCGACACCCCCGACGACCGTCCCTACTCGCCCGGCCTGGAAGGCGTCCTCGCCGGCGAGACGGCGCTCTCGCGGGTGGATGGTGCGCAGGGCAGCCTGGTCTACCGGGGCTACCCGATCGGCGAGCTGGTGGCGCACGGCAGCTACGCCAGCGTCGCCGGGTTGCTGTGGACCGGGGAGTGGGACCCGGGCGCCACGCTGGTGCCGCTGCCGCTGCCCGCCGAGGTCACCGCGGTGCTTCGCGCCCTGCCGACCACCACCGTTCCGATGGATGCGCTGCGCACCGCCATCTCGGCCTGGGGCGCGGCGACCGGCGCCACGTACCCGCCGACCGTCGAGCAGGCCCGCGAGGTGACCGCCCTGGCGCCCAGCGCCCTGGCGGCCTTCGCCCGGCTGCGGGACGGCGCGGAGCCGATCGACCCGGATCCGTCGCTCGGCCTGGCGGCGGGCTTTCTGCACCAGCTCACCGGCGAGCGACCCGACCCCGCCGCGGCGCGCGCCCTGGACGCCTACTTCATCGTCGGTGCGGAGCACGGCTTCAACGCCTCGACCTTCACCGCGCGGGTCATCACCTCGACCCGCTCCGACCTGGCGAGCGCCCTCGTCGGCGCGATCGGCGCCCTGAAGGGGCCGCTCCACGGTGGGGCGCCGTCCGAGGTGGTGAACCAGCTGCACCAGATCGGGTCGCCGGAGCGCGCCGAGGCGTGGATTCGAGCGGCGGTGGGCCGCGGCGAGCGGATCATGGGCTTCGGGCACCGCGTCTACCGCGCGTACGACCCGCGCGCCGCCGCCCTGCGCGGCGTGGCCGAGCAGCTCGCCGGGGCGGCGGACTGGCTCGAGACCGCGGTCAAGGTCGAGGATGTCGCTCTCCGCGTCCTGGCCGAGCTCAAGCCGCACCGGGTGCTCAAGACGAACGTCGAGTACTACGCCGCCGCGGTGCTCCAGGGGATCGACCTGCCGCCGGCCCTCTACCCGGCCGTCTTCGCCCTCGCGCGCCACGCCGGCTGGACGGCGCACTGCCTCGAGCAGGCGGCCGACAACCGCCTCATCCGACCCGACGTGCGCTACGTCGGACCGGCCGAGCGCGCGCTGCCGAGCTGAGACAGGCGCCGTTCCAGCGTTCGCCGCTCCCCGGGATTGACCACCAGCGCCAGCGCCCACCGCGTCGCATCCCGCGCCTCGTCGATCCGCCCCAGCCGCCGCAGCAGCTCGCCCCGCGCGGCGTGGAACAGGTGCCAGCGCTCAAGCCGCGGGCGGAGCGGTTCGAGGTCCGCCAGCGCGGCCGCCGGGCCATCCCGCTCGGCACGGGCGACAGCGCGGTTGAGCGCCACCACCGGCGTCGGCTCGAGGCGCAGCAGGGCGTCGTAGAGCGCGATGATCTCGGCCCAATCGGTCTGCTCGTAGGTGGGCGCGACCGCGTGGCAGGCGACGATCGCCGCCTGGACCTGGTAGCGGCCCGGCCGGCCGCGCCGGAGTGCGTCACGCAGGAGGCGGTCGGCATCCCGGATCGCGGCGTGGTCCCAGCGCGACCGGTCCTGGTCGGCAAGCAGGACGAGGTCGCCATCGGTCCCGAAACGGGCATCGGCGCGGGCCAGGTGGAGCCGCATGAGCGCCAGCAGGCCCATCGGCTCGGCCTCGTCGGGCATCAGCTGGACGAGGAGCGAGGTGAGCCATTCCGCATCGCGCGCCAGGTCGCGTCGCTCGACGGTGTCGGAGGCGGAGGCGAGATAGCCCTCGTTGAAGATGAGGTACAGCACCCGCAGCACGCCGTCCAGGCGGGCGGGCAGCTCGGCCGCCTCCGGGACGCGGTACGGGATGCCCGCCACGCGGATCTTGCGCTTGGCGCGCACGAGGCGCTGCGCCACCGTCGCCTCGGTGACCAGGAAGGCGCGGGCCACGGCCGGCGTGTCGAGCCCGCCGATCGTCCTGAGGGTGAGTGCCACCTGCGCCTCCTCGCGCAGCGCGGGATGGCAGCACGTGAACAGGAGGCGCAGGCGGTCGTCGCCATCGAGCGGCCCGCCGGTGGGGGTGCGCGCGCTCATCTCATCGGAATCGGCTGCGATGGTGGCCAGCCGGTCGCGGTAGCGGGCCGAGCGCCGCAGGCGATCGATCGCCAGGCGACGGGCCGTGGTTGTCAGCCATGCGCCGGGGTTGCCCGGCACGCCGGAGCGCGGCCAGTGCTCGAGCGCGCTGACGAGCGCGTCCTGGGCGACCTCCTCGGCCGCGTCCCAGTCGTTCAGGACGCGCACCAGGCCCGCGACGAGGCGGCCCCGCTCCTCGCGGACGACCTCGGCCAGGCTGCGCTCGATCTCCGCGCGGCTCGTCACCGACCGATGCTACCCGCGCGGCGGCGACGTCACATGCCGGGCCGTTCGTCGCCGCTCACCAGCGGTCTGATCTCGCACAGGTCGGGCGACGGCCAGGTGCGCCACATGGCGATCGCCGCGTCGAGGTCGGGCACGTCGATGACCGCGTAGCCGCCGACGATCTCCTTGGCCTCGGCGAACGGTCCGTCGGTGACCGTCACCTCTCCGTCCGGAGCGATGCGCACCGTCGTGGCCGTCTCGACCCCCTGCAGCTGGTGACCCTCGACGATGCGCCCCGCCGCGGCGTGCTCAGCCCACCACGCCTCGAGACGCGGGTAGAGTGCCCGCCGCTCGTCGTCGGAGAAGCCGTGCCAGCCCTCGGGTGTGCTGGCGATGAGGACCATGTACTGCATCGGTCTGCGTCTCCTCGTCGGGTGGGGTGGAGTGCCGTCGATCATGCGACGAACGGGGTGCCGCGGATTCGACCGCCGTCACGCGCTGGACCTCACGGTGCGGGGCGCCTCGGCGTTGAACCATTCACAATGACAACGATGTCCCGAGCCGCCGCCCCCACCACCGCCGCCGCGCTGCCGACTGCGCTGGCCCTGCTCATCGTGTACGTGGTGTGGGGGAGCACGTACCTCGCCATCGCCTACGTCGTCGACACCATGCCGCCCTTCCTGTCGGCAGGCGTGCGGTACCTGGTGGCCGGGGCCATCATGCTCGGGATCGTCTGGACCTACGGCCGCCTGCGCCGGACGGACGGCGAGCGTCCGACGCTGGCCCACTGGCGCTCGGCGGCGATCATCGGCACGCTGCTGCTCCTCGGCGGCAACGGCTTCGTGGTGCTCGCCGAGCAGCCCAACATGCTCAGCTCGGGCATCGCCGCGGTGCTCGTCGCCACGGTGCCGATCTGGCTCAACCTGTTCGACGCGATCCTCCACCGCCGCCGGCCCAGCCTCCTGGTCCTGGGCGGCGTGGCGGCCGGGTTCGTCGGCGTCCTGATCCTGCTCCTGCCGACCGGCGGGCTGAGCGAGGTGCACCCCGGCGGCGTGGCGCTGGTGATGTTCGCCACGGTGAGCTGGGCGATCGGCTCCCTGTACCAGCGCCGTGCGCCGCTGCCGCGCAACCCGCAGCTCGGCGTGGGCATGGAGATGGCCGCCGGCGGCGCGGCGCTGCTCATCGTGGCGACCCTGACCGGCGAGCCGGGCCGCACGGACGTGGCCACCTTCTCCACCGAGAGCATCGTCGCGCTGGTCTACCTGATCGTCTTCGGGTCCCTCGTCGCATTCAGCGCCTACATCTGGCTGCTCAACAACGCGCCGGTCGCCACCGCGGCGACGTACGCCTACGTCAACCCGATCGTGGCTGTCGGCCTCGGCGCCCTGCTGCGCTCCGAGCCGCTCACGCCGCGCACCCTGCTCGCGACCGCGATCATCATCGGTGCGGTCGTGGCGATGGTCTCCGGCCGCCCGCGCGAGGTCGAGGCCGCCGGTCCGGCACCCGAGGCCGCCGCCTCCGACTGACCGAGCGGCGACTGACTCGGCGCCCGGCCGACGCGCCATTGCCACGGGGTGGGCGTACCGGCGACTGAGTCGCCGGAATCCCGCCGGGCGGCAAGGAACGCGCGGCTGGCGGCTGGCTGCGTGGCTAGGCTTGCCACAAGGCGCACGAACGGACACTGAGTCTCCGTTACGCCCGCGGGGTGGCAGATCCCCGGTCTTCCGCGAGGGAGCACCCGAGGGCCACCCGTCCCCGGCCGCGAGGCGCCCATCCGAGTGCGCGCGTCAAGCGCGGGGAGGGCGGGGGTGCATGGTGCGGCCGCGGCCCACGCGCAGCCGCGCGAACCCGGCCGGGAAGACGACCAGGTTCCAGTGTCCCGGCCGCGCCGCGGAGGGAACGACCGCACCCTCGGCCCCCAGGGTGCGCAGCCGGTCGGCGAGCGCCTGGGTGGCGTCCCAGCCGGCGGTGAGCGACCGCAGCCCGGCGATCCCCAGCGCCGCACGGGTCGCGCCGTCCCGCAGATCCACCACGGGGAGCTGCTCCACCTCGATCGGCCAGAGCCGCCGCTCCTCGTCGACAGGGTCGATCGCCCCGCCGCTCGCCGCCTCCCACTCCGCCCACGCGGTGGCCGGCTCGAGCGCCGCGTAGAGCGGCCAGCCCTCGCCGGCGCGGTGGTAGCGCGCTGGGGCCGGGGCCGGCTCCGCCGGTGGCAGGGCGGCGATCCCGACGCCGGTCTGCCGGTGAACCCGTCCGCTGAACGTGCTGAGCGGGGGAGCGATCAGACCATGTCCCCGGCACCGTACCCGCGTGCCGCGGCGCGCACCGCCGCGACGTCGCCGCGAGCGAGGCGCTCGACCGGCCGGTCGCCGCCGAGGGCCGGGTTCGGTGCCTCCAGCCAGGCTCGCCGCGCCGCGGCCGACGCGCGGCGGCCGAGCAGCGCCAGCAGCGCATCGGTCTCGCGCAGGCGGGCTGCGGTGGCGGCCCGGGGCGACCCGCCCGCGCGCCAGCGCTGGGCCGAACGAACGCTGGCTCCGGTGAGCGCCGCGAGCAGGCGCGGCGGCAGGACGTTCACCAGGGGAAGGGGAGCAGCGCGCATCGGCCCGATGGTATCCGCCCGGCGCGCGGCCCGTTCAGGCGGCGGGCAGGGTGAACCACACCTCGGTGCATCCGTCGGCCGAGGTGGCGCCGACCGTCCCGCCGTGCGCCTCGACGATCTCGCGCACGATCGCCAGGCCGATCCCCGAGCCCCCCGAGGCACGGTCGCGGCTGGGGTCGACGCGGTAGAGGCGCTCCCAGATGAGCGGCAGCTCGCCGGGCGGGATGGTGGTGCCGGTGTTCGCGACCGCGACCCGCGCACCGCCGTCGTCGGAACGGCCCACGGTCACCGTCACCGCGCCGCCGTCGTCGGTGTAGCGGACCGCGTTGCCGAGCAGGTTGGCGAGCACCTGCCCGATGGCATCGGGGTCGGCGACGACCGGCAGCGGCGCCACCGTCTGCACCTCGAGCCGGATACCGCGCCCGGCGAGGTCGGCGGCGTGCAGCTCGAGCGCCCGGTCGACGAGCCCGGCCAGGTCGAGCGGCCTGCGTGCCACGGCGCGCCCGCCGGGCTCGCCGCGCGCCAGGTCGTCGAGCTGCTCGACCAGCCGCGACAGGCGGAGGATCTCCTCGTGGAGGGTGCGCAGCACCTCCGGCGACGGCTCGGTGACGCCGTCGGCGAGTGCCTCGGTGTAGCCGCGCAGGCTGGTGAGCGGGGTACGCAGCTCGTGGGCCACGTCCTCGACCAGGCGGCGGCGCAGCGACTCGGCTCGGCGCAGCGAATCGGTCATGCCGTTGAACGCCTCGGCGAGGCTGCGCAGCTCCGGGTCGGGCGGCTCGGGCACGCGCGCCGCGTAATCGCCGGTGGCAACGGCGCGGGTGGCATCGGTCAGGCGTGCGAGCGGGCGGAGGATGCGGACCATCGTCCACCACGCGGCCAGCCCGCCGAGCAGCACGCCCACCCCGGCACCGATGAGCACGACGCGCCCCACCGCGGCGTCGAACATCTGCTGTGCCTCGGCCTCGGAGAGGCCGGTCTCCATGGCGAGGTGCATCACCTGGTCGGCACTGAAGCGCTGCACGGCGAACACGATCACGGCCGCCACCACCAGCGCCAGCAGGACGAACAGGGCGAAGAGCCGCAGGCGGAGGGTGATCACGTTGTCGCCTCGCGCTGCGAGACCTCGGGGAGGAACTTGTAGCCCACGGTGCGCACCGTGGCGATGAAGCGCGGCTGTGCGGCGTCGTCGGCGAGCTTGCGGCGCAGGCGGCCGAGGTGCACGTCGATGGTGCGGTCGAAGATCCCGGGGTCGTCATCGCCGTGGATCGCGTCGATGAGGTCGTCGCGCCTGAAGACGCGTCCGGGGCGCCGCATCAGGGCATGCAGGATCCGGAACTCGAATGGCGTGAGCGGCAGGGGCGCCCCGTCGAGTCGCACCTCGACCGCGTTCGGGTCGAGCTCCAGGCCGCCGCCGACCAGGATCGGCTGGTCCTCGGCGGTCGCTCGGTGGCGACGCAGCTGGGCGCGCACGCGGGCCATCAGCTCGCGCGGCGAGAAGGGCTTCACGACGTAGTCGTCGGCCCCCGAGTCGAGGCCCACCACCTTGTCGGCGTCGCCGCTGCGGGCGGTGAGCAGGATGACCGGCACCGGTGACGCGTCGCGCAGCAGGCGCAGCACCTCGACGCCGTCCATCCCGGGCAGCATGACGTCCAGCAGCACCAGCGCCGGGGGCGTGGCGCGGGCCATGGCGAGCGCCGCTTCCCCGTCGGCGGCGAGCGTGACGCGGTGGCCGTCGCGCACCAGGTACATGCGCAGCAGCTCGCGGATCTTCGGGTCGTCATCGACGACGAGCACGGTGGCCATCGCGCGGCGAGTGTATGACCCGCCGGTGACAAACCGATGACGCTCCGGTGCGGCGGCGCACCACGGTGGCCGGCTCGGCGTAACCGCCGGCGTAGAACCCCTGTGAGGGACACCGTGCGCCGATGCCGGATGGCCGGCGACGACCTTGCGCACCGGAGCTGGAGGAACGGACCGTATGAACCGCCGACGCCTGGTGGCGATCCTCGCCGCGGCCGTGGCCGCGATCGCGATCGCCGGGGCATCATTCGCGTCGCCGCCCCGCACGTACATCACCCACCTCACCGGCAGCGAGGAGGTGCCCGCCCGGGAGACGGCCGCCAAGGGGGTCGCGGTCTTCGAGGTGGCGCCGGATGGCGAGAGCATCCGCTACCAGCTCGTATCGACCCGCATCGACAACGCCTTCATGGCGCACATCCACGCCGGCGCGTTTGGGACCAACGGCGGCATCGTCGTCTGGCTGTGGCCCTCGACGACGCCCGGCGCGCCGGGTCCGCTGGGCAGCGGCAGCCACAACGGGCTCATGACCACCGGCACGATCACCGCGGCCGACCTGGTCGGCAGCCTGGCCGGCCAGGACCTGGATGCGCTGATCAGCCTCCTCGCCAGCGGCGGCGCCTACGTCAACGTCCACACCAACGATGGCGTGGCACCCACCAACACGGGGCCGGGCGACTTCCCCGGCGGCGAGATCCGCGGCCAGATCGACTGACCCGGCCCCGCGCCCGGCGCCCTGACCGCGGCCCGCTCCCGGGCCGCGGTCCCTTCGTGCCGGGTGCGGCGGGAGCCGCCAGGCGGAAACATCGGTCTACAATCGTCCACCCATGACCGATCCGGACCAGCGTGCCGCCTCCGCCCTCGACTTTGGCAGCGGCACGTCGACCGACCACCACGACGGGATTCGCTGGGTCGACTACGCGAACATCAGCTGGAACCCGGTCTTCTGCAAGCGCTGCGACATCTGCGTCGACATCTGCCCCAAGAACACCCTGGTCCTGCGGAACGACGCGATCATCGAGGAGGACAACTGCATCCTCTGCGGCCTGTGCGAGCGCTACTGTCCGGACCTGGCGATCGAGATGATCCCGGCGGCGGTCGCCGCCCACGAGGCGAAGGGGGAGTAGCCACGTGACCCGCAAGCTGAGCCAGGGCAACGAGGCGGTCTTCCGCGGCGCGCTGGCCGCCGGGGCGAACTACTACGCCGGCTATCCCATCAGCCCGTCGACCGAGATCCTGAACATCGCGTCGGGCCACGCCGCGGAGCATCCCGAGTTCGGCTTCCTCCAGGCGGAGGACGAGATCGCCAGCGCCAACGCCATCATCGGCGCCAGCCTGGCGGGGGCCAAGTCGTTCACCGCCACGTCCGGGCCGGGCTTCTCCCTGATGCAGGAGGCGGTCGGCTACGCCCAGAAGGTCGGCGTGCCGTGCGTCTTCGTCAACGTCATGCGCGTGGGGCCGGCGACCGGCATGCCGACCATGCCCGGCCAGGGCGACATCATGCAGGTCAAATGGGGGAGCACCGGCGACTACACCCCGCTGGCCTTCTACCCGAACGGCGTCGAGGAGGCATTCCGCGTGACGGTGCAGGCCTTCAACGCGGCCGAGGAGAGCCGGTCGCCGGTGATCCTGCTGTCCGACACGTTCGTGGCGCACCTCAACGAGGTGGTCGACCTCGACGCCATCGCCGGCGAGCTGGAGGTCGCGCCGCGTGATGCGGCCCCGCTCGCCCGCCACCCGAAGGGCAGCCCGCGCTTCTTCGCCGGCGTGCTGATGTACGAGTCCGGGCCCAACGCCGGCGAGCCGGCCACCGCCGACGCCGACGAATACCTGCGCCAGTTCTACGCGGCGAAGCACCGCCACCTCGAGGTGGCGCAGCGCTACGCGCTCTACGAGCACGGCTGGAA
>DASSPJ010000039.1:0-10139 GCA_035699665.1 Candidatus Limnocylindria bacterium
GACCACCAGGAGGGCGACCACCAGACCGATGGACGCGGCGCCCGAGCGCCGCGGCGGTGCGGTGTAGGACATCGGTTCACCCTAGCCGATGGCCCGCAGGTCCGGTACGCGACGCATGCATCGTTCGCTACGCTGCTCCGCACGCCCCGCCCGTGCCCAGAGGCGGCGCCACCGAGGAGGTAGGGAATGAACGAGCGGTGGGTCTGCCGCCAGTGCTTCGCCGACAACGAGGGCGACGCCGACGCCTGCCACCGCTGTGGCCTGGCGCGCTTCGCCGGCGCTGGTGGGCCGACCGATGCGGCAGCGACCGCGGATCCGGCCGACCCGCAGGCCGACGCGGCAGACGGATCGGTGCCTCCCTGGCAGCCGGCTGCACCGCCCACCAGGCCCTTCTGGCAGCGGCTCCTCCCCTTCTGGTGGGTGGGTCTCATCGCCGCCGTGTTCGTCGGCGGCATGCTGTTCAACGCCCGGCGCGACGAGAGCGGGCAGATCAACGACGGCGGCACGCTGTCGGTGACCGACCTGCGCGTCGGCGACTGCTTCAACACCGAGCAGGCGGAGGAGATCGGCGACGTCGACGCGGTGCCCTGCGCCGAGCCGCACGCCTACGAGCTGTTCCACGTCTTCGACTACCCCGACCAGGCGACATACCCGACCGACGCCGAGTGGGGCGCCGAGAGCGAGCGCGTCTGCGGTCCTGCCTTCGCCACGTACGTCGGCGTCGCCTATGACGACTCGGAGCTGTACGCGAGCCCCCTGACGCCGACCGAGTCCGGCTGGGACGAGGGCGACCGCGAGGTGCAGTGCATCCTCCACAACAGCACCGAGACCGCCATGACCGGCTCGCAGCGGGGCACGGCGCACTAGGGGTCGGGCAATGCGAGGCACTCGCATGGGCTGCCACGCTCCGCCCGCCTGCCCTCTGCCGGAGTTTGCGCCGGGACGCACGTAACCACCACCTTGGAGCCGATGTCGACCGCCAGGTGGCCATCCCGTGCATCAGGGCGCACAGGATGACCAGGTTGGGAGACGAAACGGGCCCTCCCTCGTAGTTACGTGCGCCGGGGCGCACGCCTGGAGCCTCGAGGGGAGCGAGAGGCTGCGCAACCGGCGGAGAGGCGCGTGCGTGATGCGTGGAGCCGAAGGTGGGATTCGAACCCACGACCGACGGTTTACGAAACCGTTGCTCTACCCCTGAGCTACTTCGGCGTCGCGCGAGGCCGGATTCTAGCAGGGGCATCCGTGGCGCTCCACGGCGGCGACCCGGCCCTCGTCAGAAGCCTCACGCCCGACATACCCGACGATGAATCGTCGGAATGGCGCGGGAACGCCGGCTCGGGCGGACTTCCGACGAAGGATCGTCGCCTGGCACGCACGAGCGGCGCCCCGCGGCGCGGCTCACGCTGACCGGCCGCCGATGGATCGTCGAAACGCAGCCCCACGGCCTGCTCCGGTGAGCTATCGACGATCCATCGGCGATCGTCTCGGGCAGGCAGGCCCCGCGCTACGAGCTCGCGGTCGGCTCGCCCCCCGAGGCGTCCGGCCGCAGCCAGCCGTGGAGCAGCTCGTCGTGGAACTGCCGCTCGGCGGTCGGGGCGTGGCGCGGGATCGGCGCCATGGGTGCCCTGCCCTTGGCGGCCAGGACGAAGTAGGCGCAGACATCGGTCAGCGGGCAGAGGCCGCAGATCGGGCGCGGCGCGCGGCAGGTGTCGCGACCGTGGCGGATGGTCTCGACGTGGAACGGGTACATCTCGTCCGAGGCGAGGACGCCCTCGAGGAGGTCGTGGGCGCGGTCGAGGGGGGTGCGCGGCGGCAGCATGCCGAGGCGCGTGGCGACCCGGTGGACGTGGGTGTCGACCGGCATCGCCGGCCGCCCGAAGCCGAACAGCAGGATGATCGAGGCGGTCTTGCGCCCGATCCCCGGTAGGCTCGTCAGCCAGTCGCGCGCCCGCTCGAGCGGCCATTCGCCGAGAAACCCCAGGTCCCAGGTCCCGTCGGTCGCCGCGTGCACCTCGGCGAGCACGTGCTGGATGCGCCGCGACTTGGTCGGCGCCAGACCGCCGGGCCGGATGACCTCCTCCAGCTCGTCGGTCGGCGCGGCGAGCACCTCGTCCCAGCTGGCGTAGGCGGCACGCAGGGCGGTGAAGGCGCGGAACGAGTTCGTGTCGGCCGTGTTCTGCGACAGGATCGTCAGCACCAGCTCGCTCACCGTGTCGACCCGCGGGCCGCCCCACGCTGGGTGCTCGTAGCGCTCGCCCAGGCGCTCCAGCACGACGTCCGCCAGGGCGCGCCGCCTGCGGCGGTCGGCGGCCAGCTTCTGGGGGCTCGGGCGCCTCGCCATGGACCGATGCGCGCCTACGGGCGCGCCAGCGCCAGACCGATGTCGATGGCGCGCGCCAGGCGCGCGGCGGCGTTGGCCAGCAGGCGCTCGGTGTCGGCCATCGCGGCGGCCAGCTCCATCGGCCGATCCGGGATCGGCTGCACGAGCGACAGCGCCGTCGCCACCTCGAGCGCCTCCGCCCCGTCGCCCAGGGCGCCGGCGAGCAGGATGACCGGCGTGCGCCGCGGGCTGGCCAGGGTGGCCACCCCCATCGCCGCCTTGCCGGCCAGCGTCTGCCCGTCGGCACGCCCCTCGCCGGTGATGACCAGGTCGGCCGCCTCGAGCGCGTCGGCCAGCCCGACCAGCTCCGCGACCACCTCCACGCCGGGCCGGACCTGGGCGGTGGTGAAGCCGAGGAAGGCTGTGGTGGTGCCGCCCGCGGCCCCGGCCCCGGGCAGGTCGGCCACCAGGCGCCCGGTGGCCGCCTCGATGGCGCGGCCGTAGGTCGCCAGCGCCGCGTCGAGCTCCTCCACGGTCGCCGGGTCGGCACCCTTCTGCGGTCCGTACGTGGCCGACGCCCCCCGCGGCCCGCACAGCGGGTTCGTCACGTCGCTGGCGATCACCAGGCGCACGTCGCGCAGCCGCGGGTCGAGCCCGCTCGCATCGATCGCGCCGAGCCGGGCCAGCGCGGCCCCGCCCTCGGGCAGGTCGGCGCCGTCGGCATCGGTCAGGCGCACGCCCAGCGCGCGCAGAATGCCGGTGCCGCCGTCGTTGGTCGCGCTTCCGCCCAGGCCAATGGTGATGCGCTCCACCCCGGCGTCGAGCGCGGCGCGGATCACGTCGCCGGTACCGCGGGTCGACGCAGCGCGCACGCTCTCAGGCGTCCGTTCCGCGGGGTCGAGGCGGGCGAGCCCGCTGGCCGACGCCATCTCGACGAACGCGCCGCGGCCGCCGTCGAGGAGGAGCCAGGTCGCCTCGACCGGACGGCCGAGCGGGTCGGTGGTGGCGACCGACCGTTCCTCGGCGGCGCCGCCGAGGGCCTCGCGCACTGCGGCCAGCGTGCCCTCGCCGCCGTCGGCCATCGGCTTGAGGGTGAGCTGGTCGTCGGGGCGCACCCGTCGCCAGCCGGCCGCCATGGCGCGCGCCACGCCCACCGAGTCCAGTGCGCCGCCATACGAGTCGGGCGCGATGAGGACGTGGAGAGACCGGTCGGGCATGTCAGCAGGATAGGTGAGGCCGGCGACCGTGCGCTGAGTGCGTGGCGGCGCCGACGGTACCCCGATCGAGCCATTGGGAGTCCGGCTCGGTACGAATGGGCCATGGGACCCTCGCCGCGCGTGGTGTCGAATGTCACCGCTCGAGCACCACCGGGGGAGAAAGCAGCATCCATGACCAGCATTCCACGCCGGATCACCCGGCCCTGGCCAGGCTCGGCCATGCCGATCGAGATCTCGCTCAGCACCGCCGTGGCCGGGTTCGTCGGCCTGGTCGCCGTCCTGGCGGTCGCCCTGGGGGTTCCGCAGGCGACGCGCATCGTCGCCAGCCACGTGCCCGTCGCGGCCAACACCGGCGTCTGCTTCGTGCTGGTGGCAATCGCGCTGCCGGCCGCCTACGCGGGCCGGCGCTGGGCGGCGCTTCCGGCGTCCGGTGTGCTGGCCATCGCCGGACTGACGCTCTGGCAGATCGTCACCGGGACCGACATCGGCGTCGATCGCTGGCTGCTCGGCGCTCCGAATGGGGCGAGCGAGATGTCGCCGCAGACCGCGCTGGCCTTTGTGCTCATCGCGACGGCCATCCTCGTCCCCGCCCGGTTCGGCGCAGCGCCGGTGACGCGCGTCGTTTCGAGCGTCGTCTTCCTGCTGGCCTTCGTGAACGTCCTGGATGTCCTGTTCGGGGCAACGCAGCCCACGATCCTCGGCTCCTACACCCAGATGGCGCTGCCGACCGCGATCGCATTCGGCGGACTGGCGACGGGGCTCGCCGCGCTGTATCCGGCGGGCTCCATGCTGGAGCTGTTCCGGCTGCCCGGCCCCACCGGCACCCTGACCCGCCGGCTGACCCTCGCCGCCCTGACCATCCCCATCGTGGTCGGCTGGCTCCGGCTCGCGGGCGAGCGGGCCGGCTGGTACGACTCCGCCTTTGGCGTCGCCCTGATGACGGTTGCCACGGTCCTGCTGTTCATGATCGCCATCCGCGCGACCGCGGGCACCATCGAGCGCGCGGAGCGGGAGCGGCGCCGCGCTGAGGAGGCGCTGGGTGAGGCCCTGGACGAGATCACCGACCTCTATGACAACGCGCCGATCGGATACCACTCCCTAGACGCTGAGGGCCGCTTCGTCCATATCAACCAGACCGAGCTGGAGATGCTCGGCTACGAGCGGGCGGAGCTGATCGGGAGCCGCTTCGCCGACCTGCTGACGCCCGCCGGCCTGGAGCGCTTCGCCGAGGAGTTCCCGCGGTTCATCGAGGTCGGCTTCGTGCACGACCTCGACTTCGAGCTCAAGCGAAAGGACGGCAGCCTCGTTCCGGTGCGCCTCAGCGCCACCGCCCTGCGGGATGCCGACGGGGCCTTCGTGGCCAGCCGGTCGACGGTGCAGGACGTCAGCGAGCGGCGCGCGATGGAAGTCGAGCGGGAGCGCGCGCTCGAGGAGGCGGTCGCCGCCAACCAGGCGAAGAACCGGTTCCTGTCGCGCATGAGCCACGAGCTGCGCACACCGCTCAACTCGGTGCTCGGCTTCGCGCAGCTGCTCGAGACCGACGACCTCACCGCGGAGCAGCGCGAGAGCGCGGCGTACATCCGCCGCGCGGGCCGCCACCTGCTCGAGCTGATCAACGAGGTGCTCGACATCTCGCGGATCGACCAGGGATCGCTCACCATCTCGGTCGAGACGGTCGCGGTGCGCGAGTGCGTCGACGAGGTGACCTCGTTCATCGCGCCCCTGGCGGCGGAGCGGGACATCACCGTCGAGGTGGCGGCCACGGACTGCGGGAGCTGGGTGATGGCCGACCGGCAGCGCCTGCGGCAGGTCCTGCTCAACCTGCTCTCGAACGCGGTCAAGTACAACGTGCACGGCGGCCGCATCACGGTCTCGTGCGAGCGCATCGACGACAGGGTCCGCCTCAGCGTGGCGGACACCGGCCCTGGCATCCCGCTGCTGAGCCAGCCGCGACTCTTCCAGCCCTTCGATCGCCTCGGCGCCGAGGCGACCGAGGTCGAGGGCTCGGGCATCGGTCTGGCGCTGTCGCGCGCGCTGGTCGACGCCATGGGCGGAGCGATCGGGGTCGACAGCCAACCCGGGTTGGGAAGCACGTTCTGGGTCGAGTTCCCGAGCACTCCCGCACCCGCCGCGGAGGAGATGGCGGAGCTCGAGGCGCCGTCCTACACGTCGGACATCGACACGCGCTGCGACGTGCTCTACATCGAGGACAATCCGGCCAATCTGCGCCTGGTCGAGCGGATCGTCGAGCGCATGCCGCGGGTCCGACTGATGACCGCCATCCAGGGAGGCATCGGCATCGACCTGGCCCGCCAGCATCGGCCCTCCCTGATCCTGCTCGACCTGCACCTGCCGGATATCGGCGGCGAGGAGGTGTTGCGCCAGCTGCGCGCCGATCCGGCGACCCGGCACATCCCGGTGGCCATCCTGAGTGCCGACAGCTCCGAGCGACAGATCCGTGGCCTCACTGCCGCCGGCGCCGACGCCTACCTCACCAAGCCGATCAACGTGCAGGAGCTGGTCGATGTCGTGGAGCGGCTGATGATCGCGACGGCGGTGGAGGGCTCGCATGTCAGCTGAGGGGCCGGCCGTCGACGGGCGCATCCTCGTCATCGACGACCAGGAGGCGAACCTTCGGCTGCTGCAACGCATCCTGAGTCGAGCGGGGCACCGGGACGTGCACGTCACCACCGACGCCCGTCAGGTCGAGGGCCTGGTGGCCAGTCTGGAGCCTGACCTCCTGCTGCTGGACCTGCACATGCCCCATCTCGACGGCCATGCCGTGCTCGAGCGCCTGGCAGGGCCGCGCGACGCCGAGGGCTTCCTGCCGGTCCTGGTGCTCACCGCCGATGCCGATCCGGCGACCCGTCGGCGTGCCCTGGAGCTCGGCGCCACGGACTACCTGACCAAGCCGTTCGACGCCGACGAGGTCGTGCTGCGCTGTCGCAACCTCCTCCGGACGCGGCAGCTGTACCGACAGGTGAGCAAGCAGAACGAGGTGCTGGCCGATGAGCTGGTGGCGAGGGCCGGCGAGCTGCGCGATGCGCGGTCGGCCCACGACCTGGTGCTCGGCGCCCTCAACCAGCTCAACCACGCCTCGACGCTCGAGGAGCGGGCGGGCGCTCTCGTCGAGGAGCTCGCGCGCACCGCCCAGTTCGACGCGGTCTCGATCATGGCCATCGATCCCGACGGCGGAGTCACGCCGCTGGCCGTCGGCGGGATGTCCGCCTTCAACGAGATTCTCGGGCGGCCGCTCTCCCCCGACGAGGCCGCCTCGCTGCGCGCGCGGTGGAATGGCGCGCCGTGGACGGCGGAGATCGACCCGGGTGCCTACGGCGAGCGCGTCGGCCGCCTGCTTCGGGAGAGCGGACTGCGCCTTTCATGCTACGTGCCCATCACCGAGCAGGGCCGACCGGTCGGCCTGCTGGTCGCCAGCAGCCGCTGCGACGCCGAGGCGGAGGTGAGTCGCGACGGTCGGCTGGCACTCGCCCGCGAGTTCGGCGCCATCGCGCGGGCGGTGCTCGGCTCGGGGCTTGCCGAGCGGCACGAGCGTGCCGTCGCGCGGCAGCACCTGCAGAGCGTCCTCGCGGACGGTGGATACTGGCCCGTCTTCCAGCCGGTGGTCGACCTCCGCAGGCGCGACATCATCGGCTACGAGGCGCTGACCCGCTTTGCCGACGGGGTGCGCCCCGACCTGCGCTTCGCGGACGCGCGCCGCGTCGGCCTCGGGCTTCAGCTCGAGGAGGCGACCCTGATCGCCGCGCTGGCCGCGGCGGATGAGCTCCCGCACTCGGCCTGGCTCAGCATCAACGCCAGCCCCGACCTGCTGCTGGACGCCGGACGGCTGGCACGGGTGCTGGCCGGGGCGCGGCGCATGGTGGTGATCGAGATCACCGAGCACGTGGCGATCGACGACTACGACGCGCTGCGCCGTGCGCTCCGATCGATCGGCTCGAACGTGCGCGTGGCCATCGATGATGCGGGAGCCGGGTTCGCCAGCTTCCGACACGTCCTGGAGCTGGAGCCCGATTTCGTCAAGCTCGACGCGGACCTGGTGCGCGGGGTCGAGAACGACACGTCGCGGCAGGCCCTGGTGGTCGGCATGCGCTACTTTGCCCAGCAGACGGGCTCCACGCTCATCGCCGAGGGCGTCGAGACCGAGGCCGAGCGCGCCATGCTCGGCGAGCTCGGGATTCGCTTCGGCCAGGGCTACCTGTTCGCGCGCCCGATGCCGGTGAGCGAGTTGGCAAGCGCGGCCGCGACATGACTCAACCCCACGCCGTTCCACGCCCGGCGCCGGCCGGCAGTGAGCTGCCCTTCGGGCAAGCGGGCGGCGCCGTCGCGATCGGCAGCGTGCTGCTGATGGCGACCTTCTTCACCCTCACGGCAGGGAAGGTG
This sequence comes from Candidatus Limnocylindria bacterium, assembly GCA_035699665.1. Taxonomy (GTDB): domain Bacteria; phylum Chloroflexota; class Limnocylindria; order QHBO01; family QHBO01; genus JAICQM01. The sequence goes on from DASSPJ010000039.1 coordinate 7,936, forward strand.
GGTGGGCAGGCGGTGCTGTGGGAGAACGCTCACTGGACCGTGGCGGCCCTCGCCGCGGCCCTTCTCGCCTACCTCGGCTATCGGCGTTCGCCGCCGGGTGAGCGTGCGGCTCGCGGGCTCGTCGCCCTGGGCCTGGGGATGTACCTGATCGGGCAGGTCGCATGGAATCTCCAGGTCGTGCTGGGGATCGTGACGGTCCCGGCGGTGTCCGACGTCTTCTTCCTGGGGAGCGCGGTGCCCATCGTGTGGGGCTTCCTCCACGGTGCCCGCGCGCGGATGAGTGCCGCCGAGCGGACGGCCCTCGCCATTGACAGCGTCCTGCTCCTGTCGCTCACCACCCTGATCATCGTCGCCGTGTACGCGCCCACCGCGCTCCTGGCCGGCGAGCCGCTGGGCGGGGCGATCCTCCTCCTCTACCCGATCGCCTACATCGGCGGTGCCGGGATCGCGGCGCTGGCCGGGCTCCGGCTGCGCGTCGGCCCAGCGTGGCTGGGCATCAACGCCCTGCTCGGCGGGCTGGCCATCGACGGCCTGGCCTGGGTGATCTGGCTGCAGCAGGCGGTGACCGAGCTGCCGCCGGTCGGCAGCGGGGTGAACTACCTGTTCTCGATCGCGACGCTGGCGATGGGCGTGGGAGCCTACCGGCTGTGCCTGAAGAAGCCCGGCACCGCTGGCTTCGAGCGTTTCGCCTCGGCGGTCGAGGTGTATCTGCCCGGCATCGCCGCGGTCGGCGCCCTGGCAGTCATCATCGCCGTCCACCGGGCGGGCTTGGTGCAGATCGAGGGGTGGATCGAGGTGGGTGCCGGCGTGACCGTGGCACTGTCCCTCGTCCGCCAGTCGCTGCTGCTCGGCGAGCGACGACGAGTCGCGGCTCGTGAGCATGCGCTGCGCAACTCCGAGCACGCCGCCCGAGCGCGCGCGGAGGAGGCGCTCGTCGCGCAGCAGGTCAGCGAGAAGCGCTATCGGCAGATGGTCGAGGTCTTCGGGCGCCTCTCCGAGCAGCTGAGCTTCGCCGCCGAGGAGGAGGTCCTCATCCGCAGCGGGGTTGCCGCCCTGCGTCGTCTCGTCGCCAGCGACAGCGGCGACGTGCTGCTGGCCAATGCCTCGCAGGATCGGCTGGTGGTCGCCTCGGCATGGGGCGCCACCCCCGGCGACGTCGGAGAGGCGGTGGGCGAGCTGGCTCCGGTTCGCTGCCTCGGCATCCGACGCGGATCGGTGTACTCGGTGAGCGATGCGGCGGACGAACTGATGCTGCCCTGCCCGGCACACCCGGTCGAGCGGGGCTCGCTGCTGTGCGTCCCGATGCTGGCCCTCGGCCAGACCATCGGGGTGGTCCACCTGGAAGCGGCAGCTCGTGACGCGTTCAACGTGGACGACGAGCGGCAGGCGGCACGGGTTGCCGAGCAGGTGGCGCTCGCCATCGCCAACGCGCGCCTGATCAAGACGATGGAAAGCATGGCGCTCACCGATCCGCTGACGCGCCTGCACAACGCCCGCTTCTTCGACCCCTTCCTGGATCGAGAGCTGGCCTCCGCGCAGCGTGACGGTCGGCCGCTGGGCGTGATCATGATCGACCTGGATCACTTCAAGGCGTTCAACGATGAGAACGGACACCCCGCCGGCGACGAGGCGCTGCGGGTCTTCGCACGGGCCGCGCTGGCCGTGCTGCGCGACTCGGACACGCTGGCCCGCTACGGCGGCGAGGAGTTCGTCGTCGCCGTGCGTGACGGCGACGTGGAGGCGACCGTCGCAGTCGCGGAGCGGATCCGGCTGGCGGTGGAGGGGAGCTCAGTCGAGGTCGGACTCGGGCGCTACGCGAGGTTCACCGCGTCGCTGGGCGTGGCGTCGACCACGTTGCACGGCTATGAGCGGAGCATTCTGGTGAAGAGCGCGGATCGCGCCCTGTACCGTGCCAAGCGCCAGGGCCGCAACCGGGTGGTGACCGCCGGATCGCCACGGATCAGCGCCCGTGCGTCGCTCAAGGCCGCCGAGGTGCGACGCGCCGGCTGATCCGGCGCCCAGGTCAGGCCTTCAGCTCCTTGCGCCGTTCCAGGTAGGCGGGCACGGAGCGGATCGGCGGTCGCAGCTCGTCGCCGATCTCGCGGACCTCGAGGCTGAATCGGTCCTTCTGCTGCGCGATCATCTTCATCCCGCGGCCGACCTCGGTGAGCAGCTCGAGGCGGTGGCGCTCCTCGAGCTTGCGG
>DASSPJ010000040.1:0-3179 GCA_035699665.1 Candidatus Limnocylindria bacterium
TACGGGCTTCGGATCATCGGCAGGGTTGCGGATAGAGGGCAGGATCTTCGCCATGCTGATGGGCGACGCGCTGGTGGTGAAGCTTCCGGCCGGGCGTGTCGCCGAGCTGATCGCGTCGGGGGTAGGCGGTCCGTTCGGCACCGGGCAGCGGCGCCCCATGAACGAGTGGGTCACCATCCCGGACACGCACGGCGCCCAGTGGGAAGGGCTGGCCCGGGAAGCGTTCGACTTCGTCGCTCGTGCAGCTGGAAGCCCCGATCCTGGGGCGCGCGGCTAGGGAGCGCTGCGTTCCTCGCGACGACGACCGCGATGGTGTCCGATTCACGCGGCCGATCATGCAACGGGCTACTGGTCTGGCTCCGCTTCGATCAATGCCTTCAGGCGGGCGACGTCGCGCTCGAACATGCCCTGGACGCTCCGCTGGAGGAGCGATTCGAATGGCTTCATCCAGCGGCCTACGGGTGCGTCGTTGGCGAGCGTGAGCCGGGTGCCCTCCGCGACCCGTTCGAGCGTGTAGCGCATCAGCGAGGGGGTGGGAGTCAGCCTGGTGGTGATGTCGTAGCCGTATCGCACGGGCGGTTCGTAGACCGTCACGACAGCGTTCGTCGGAATGCGAATGCCCAGCCACCGGCCCTCGTGCTCCATCCTGGTGTCGAGCCCGACCGGACCTGGGGAGGTGACCCGGGTCGAGACCGCGCCCTCCTGCCATCGCGGCCCGTTCTCCGGGACGGTGATGAAGGCCCAGACCTGCTCCGGGCTCGCCTTGATGGTCGTTGCTGCGGACACCCGCATCGCAGCGAGTCAGGCCGCAGCCACGCGGGGCTGCGCATCGGGCTCCGAGCCGCCGCGCCACAGCAGGATGGCCCAGATCGGGACGAGGATCCCAGATGTGACCGCGACGATCAGGTCGGAAACCTGGAATGGATCGAACGCCTCGATGAAGACGAGCGATCCGGCGACCCGGATCACGACCGCGACCAGGACGGCCACGGCGATCGTGTAGGACAGGAGCCGCCACGCGTTGCTCACGTCGACGACTCGACCAGCCAGAGCGACCCCGAAGCCGACCAGCGTGATGGCTCCGATCGAGAGCCAGTTGATCATCGACCAGGCGACGTTGAGGGCGCGGTCGAGACCGATCACCTCCTCGGCGCGGTAGCCGCAGTCGCAGTAGAAGGGGCGGGCCGCGTCCGCAACGCCGATGTTCAGCAGCTGCGCGCCGACGCCGATCACGCCGCCGACCACCAGCAGCAGCGCCATGGCATCCCGGGCCGGTGATGGTTCCGCCCACCCGCGGAGCACAACGCCCAGCATCGCGGCGATGAGGTACACGCCCAGCGTCGCCAGCGAGCCGACGATGATGAACGGGAATGCCTCCTGATCGTGGGTACGCATGAACAACAGCTGGTCGACGAAGTCGTCGGTCTCGTCGGGCTGCGGCAGCAGGACCCCCAGCACGAAGAGCATCGTGACCGCCGCGGAGATCACGACCAGGATGACGAGCGGCCAGCTGAGCCAGGCAAGCGTTCGCCGGCTGGGAACCATCGGATCCTCCTCGCCCCCAAGCGCCGCTCCCCCAAAGCGAGATGATTGTAGTCACGCCAGCAGTTCCAGACGCCAGCCGCCTGGCGATCGATGAGCGTTGAAACCGTGACCTCTATGTCTCAGCCGGTTCGGTCAAGCCCCGCCCACGGCCTCCAATCGCGCGCCCGATCCGTCCTCGTCGGTGACGAACCAGCCGTCGGAGCCTGGCGTGCTGCCATCTCGGAGGCGCGGCGCGCACTGCTGGAGGAACAGTTCGGCGACAAGCTCGCGCCTGCTTCTCACACCGACCTTGTCGAAGATCGCCTTGAGGTGGTCCTGGACGGTGTAGGCCGATACGTCCATCTGCCGCGCGATCTGCTCCGTCGATCGCCCCTGGAGGACCAGTCCGGTGACCTCGCGCTCGCGGGCTGACAATCCGTAGGCGGCGACGATGATCGGGGCCACCTCGGGCTCGCGGGCGGGGTGAATGATGATCGCAACCCTGCCATCCGGGTCGGTGTCGAGGACCGATGCGTCGATGCGCAACCAGCCACCCCCTCGCCTCGGCACCCGCGAACTGGCCAGGTCATGGTCCATTCCCCTGACCGCGGCACGGGCCCGGTGCGCGACGCTGGTCACGATGAGGGGTACCGGCGTCGAGGCGGCGGTCGAATCCTCCAGCTCACCAAGCCAGCGCCGCGCGGTCGGTGTGATGGACTCGACGGAGTCGTCGGCTGCCAGCAGGATGAGGCCGGCCGCGTCCGTATCGGTCCGGCGGGTGAAGGCGGTTCGGAGAATGGCGCGCCGAATGCCATGCGCGAGCAGGGGGCCAAGATCGGCGATGAGGGCGGCCTCACGAGGATGGAAGTCGCCGGTGCGGCGATGGATGGCGAGGCAGCCCCACACCGACTCCCCCTCGCGGAAGACCGCTCGCAGTTCGTCGCCATGCCCGTAGCCGTTCGGAGCGAGGAGCGTGACGTAGCGGCGGCTGACGCTCGGATCACCGCCGGTGACCTCGCTGAGCACTCCCACCGGCCGGGCCGCCACCCCGAGGTCGCAGAACTTGTTGACGTCGTCCTCGAGGAACTCGTTGGCGGCGAGCAGCATCAGGTGGTCAGAGGTGAACTCGTGGGAGAAATGGCTGGTCGGCAGATGCGTGGCCGGGTCGACGCTCAACCAGCAGGAGCTGTCGAAGGGAACGAGTCGGGTGAGGGCCGCGTCGGCCCGGTCGAAGAAGGCGCGGAGGTCGAGATTGCGGTGGAGCAGCCGCAGCACCTCTCTGCGCGCGTGGATCGTCGCACTCGCCATGGCGGGATTGTCGCCTTCGCCCGCTCCGCACGACAAGGGCAAATCCCAGATTCATGGGATGCCTCCGGCATCGCTGGCCGACTAGGGTGGGGCACGACCTCGGGGCAAAGCTGAGCGCGGACGCGAAGGAGATGAGGCGTGGACTGGGTGGTCATCGTGGTGCAGTGGCTGCACGTCCTGCTCGGGATCCTGTGGTTCGGCAACGCGCTTGTGCTGGACGTGATCGTGATCCCGGCCATCAATCGCCTGCCGATCCTCCGGCAGCGCGAGGTGGCCGCCCTCATCGGCGCACGCGCCACGCCGATCTTCCACGTGGTGGTGCCGCTGATCATCGTCCTGGGCGTGGT
>DASSPJ010000041.1:0-3121 GCA_035699665.1 Candidatus Limnocylindria bacterium
CAGGAGCTCGCCGCGGTGCTGGCCGACTGGGAGCCCGGACGCGCCGCCGAGGCGAGCGTCGCCGCGCGGCTGCACCGCGACGAAACGTAGCCCCGTCCTGGGGACCTCGTCGTCGGATTAACCCGTCGGCGACTGAATGGCGAAATGGTTGCCAGTTCGTTGCCACCTACCCAACCGGCGGGTTCCTGACTGCCCCTTGGCGCCGCGTCTGCCGCTTCGAGGCCCGCATCCAGCCGGGAACAGGCTAATTGACCACGAGACGCCGGCGTTCCGTGTCAATGACCCCCATCGCGACTAATGCGGCGATAACGGGCAGATAAGCACGCCCCCTCACCATTGGCGCCATGGAACGCCGAACGGTGGCGCGTCTCCTCCGCGGCTTGCGACGTGGCAAAGGGTTGTCGCAGGCGCGGCTCGGGGCCGTACTCGGCATCTCCCAGAGCGAGATGAGTCGATGGGAGCGCCGTGAGCTCGATTCATGCACGGTCGCGGAGCTCGACAGCTGGGCACAGGCATTGGGAGCGGACCTGGTCCTCGACCTGCGGGTTCGCGGCGTCCGCCCCATGACCGATGCGAAGCACGCGGAGCTCCAGACGCTCGTCGTCAAGAGGCTGCGCGGAGCGGGCTGGCTGGTTGAGACCGAGGTGAGCTTCAATCGCTACGGCGACCGGGGGATCGTCGACGTGCTGGCGTATCACCCGGGGCGGCGCTTCCTGCTCGTCATCGAGATCAAGACGCGGCTCGAGGATTCGCAGGACCTCCTTGGCCGGCTGGACATCAAACGGCGCATTGGACCCATCCTGGCCAAGGAGCGCGGATGGTCGCCGGCAGCCATCGTTCCGACCATCATCTTTCAGGAGAGCCGGACGACCCGTCGGAGGCTCGCGTCGGTTGACGCGCTGTTCGCTCGGTTCTCGTTGCGCGGGAAGCCGGCGCTCACATGGCTCCGAAGGCCAACCTCCCCGGCGCCTCCCGGGATCCTGCTGCTGATGGCGACGGCCCAAGCCAGCTTCCCACGTGGATAGCAGCCGGCTACCCGCTGGGTGGGTAACTGTCAACGTGTCGCCGAGTTCGTTGCCATCTACCCATTCGGCGCCTGAAATCGGCCACATCCGCGGCCGGTGTCGTCTGCTTCCCTGCTGGATCACCCGGATGCTGGCTAGCTGGCAGCGAGCGTGTGATTTCGTTGACGTTGACCCGCCCGCCGGGTGAACGACGGTGGCGGCGGCCACTCGAGAACAGCTGGCACTAGATGTTGTGGTATGCTGCCAACCGGTACCACCACTGGTATACCCACCGAGCCGCACAGCACGAGGGCCACACGACCGATGCGCTGTCCACGCTGCAACGAGGTCGGCACGCGCGTCATCGACAGCCGTGACCTGGAGGGGGGCAGCACCATCCGCCGCCGCCGCGAGTGCGAGGCGTGCGCGTATCGGTTCACCACCTATGAGCGCCCCGAGGGCGCGCGCCTGGCCGTCATCAAGCGCGACGGGCGGCGCGAGGACTTCGACCGCGCCAAGCTGCTGAACGGCCTCCTCAAGGCGCTCGAGAAGCGCCCGGTCACGCTCCAGCGCATCGAGCGCGCGGTGGACGACATCGAGTCCGGCCTGCGGGCGCGCAACGAGCCGGAGGTGCCGTCGACCGAGATCGGGCGCCTGGCCACCGATGCGCTGCGCGACCTCGACCAGGTGGCGTACATCCGGTTCGCATCGGTCTACCAGGGGTACGAGGACATCGACACCCTCAAGCGCGAGGTGGATCGGCTCGTCCGGCAACGGCAGGGCGTGGCAGAGTAACCGGGTGATCCTGTCCGACCGCGACATCCGCGCCGAGATCGAGGCGGGGCGGATCGTCATCGACCCGTACCTGCCCGACGCGGTCCAACCCTCGAGCGTGGACCTGCACCTCGGCAACCGGTTTCGCGTCTTCCGCAACAACCGCACCGCGGTCATCGACCCTCGGGAGGACCAGCCGGAGCTGACCGAGCTGGTCGAGATCGCCGGCGACGACCCGTTCGTCCTCCATCCGGGGGAGTTCGTGCTGGGTGCCACGTTCGAACGGGTGGCTCTCCCCGACGACCTGGTCGCGCGGCTGGAGGGGCGGAGCTCGCTGGGCCGGCTGGGGCTGCTCATCCACTCCACCGCCGGCTACGTCGACCCCGGTTGGGAGGGGACGCTGACCCTGGAGCTCAGCAACGTCGCCAACCTGCCGATCAAGCTGTACGACGGCATGAAGATCGGCCAGATCAGCTTCCAGCGCATGACCTCGCCGGCCGAGGTCGCCTACGGCGACGCCCGCATCGGCTCACGCTACCTCGGCCAGACCGATCCCACCGCGTCGCGCTACAACGCCGACTTCGACCGCGCCCGCATTCGTCGATGACCGACCGGCCACTGCACCTGATCGGCGAGCCGCGCCGCTTCGCGGGCGATGTGACGGTCCGGGTGGTGCGCGCTGGCTGGTTCCGCCCCGATGCCGGCGGCTTCTTCGGCGTCGTGCCGAAGCCGCTGTGGGGCCGCCTCACCTCCACCGATGAGCGGGGGCGCCTGCTGTGCCGCCTCAACCTGCTGCTCATCGAGGCCGGCGGAAAGCGGATCCTGGTGGAGACCGGGACCGGGGTGCGGATGACGGACAAGGACCGTGACATCAAGGGCGTGGAGGGTGGCGACCCGGCCGAGGCGCTGCGCGCGGTGGGGGAGGACCCCGACAGCATCGACTACGTCGTCGTCAGCCACCTGCACTACGACCACGCCGGCGGGATGGTCGATGCCGGCGGCCGGCCAGCCTTCCCGAGCGCGCGCTACGTCGTCCAGCGCGACGACGTGGAGGCGGCACGCTCCGATGAGCTGCGTCTGGCCGGGATCATGGAGGCCGAGCAGGTCGAGCTGGTGCGGGCGGCCGGCCAGCTCGCCGAGGTGAGCGGGGAGGTCGAGCTGGTGGAGGGGGTGACGCTGCTGCGCACCGGGGGGCACACCCGCGGCTCGCAGGCGGTGCTCATCGGCGCGACGCGTCCCGGTGGCCGCGCCGGCGACCCGACCGACCGCGCCATCTTCTTCGGCGACCTGATCCCGACCCGCTGGCAGCTGCCGGTGCGCTGGACGAGCGCCTACGACGACTA
>DASSPJ010000042.1:0-5637 GCA_035699665.1 Candidatus Limnocylindria bacterium
GAACGCCAACCTGGACGTGACCTGAGGCGGGCGGCGCACCGCTGGGCTAGCATGGCGGTGGCGCCGCCCCCGTAGCTCAGTGGATAGAGCGCCGCCGTCCTAAGGCGGGCGTCGGGGGTTCGAATCCCTCCGGGGGCGCCAGCTCACGAACCGGCGTACGGCGAGCCGGCGGGGTCCACATCGGTGTACCAGTTCACCGATCCGGCCGCCTCGACGCACAGGACCAGGCTGCCGGCGACCGGCACATGCGGCTCGGCACCCAGTGGCGGCAAGAGCCCTGGAAGCGGGGTGCCGGCGTCGTTGATGGTGACGATGAGCTCCCGGGCCTCCTCGACCTCCGGCGACCGTCCGAAGGCGGGGATCAGTCGTCGCAGCGCATCGGTGCCCTCCGTCCGCACCGCGTCCAGGGTGTGCTCCGATTGCGGGCATTCGAGCCCCGGGCGATGCTCCGGCGGAATCCGGTCCACCCCCGGAGGCAGCGTGCCGAAGACGGTCTGGCACGCGGCGAGAAGGCCGGCGAGCGCGAGGAAGAGGAGAATTCGGCCGGCGGCCGGCGGCCTCGTGCCGATCAGGCGAGCAGTGGGGGCGGCGTCCGCGGGTCGTGCGACCGCCGCGTTCGGCATCGTGGCCGCGGCGGCGAGGCGGACATTCACCGCAGCCGCCACGCGGACGAGGCGGTGCCGCCCTGGCCCAGCCGCACCGTCACGGTGAGGTACTCCCACGTTCCGGCAGGCAATGGACCGATGCGGGTGCCGGCCAGCGCGACGTCCGCTTCGGCAAGGTCAGTTGCGCACGCGAGGTTGCAGCCCACTGCGACGTGCGCGTCAGTGGCTTCGGCGGGCAGGGCCAGCGTCGCCGGGTCGGCGATGACCGCGGAGGCGTCCTCCGGGGAGCCGTCCGCGCACGACGTGGCGCTGACGCACCAGCTGATCGGGGAGCCATCGACACCGTCAATCGACACCACGGGCGGCGCATGGTTTAGAGGGTTCGCCGTCGGCGTCGGTGCCACGCCCATAACGCACGCGGCCAGCAATGCACTGATCGCCGATACCGCCAGGGCACGCCTCACTCGTCGCCACCTCCCTCCCCTTCGCGAGGATGGTAGCGCGGCGGTCGCTCGACGCGCCGAGGAACGCGAGCGCGCCGATCACCCTCACCGGGCCGCGCGGCGAAGCCTCGTGCCGATCAGGCCAGCCCCGGCGAGAGCCAGCACGCCGAGCCAGAGCTCCGGACCCTGACCCCCGGCCGTCGGTCGGGCGACCGCCGCATTCGGCATCGTGGCCGCAGCAGCGAGGTTGAACGTCAGCGCGCCACCACCCTCGGCGCCCAGGACCCGGATCAGGTACCGGGTGCCGGCGGATGCGGTGAACGAGACGCGGGACTGCTGCCCATCGGTGTCGTCGTTGCAGGCGACGGTGGTGAGCGACTGGAAGCCGGGATCGAAGAAATCGTCGGTCAGCGTGCCCGTGCGGACGTCGAGGACAGTGTCGTAGTCGCTGCCGAACGTGTCGGCCACGACCGATATGTCGGCGTCCGGGGTGAAGCTGTACCACACGCTGGCGGTGCCGCCCACGAAGCACGTCGCGGACATCTCCATGGCGTGGATCTGTGCCTCGGTCGTGTCAACCGTATGGGTGAACGGCAGCGCGGTGATGACGATGCCCGGGTGGACGTCGTTCTCGGGAGCGGCGGCGGCGGCCACGGCCGGCATGGCGATGAGAAGGGTGAGGGCGGCAAGCGTGGCGGTCGATCGGCGAGGCATCGGTCTGGCTCCTGTGTGGCTCGGAGCGCACATCGTGGGGCCATCCATCTGCGGGAAAACTGCGGCGCGTTGACCTACAGCGGCGTGAACAGCGTGGCGAGGAACGTGAACGTGCCGGTCAGGATCATCAGCCCGATGACCACGATGAACGCCCCCGACACGAGCTCCACCGCGCGGTGGTGGCGGCGCAGCCAACTCAGCACGGGACGGAGCCGGGGGAGCGCGACCGCGGCGGCCAGGAACGGGATCGCCAGGCCGATCGAGTAGGCGGTCAGCAGGAGCGCGGCGGGCCCGACGTGCTGCGCCGAGCCGGCGAGCATGAGGATCGAGCCGAGCACCGCGCCGATGCACGGCGTCCAGCCGATCCCCACCAATGCGCCCAGCGCGAGCGAACGCAGCGAACGCCCGACCGGGAGGCGGCGCGTGTCGACGGCCAGCATGCCGCTGCGGGCCAGCGGCCCCCACGAGGCCATGGTCGCCACGCCGAGGGCCACCACCAGCAGGCCGGCGACCTCGCGGACGCCCGGCACGGCGAACAGACGCGCGCCGATCAGGCCCGCCGAGATCCCGAGCAGCACGAACACCAGGCCGAATCCGGCGACGAACAGGACCGCCTGCGCCAGGACCGGCCGGGTGCTCGTCGCGCTCCCGCCGCCGACGGTCGCGAGCGTCGCTGCCGACGCGGTCTCGGAGAGGAACGCCAGGTAGACCGGCACCAGCGCCAGCACGCAGGGCGACACGAAGCTCACGAGCCCCGCCACCAGGGCCAGCGCCAGGGTCAGCTGCTCACCTGCCATCAGCGGGATGCTAGAGGCTCACGGACCGATGCGCTGGTCGGCCGCCTCCTTGCACCCGCTGTCGCCTACCAGCGGCGCTCGCGCCGAAGTGGCCCGATCCGTTGCATTCGGTGTGCGAGATCTGCCGCGAAACGGCCCGGATCCGGCTATCCGGGCATGCTGCTCCGACGGTTGCCGACACCGGATGCACATCGCACCGGGGCCTAGCGCATCCAGCCGGTCGGGGCGGTGGGCTCGAGCGCGATGGGCTGGGCGATGATCCACAGGCTGAGCACGGTGTAGCCGATCATCACCAGCACCAGCGGCAACCCGGCGACGATCGGGTGGCCCGGCGCGTCCCGCAGCGCGATCCGGTGGGCCAGGACCACCGCCGCCACGTGACCTGCCACGATCGCCGCCACCGACAGGTACCACACCACCGCGGCGGGGATGGTGAGCGTCGGGGCGACGCTGACCAGCGGGTCGCGCAGCAGGTCCGGCAGGAAGATGGCGTTCTGGATGACGAGCGTCGCGTAATGGGCGACCAGGTAGCCGCCGGCGATCGGCAGCAGCGTGGCGGCGTATTCGCCGGTCACCAGCCCCAGCGGCACGCGGCCGACCTCGCGGGCGTTGAGCAGCCGGCTGAGGTACGACGCGACGACGAAGACGAGGAAGAATGCCAGCCACAGTCCGATGAGCCCAGCCGTGCCGATCACGATGATCGCGAAGTACGGACCGACGAGCTCCGAGGCGCCGGGGAGGGCGAAGTTCGCGGCTGCTTCCCACAGCGGTGTCTCGCGCATCCCGTCGTAGGTGACCCCTGCCAGCGCCAGGATGATGAAGGCGCCGTCGGACCAGCCGGCGCGCCGCACCTCCGACAGGCCGGTGACCCACGGCCGCAGCTCGGCGGCGCGCTCGCCCGGCTCGGCGGCGGCCGCGCACTCCGGGCAGTCGACACAGCGCCCCGGATCGCAGCGCAGCTCGCAGCCGCTGCACACCTCCGGGTCGACGACGCGGCGCCCGATGGGGCCGATGCGGCCGAACCACCCGAGAAGCACCTCGAACAGCTCGGCGTGGCGCAGCCAGGCGACGCGTCCGAAGCCGATCATGCCGAGCAGGGTGATGACGGTGTAGCCGGCCATGATCGGCCCGACCCGATCGGCGGACGTGGCAGCCGGGAGCACCAGCTCGCTCCAGATGGCGGCGGCCAGCAGGAAGACCGCCGGCCAGCGCGCGGCGCGGCGGGGGTAGGGGAGCCCCAGGTCCAGCCGCTGCACGCCGACGCGGCGGCCGAGCCACTCGAGGACCCCGTGCACCGTACGGAACGGCGAGAGAGACGGCCACGGGTTCCCGAGCAGCAGGGCGGTCAGGGGCAGGCCCACCCAGATCCCGACCCAGAAGAGCACCCCCGGCAGCTGGGTGATGTCACCGACCGCATACGCCACCCACAGCGCGCCGAACCACCACGCCAGGCCCGCCAGCGCGAGCAGGACCGATGCGAGCCGCGCCAGGAGCGCCGGGACGGTGCGACGGGCATAGCCGGGGTTGGCGCTCGCCGGCCTGACCGCGACGATCGAGACGACGAAGGAGGCGGCGACCGCCACCCCCGCCGCCGCCTGGTAGAGCCACAGCGGCACGGGCAGCCGGAACGTGTCGTCGATGGCGTGCGCCGTCACGCTGGCAGGCAGAAGCGCGACGCCGAGGATGGCGACCGCCACCGCGGACGCGCGGCGCACCCTACGGCTCATCGACGGTCAGGATGCCTGCCTCGACCTCGCCCTCGCCCTCGGCGGGATGGAACTCGATGATGAACTGGCCGGAGCGCACGGCATCGAAGGCGAGGGTGGCCGTCTGGCCGACGCTCACCTGGATCGCCGACGCCTGGTCGTCGTACCCGTGGAGATGCAGCACGCCCTCCGCCTCGGCCTGCACAGTGAGCGTGACGGCCTGGTCGCGGCAGACGACGATCGACTCCGGGTCGAGGCGCATCGCGGCGGTCAGCGTCACCTCGCGCTCGACGGACGCCGCGGTGCAGTCGGATGGGCGGTCGACGCCGCCGCCACAGGCCCCCAGGGCGAGCGCGAGGGCGAGCCCCGCGGCCAGCGGGCGCGCGAACGGGCGACGGGGGGACGGCATGGCGTCCCGATGCTAGCCGATCGGCCGCGCCGGGACGCCCCCGTCAGTCGCGCTTGCGCGACTCCTTGGTCTCGCCCTTCTCGGCCCGCTCCTTGTTCACCGTCCGCGCGGCGCGCTCCTCGGCCTCGTCGGTGCTCACGCCGCGGTCCGTGTAGGACTCCTTGATGTGCTCGTACTGGCGTTCCCGCTTGTCGCTCCAGGCATCCGGCATGGGTCCTGCTCCGTGGCTGCGTGTGATGCGGACCGATCGATGCATCGGCCGTGCCGGAACCCAGGAGGAATGAACAACCATGGCCAACGTGGTCGAGCACATCGACGTGGGGGTGCCGGTGAGCACCGCCTACAACCAGTGGACCCAGTTCGAGGACTTCCCGCACTTCATGGAGGGCGTCAAGTCGGTGACCCAGACCGATGACACCCACCTTCACTGGGTCGCCGAGGTGGCGGGCCAGGACAAGGAGTGGGACGCCGAGATCACCGAGCAGCATCCCGACGAGCGCGTGGCGTGGAACTCGACGTCCGGCGCGAAGAACGCCGGCGTGGTGACGTTCCACCGCATCGACGACGAGACGACCCGCGTGACCCTCCAGATGGACGTGGATCCCGAGGGGCTGGTCGAGAACGTGGGCACCGCGCTCGGGTTCCTCGAGCGGCGCGTGAAGGGCGACCTCGAGCGCTTCAAGGAGTTCATCGAGGCCCGCGGCCAGGCAACGGGCGCCTGGCGTGGCACGGTCGACGGCGGTCGGGTCGAGGACGACGCGGCGCCGGGCCATGGAACGGCGGCCCGTGAGGCGACCGGCACCGGGCGCGGCCCGGGTGGCGGCGCCGCGTGACGCAGGTCTACGTCGACGTGGGCGCAGCCTCGATCGAGTCGGCCGCGCCCACGGCCGGCGTACAACCGGCGGACCCCGAGGCGGTGCGCGCGCTCCAGCTGCTCGCCGAGGCCGGCGTGCGTGTCTTCCT
>DASSPJ010000043.1:0-37632 GCA_035699665.1 Candidatus Limnocylindria bacterium
CTCGCCAACCGCATCCAGTGGGAGGAGGAGCTGGCGTCCGAGGAGGCGCGCTGGCAGCGCTATGGCCACCCGGTCGTGCTGCTGTCGATGGACCTCGACGACCTCAAGGCGGCCAATGACCTGTACGGCCACGCCGTCGGCGACCGGCTGCTGCGTGACGCGGCGGAGATCCTGCGCAGTGCCCTGCGCACCAGCGACGTGCTGGCGCGGGTCGGCGGCGACGAGTTCGCCGCGATGCTCATCGAGGCCGACGCCGACGGTGCCACGTCGCTGACCACGCGGATCGAGAAGGCATGCGCGGCACGCGTCGTCCCCGGCGAGCCACGGCTGGCGATGAGCATCGGGTGGGCGGTCCCGCACGTCGGCGAGACGCTCGCATCGGCCTTCGATCGGGCGGACCAGGCCATGTATCGCGCCAAGCGCAGCACCGCGGCGGTGGCCAAGGGCTGACGCAGCCCGCCCAGTTGCCGGGGTTCCCCTATTGACACCACGGGCAGTGGGATCTACCTTCTCCTCCACACCACGGTAAGTGGTGGCACTCGCCACCATTTGGGAGCCCGGACGTGGGGGCCCCGGGCACATGGAGGATGGTCATGCGTCTCCTGTCCGGCCCCAGCGTTGCCCCATCACCGACCTCGCGTCGAATGACGGCGCTCGCGATCGCCGTCATCGTGTCGGTCTCGCTCGGTGCGCTGCCCGCTCCGCTCGGTCCCTCGCCTGCCCGCGCCGCCGACGGCCAGCCGGCGCCGGACATCACCAAGATGGACTACACGCCCATCGGCCGGTACGGTCCGCTGACGGTGGGCGGCACGACCCCGGTCATTCCCCCGACCAGCGCGGCCGGCACCCTCGACCCGAATCCGTCCGGCAAGTGGGTCGCCTACGACACCAACGTGTTCGAGTCGATCACCTATCCGGCGCGCCATCCCGGGGACACGACGACCAACGATGCGCCGGGCAACGCGGCCCAACCGTACGGCTTCTGCCCGCAGCGAGACCCCGCCTTCGCCCCGTGGGGCAAGTGCGACGACCAGCCCGACACGGGCAACCACCAGCTCGAGTACCTCGCCTACTTCGAGCAGCAGATGCAGGAGATCCTCGGCGAGTTCGGCGTGGTGATGCACCGCTATGGCTTCGACTCGCCAGGCACGGGGAGCCGCGGCGCCTACCTCGATGCTGCCGGCGGCAGCGCCTGGAACATCGCCGCCGTCGTCCCGGGGGCCGACCACCCGGAAGAGACGGTGCTCGTCAGCGGCCACTACGACTTCACCGACTCCGGCCCGGCCGCGGCGTGGGACTCCGCCGAGGGTCACGCGGAGGTCATGCGCATGGCGGCCATCATGGCCGACTACTGGCGCACGACCGGCACGCGGCCGTCAGCGACCATCAAGTTCATCCCCTGGGACTCCGAGGAGTCCGGCACCTTCGGCTCCGCCGACTACGTCGAGAACAACATCCCGCCCGGCGAGGAGGACAAGGTCCGCGGCTACTTCAACGTCGACCCCTGCGCCGGCGCGTACCCGGCCTTCCGCAGCGGCAACGGCCTCGACCGGGTCCCGGAGGTCCTCCAGCTCTCCGATCCGGCCTCGTATCCGGCCGGACCGGTGCGCGATCGGGTGGTGGCGTTCAACGCCCGCGCCCTGACCATCGTCGACGAGGTCTTCGACAACCTCGACGACACGATCACCACGCCGCTCGGCCCGCAACCCATCTTCGTCTCCGATGCCGAGGCCGCTGCGGGCAATGACGGCACGCAGGCGGTCACCGACTCGCAGCGCGACGAGATCGTCACCGCCCTCGGCGGCCTCGCCGCGTTCAGCAGCGACTACCGCAACTTCGCGGCGGTCGGCGTTCCGATCTTCAACCTGTTCCCCGACTACTTCGGGCCGCATGCCGACGGAACGCCGGCCTCGGCCGAGGGGGTGGGCATCCTTCACACCCCGCGCGACAACCTGACCACCATCAACGCCCTGACCAGCGCCGACCAGAGCGGGCTGACCGCATCGGAGGGCTGGGCCAAGGGCATGGAGATGTGCGCCCAGATCGAGAGCTGGTACATGCTCCAGCCGGAGATGGCCGGCGCCCAGACGGCCGGTACCCAGACGGTGGCCTACTTCGAGGCGCTGCCCAACGAGGCGCTGCAGAACCAGGCCGTCCAGTTCGACGCGTCGGGCAGCTATCGCTACACCGATGCGGCCGCGCGCACCTACGCATCCGATGTCACCTACAGCTGGAGCTTTGGCGACGGCACGTTCGGCACGGGTCGGAACCCGGCCCACGCCTACGCCGAGATCGGCCGCTACACCGCCACGCTGACGGTCAGCAGCGGTGGCAGCACCGACACGATGTCGATCCCGATCACGGTCATCGGCTCCAACTTCGCAGCCCCGCTGCTCGACCCGATCGACGCGGCCGCTGCGGCGGACGGGACGTTCGACCTGACCTGGGAATTCACCGCCACGCGGGACGGCTTCGATGCGTACTCCGTCGAGGAGTCGACCGACTTTGCGGTCCTCTTCGCCGATGACGCCGAGTCCGACATCGGCGGCGACTGGACGGTCGGCGCCACGTCGGACATTCGCCTCAATCCGTGGCAGGCGAGCGACAGCGCCACTCCCAAGTTCCGCGGCAACCAGGCGCGCTCCGGGAGTCGCAGCTACTGGACCGGCGTCTCGCCGCAGTTCTTCAACCCCGGCGTGCAGAACGCCGTCTCGATCCTGACCATGAAGGAGCCGATCGACGTTCCGCTGACCGGGGATACCGACCTGGCGTTCTGGTCGCTCTTCCAGAGTGAGGGTGACGACCAGGGCCGCATCGAGGTCGCCCTCGTCGACGGAGTCCCGGCGACCGACCCGGAGTGGCAGGCGCTCGACGTCCTGCAGGCCACCAACACCGCGCTCGGCCAGACCGATCCGTACGTCTGCGACCCGTCCAACCCGGCCACCCTAGAGCAGGGCTTCGAGAGCCGCCGGGTCAGCCTGGCCGGCTTCAACGGGAAGAAGCTGCTCGTCCGCTTCGTCTACCTGCTCGGAGCGGAGAACCGGGCCGTCTCGCAGCCGTGCGGCTGGTACCTGGATGACATCCGGCTCCAGAGCGGCACCTTCGGCGAGATCGGCACCTCGACCACGGAGACCTTCGAGGTCGCCGGACGGTCGAATGGCACCTACGCCTACCGGGTGACCGGCGTCTACAACGACGGCGTGCGGACGGCGGCCAGCAACGTCGAGGTCGCGACCGTGACCGCGGGCGGGCCGGTCGTGCAGCCCGATCTGATCGTCACCTCGATCAGCGCCGGCAACAACAAGAGCACCCGCGAGGGCGACAAGGTCACGGTCACGGCGACCGTGAAGAACCAGGGCACCGCAGCCGCTGGGCCTTCGAGCACGGAGTTCCTGCTCGACGGCGCGACGGTCCTCGGGCTGGTCGACACGGCCGGCATCGCGGCCGGTGCCAGTCGGACGGTCTCCGTGCAGTGGGACACCCGCGCGGTGAAGGGCCAGCACGAGATCAGGGTGACGGCCGACAGGGGAGTGGCCGTCGCCGAGTCGAACGAGCTGAACAACGCCGCGACCCTGACGGTCACCGTCCAGGGCAACAAGGTGAAGAACGGGTCGTTCACCCAGGCATCGGCTGACGGCTCGGCGCCCGAGTCGTGGTCCGGCACCTCGACGGAGGCCGGGACGACGAGCTACAGCAGCTCGGGCGGCTCCGACGGGTCGGCGGCCGCCGTATCGACCGGGACCGGCGGCAACGCCGCCCTCGCCGGCGTCCCGACCTGGACCAGCGACGCGATCCCGGTGACTCCGGGTGAGGTCCTGACCCTGGTTGCGTCCGTGTCGACGAACGGCGTCAGCTCGGCACCCACCCTCGGGCTGGCCTACCTTGGGCCGGCCGGCGAGCTGCTCCAGAGCGTCACGCTGCTGACCGCCCCGCTGCGGACGGACGGATTCGACACGTTGGAGAAGACGGTCACCATCCCGGCCGGCGTGGCGTCGGTGCGGGTCATCCTGGCCGGCTGTGCGCCGACCGACCTCGCAACCGCCGGGACGGTGGTCTTCGACGACATCGGCCTGTTCGGAGAGTGACCCAGGGGCCCGCGAACCAGCGAGGGCGGCGCAGCTGCCGCCCGCCCTCGCTACCACTTGCCGTGGTGGCACGAAACGTGCTGCTGTCCGAAGGGATCGCGCCACACCATCAGCGGAGGCTTCCGGTACCAGATGCGCACTCGCCTGATCGCGGCTCTCGCCGCCCTGCTCGTCACCATCGGCTCTGTTCAGCTCGTCGCCGGACACGACTCGATCGATCCGGTCCCCGCGGTGGGCGGGACGAGCAATCCCGCCGTCGCGCCCCATGAGAACGTCGAGTGGGTGAGCGGCGACGCCGGATTCACCGGTGGCCACGTCACCGTCGAGGGGGATCGGCTCTACGTCGGCAGCTACGGGGCCGGCTTCAACATCTACAGCCTGGCGAACCCGGCCGACCCGGTGCGCATCGGTGGCTACCTGCCCGGTGAGCGAGCGGACGCGGTGCCCGATGCGGCCGTCTTCGACGGCCGGCACATCGCGGTCCTGAACGGCACCTCGCGCGTGTCGGGGCCGGTCATGGAGATCCGGACCGACCGCTCCGAGTTCCTCGACGTCACCGATCCTGCCAACCCGGTGAAGCTCGCTGAGTTCGTCGGGCCGGCTGACGGCGAGGCGCACAACGGCGACATCGTCGACGTCCGCCGGACGTGGCTGCCCTCGGGCGGGCGCGGGGTCCAGGGGCTGCGCATCTACGACCTCAATCCGCTCCTGGGGGCCACCCCCGCGGCGCCGGTCAACCTGTTCCGTGGGGATCCGGTCGCCCTCTGGCAGGCCTCCCCGTACCGTGCCGGCAAGGCCGTCGGCCCGGTGTTCAGCCATACGCACGACATCTCGGTCTACACCGATTACCCGGTCGATGGCCTCGGCGCGCGCGACATCGCCCTGCTGGCCGAGGGCGGCAACTACACCGGCGACGGCAACACCGGCAGCATCTTCGTCATCGACATCACCGACCCGCGCAACCCGGTCGTCCTCCAGCGCTGGTTCCATGCCGCCGGCCCGGGCCACCACCCCATCCGCTACTTCCACGAGGCGCAATTCCTCGATGGCGACCCGCGCGTGATGCTCGTCACCGACGAGGACCTGCACAACGGCTGCGGCGCGGCCGGCGGGGTCACCGCCGTCCGCCTGACCGGCGATCTGACCGGCGCGACCGAGCTCTCCGAATGGTTCATCCCGGCGGGCACCCCGGCACCGGTCTGCTCGGCGCACGTCTTCAACACCGTCGGCGATCTGATGTTCATGGGCTCGTACAACGCCGGGCTGCAGGTGATCGACTACGCCGACCCGGCGAACCCGGTCCAGGCCGGCTACTACATCGCGGAAGGCTCCACGGCGTGGGGTGCCTATGCGCTGGGGGACTACGTGTACGTGGGCGACATGAGCCGTGGCCTCGACGTCTTCCACTTCAGCCAGCCCGACCTCGCCATCGGCGCCGGGGACCTGGCCTTCTCGAGCCGCAAGGTGGTCGGTGGCGACCAGGTGACCGTGACTGCCACGGTGCGCAATGTCGGTGACCGCGCCGCGGCGAACGTCGTCGTGCGCTTCACCGATAACGGCGCGCGCATCGGCACCGACCAGCTGATCGCCTCGATCCCCGCGGGCGGCAGCGCCAGCGCATCGGTGGTGTGGGACACGAGGGGCCTGCGGGGCGATCACGTCATCGCCGCCACCGCGGATCCCGACGGCGCCATCAGCGAGGCCGATGAGTCCAACAACCGTGCCAGCAGCACGATCACCGTGCGCGGCAACAAGGTGCGCAACGGCTCGTTCGAGCAGTCGTCGACTGGCGCGGCGCCCGATCAGTGGACCGCGTCCGGTGACACGACGTACGCGTCCGGCGGAAGCGACGGCGCGCGCAGCGTGACGGCCGAGCCGGGGGGCAGCTGGACATCGGCGCCCATCGCGGTCGAGGCGGGGCGCACCTACCAGCTCTCGGTCGCGATCTCCGGGATCGGTGCCGGGCTGGCCGTCGAGCAGCTGTCTGCCGGCACCGTGGTCGGGACGCTGGGGATCGCGCTCCCCCCGCCATCGGCGGGATTCAACGTCGCGACTGCCGCGGTCACGGTCCCGGCCGGAGTCAGCGAGCTTCGCATCCGGCTGGCCGGCCCCGTGCTGGGGTACGTGGCCTTCGACGACGTGCGCCTCTGGGAGGAGTAGGCCCCGCGAATCCGGGGGGCGGCGACCCCACCGACGCCTCCCCCCGTCGGCCCTCCGTCAGGCGGCGCTGGCGCCGGTCGCGACGCGCAGTCCGGCGCGCGCGACGATCAGCTCGGCCAGGTCCACGTACGGGTTGAAGCCGATGACCCGCGGGGCATCGGCCACGAAGTTCGACAGCGCGTTCACGTCGTAGAAGTACGCCTCGCCGTCGCGGGCGCTGATCAGGTACTCGACGCCGCCGACGTCCATGCGCGCAGCAGCGACCAGGCGCTGCGCCTGCTCGACGAGCTCAGCGGGCGGTTGGAAGGCCTCCACCGGCACGCCGCGCCCGGATACGCCGTCGGCCATCCCGGGCAGCTCGCAATAGTCGGCCGGACACAGGTTGAACGTGCCCCGCGTGAGCAGCAGGCGAATGGCGTACAGGAACCGTCCGTCGACGATCTCGATCCGCACGATCGCATCGTCCTGCGCCGGCACGTGCTCCTGGAGCAGGCCGACGTGGTCGATCCCGAAGTCGATGCTCCCCGAGCGCACCCCGGCCTCCAGCTCCGCCGGCGTGGCGAACGACTGGATGCCCGCCCCCGAGCCGCCGATGTTCGGCTTGACGAGGACCGGGAAGCGCAGGCCCTCGGCGGCGGCCGGCAGCTGCTGGGGATGGCTCAGCACGCGCGTCGCGGGGTGGCGGATCCCGAGGCGCGCCATGAGGGAGTACTGCGCGGCCTTCGACAGCTCATGGCGAAAGGCCGTGGCGCCGTTGAGGACCGGGGCACCGATCTCGTCGAGGTGCTCGAGGTAGCGGAGCGTGTGGAAGATGGCTTCGCGCTGGCCGCGCATCCATGCCGACGGGCTCATCCGATTCACGACGAGGCTGTACGGCACCTCGCGCTCATCGGGGTCGTAGGCGTGGTCGGCGGGGTGGAGGGCGATGTACGGCACCCCACGTCGGTCGAGCTCCGCGAAGAGGGGCTTGAACCACTCGGGGTGCTCGTAGAGGACGGCGATCGGCAACTGCATGAGGCGCCGAGCCTACCGGCAAGCGAGATCGGGCACAAGCGGCCCATCGAGGGAACCGTGTGCCCGGTGACCGGGTGCACCGCTGTGATCGAGGGGGATTGATTCCCGCTCCGCACAGGAGTAGTAGTAATTACGGGTCACCACCTGTTCCGCAGCCCACCGGGATGAGCGGCCCTTGAGCCACGCGAATCGGCTCCTGGCCGCGAGCGGCCGGGAGTCACTTCGACGCAGGAATACGGCACGGAATAGGGAGAGCGTCATGGTTCGTAGAATTACTCTGGCCGGTGCTGTTCTCGTCATCCTGCTGGTGGTCGTCGTCGGCAGCGCCCTCGGAACGGGTAGCACCGGTGTCACCGCCGAGACAGCGCGCGGGCCGCTGGTCGACCGCCCCCTCGACGTGAACTGGCATTTCGGCCCCGGGTCGAAAGTCAAGCTCCAGACTCAGGGGCCGATGGAGCAGGCAGTCCAGCGGATCGTGGCCGTACCGGGAGCAACGTTCGGCTGGCACAGCCACCCGGGTCCGACCATCGTCACCGTTCTGAGCGGGACCTTGAGCTTTTACCATGCCGAGGACTGCACCCATCGGACCGACTACACGGCGGGCCAGTCCTTCTCGAACCTGCCCGATGAGATCCACCTTGCCAGGAACGAGGGCTCGGTCAACCTGGTGGTCTACGCGACGTACTACGTGCCGGTGGGGACCGGGGCGCTGCGTATCGATCAGCCGTCACCAGGGGCGGGCTGCCCGCTGTAAGGAGACCATGGAGTCGGGCGCCGCGCGCGGTGCCCGACTTCGACAATGTCGACGGGGGGCGCATCGCACTCCAATGGTTTGGCTGGGGCGGAAGGATTCGAACCTTCGATCTCCTGATCCAGAGTCAGGCGCCTTACCGCTTGGCCACACCCCAGCGGCCGGCCATCGATTCTAGCAGACCGATTCTGCTGCTCCCCTTCGCGGCCCTGGGCCGCACGGGGCACGCATGCGGAAGGCGAGGCCACGCGGCCTCGCCTTCGAGCGCAGGAGGTTGGGTCAGCGCACCCAGATCACGAAGGTCACGAGCGCGTTGCCGTGGCGGTCGCTGCGGACGAACGTTGAGCCGCCGCGCGAGGAGCTGACCTCCCGACCCCAGTCGGCGCCGTTGAGCGGCGTGCCGCTGGTGACCGTTGCACCCACCGTCGACGTGCTGTCGAGGTGCGCGTAGATGGCCTCCAGCTGCTGGTAGTCATGCGTATTGGGATGCTCGTTGCTCGGCGGACCATCGGGATCGTTCGTGTAATCCATGCAGGTCCCGAGGTTGGGGTTGTCGAACGCCTCGTCCTGGTGGTCCAGCCCGAAGGTGTGCCCGATCTCCTGGCACATCACCAGGCGCCGCCACGCGGGCGTGTTGTAGGCAGACGAATTGAAGTAGGTGTCGTTGACCTTGACGATCCCCTGGGTGATGTGCGTCCCGCCGCTGATCCAGATCTGCGCCACGCCGAGCCAGCCGGTGTTGCCGTAGGTCGCATTGCAGACCTCCACGCGGCCTGCCGTCGGGCGGCAGTTGCGTGGCTTGGCCCTGCCGGCGACGACCGTCGTGTCAAGCACGCTCGAGGCGGTCCAGTCGGTGGACGCTTCAGCCAGGTAGCTGTCCCAGGCGCTGGAGACGTTGTCGCCCAGCTGAAGAGTGAATGGGTTGGCGGTGCGCGCCCAGTGATACCCGCCCCAGGCGTGGCTGGCCATGGCGAGGGCCGGGATCGAGGCGAGCAGCACCGAGGCCAGGGTGACGGCGAGCCATCGCCGCGATGAGTGCATCGGCATCGACGAGGAGACCTCCGGAGGGTGAGGACCGGTCCGCCTTGCAGCGTGCCGGTCGCGTTGTGGCGGCAGTATGCCGCGCGATGCCGCGCGCGGGAAGACCCCGCGGAGAAATTGTCAGGTGCGCCCAGGCACCGGCATCACGGACCGCACGGACGACGCTCCTCAGCTGTATCGGATCCGTGGATCGATGTAGGCGTACAGGACGTCGACCACGAGGTTCATGACCACGATCGCCACGGCGAAGATCATGGTGGAGGCCATGATCACGCCGTAGTCGCGCTGCGCGATGCTGGTCACGAACAGCCGCCCGATGCCCGGCACGCTGAAGATCGTCTCGATGATGAAGCTGCCGGTCACCAGGAACGCCAGCAGCGGGCCGAGCACGGTCACCACCGGGATGAGCGCGTTGCGCACCATGTGCACCGACACCACCGCTCCCTCGCGCAGGCCCTTGCTGTGCGCGGTCCGGACGTAGTCGCGACGCGTCACCTCCAGCATGCTGGCTCGCGTGTAGCGCGCGATCTGGGCGATCGGGAACCCGGCCAGCGCGACCGTGGGCAGCACCCAGTGCGCGGGACTGTCCCACCCGTGCGTGGGGAACCAGCGCAGCGTGACGCTGAAGAAGACAAGCAGCAGGATCGAGAGGACGAAGCTGGGCGTGGCCACGCCGATCACGCTGACGAGGGTGGCCGCGTAGTCGGGGATGCCGTTGTGGCGCAGCGCTGCCACCACCCCCAGCGGGATGCCCACCCCGACCGCCAGCAGGAAGGCCATGACCCCGAGCTGAACGGTCGTCGCCAGCCCCTGTCCAACGATATCGTTCACCGTTCGGTCGCGGTACTTGTACGAGGGGCCGAGATCGCCCTGCACCAGGTTGGCGAGCCAGCGGACGTACTGGATATGCGGCGGGTCGTTGAGCCCGTACCGCGCATTGAGGGCGTCCGTCACTGCCTGCGGCGCAACACGACCGTCGCCGATCGAGTCGAACGGGCCGCCCGGTGTGGCGCGCATGAGGGCGAACGTGATGAGCGACACGAAGAAGAGCACCGGGACCATCCACAGGACCCGTCGCACGATGTACCCGACCATGGCGGCCTCCCAACCTGTGCCTGCCCGGACGCCGCGCCACGCACCTCGGTTCCCGTGGCGAGAGGCTACGCTAAGCGCATGACCAAGATCGGCTACGCGGCGATGCTCGAGCAGTTCCACCCCACCGACCTGCTCGACTGGGCGGAGGCGGCCGAGGCGTCCGGCTTCGAGGCCGGCTTCCAGGTGAGCGAGCACTTCCACCCGTGGACGCCGCAGCAGGGGCAATCCGCCTTCGCATGGAGCTTCATGGGCGCTTTGGGGCAGCGCACCAGCCTGCCGTTCGGGACGGCGGTGACCTGTCCGGGCTTCCGCTACCACCCCGCCGTGATCGCCCACGCCGCGGCGACGCTGGGCGCCATGTACCCGGGGCGCTTCTGGCTGGGCCTCGGCGCGGGTGAGGCACTCAACGAGCACGTCATCGGCGGCGAGTGGCCGGAGATCGGGATCCGCAGCGCCATGCTGTTCGAGGCGATCGAGGTCATCGGCAAGTTGTTCAGCGGCAAGGTGGTCAAGCACGACGGCGAGTACTTCACCCTCGAGAGCGCGAAGCTCTACACCCGCCCCGAGCAGCCGGTGCCGATCTACGTGGCCACCGCCGGGCCGGTCAACGCCAAGCGCACCGGCAGGTACGCCGACGGGATCATCACCGTCGGCGCGGCCGACGAGAAGATCAACATGCTGTGGGACAAGTTCCGCGAGGGCGCGCGCGAGGCCGGCAAGGATGCCGAGGCGATGCGGACGCAGCTCCAGGTCCACGTCAGCTGGGCGCCCACCCAGGCCGAGGCGGAGGAGAACGCCCTGCGCGAATGGCCGAACGGCGGGATGCCGTTCCCGAAGCAGGACATCAAGAATCCCGAGGACTTCGAGCAGATGGCCAAGCTGGTGGGCATCGAGAACTTCGCCAACCGGATGCTCATCAGCGCCGATCTCGACGAGCACGTCGCCGCGCTCCAGAAGTACGTCGACATGGGCTTCGACGAGATCTACCTGCACAACGTGGGGCGCGACCAGGCGGCCTTCATCGAGGCCTTCGGCAGTCGGGTGATCCCGAAGCTCCGCCTCGCCTGAGCTCGCATGACCGATGCGCTGGTGGACGGCCTGGCCGGCATCGTCGGTGACGCCCACTGCCTGACCGATCCCGACCTGCGGGCCTCCCACGAGACCGATTGGACCGGCCGCTGGCGCGGCCACGCGCGGGCGGTGGTGCGGCCGGCCGACCGCGACCAGGTGGCCGCCGTGCTGCGGGCCTGCGCGGCCGACGGGGTCGCCGTGGTGCCGCAGGGCGGGAACACGGGCCTGGTGGGCGGTGCCGTCCCGCCGGACGGCGCCGTGGTGCTGGTCACGACCCGGCTCCGCGAGATCGGGCCGCTCGATGCGCTCGGCGGCCAGGTCACGGTGGGTGCCGGCGCGACGCTGGCCGCGGTGCAGGCGGCGGTGCGCGGCTCGGGCTGGGAGGTCGGCATCGACCTGGCGGCGCGCGACTCGGCGACGATCGGCGGGATGGCGGCCACCAACGCCGGTGGCGCCCAGGCGGTGCGCCACGGGCCGATGCGGGCGCGGGTGGCGGGCCTCGAGGCGGTCCTCGCCGACGGCACGACGATCGCGCGCATGGCGGGCCTGGCGAAGGACAACACCGGCTACGACCTGCGTGGCCTGCTGGTCGGCTCGGAGGGGACGCTCGGCGTCATCACCGCCGTCCGGCTGCAGCTCGTGCCGGCCGCCGGGCGACGCAGCGCCGCCCTCGTCCCGCTGGGCTCGACCGCCGAGGCGCTGGAGGTGGTGTCGCGGGCACGGCGGGCACTCCCCGGGCTGCTCGCCGCGGAGCTGTTCCACGAGCCGGGGCTGCGCCTCGTACTCGACCACGCCGGCCTCGCGCACCCGTTCGGCGGGCGCGAGGTCGGCGCGTACCTGCTCCTCGAGACGTCGGACGCGGCCGACGTGCTGGGCGGGCTGCTCGACGCGCACGACGATGCGCTGCTCGCCGACGACGATGCCGGCCGCGCACGGCTGTGGGCGTACCGCGAGCGCCACACCGAATCGATCAATGCCGCCGGCATCCCGCACAAGCTCGACGTGTCGCTGCCACTGACGGCGATCCCCGGCTTCGAGAAGCGGTGCGTGGCGCTGGTCGCCGACCGGGCGAGGGCGATCCTGTACGGGCACCTGGGCGACGGGAACCTGCACGTCAACCTGCTCGGCCCGGCACCGGACGACGAGGTCCTCGACGAGGCCGTGCTGCGCCTCGCCATCGAGCTGGGGGGCAGCATCAGCGCCGAGCATGGCATCGGCCGCGCCAAGGTGGCCCTGCTGCCTCTCGACCGGGCGTCCGGCGATCTCGCCGCCATGCGTGCCATCAAGAGCGCCCTCGACCCGGCCGGCATCCTCAACCCCGGCGTCCTATTCGATGAGCTCTACGGGTCGCTCGACATGGAGGAGTCCGCTGACGACTTCATCGAGCGCATCCGCGGCCGCTGAGCACCGCCGCATCCCGGCGGGGAGCCGTAGTCAGGTCGACTCGCCGGAGCGCAGGTGGTGGGCAGCCATCGCGAACGGCAGCTGCGGCATCGGCCGGGGATCGGGATCGGGCTCGAACTCGCCGGTCAGCTCGTCCACGGCGTACGTCCAGGCGGGGCCAGCGGTGGCAATGGCCGTGAGCGCCGCCGCCGCGGCGTCGACATCGGCCCGCGTGGAGGCCAGGCCGAAGCTGATGCGCGCCGCGCCGGGCAGGTGGGGATGGCCGCCCGCCCTGGTCTCGCCGATGAGCCGGTCCGCCTCGCCGCGCTCGACGTGGAGCAGCTCCATCATCAGCGGGTGGGCGCAGAAGCAGCCGTGGCGGATGCCGATCCCGTGCTCGGCCGACAGGATGGCCGCCAGCTGGTCGTGCGGCCACGGGGGCAGGTTGAAGGTGAAGAGGCCGACCCGCGGATGGTCCGGATCCCACAGCCGGTAGTGCTCCCAGCCGGGGACGCGTGCGAAGACGCCGCGGGCGTAGGCCCACAGGTCGCGCTCCTCGGCCTCGACGCGGTCCATCCCGTACGCGGCGAGCGTATCGGCCGCGATGCCCATCGCCACCGCCCCGACCACGTTCGGCGACCCCGCCTCCTGGCGGTCGGGGAGGTCGGCCCACACCACCTCGTCGACGGTCACCAGGCGCACGGCACCCCCGCCGGCGAGGAACGGACCTCCGCCCAGCCAGTCGCCGCGACCGATGAGCACGCCGGCGCCGAACGGCGCGTACAGCTTGTGGCCGGAGAGCGCCAGGAAGTCGATCCCGGTCGCGGTCATGTCGATCGGGTGGTGCGGCGCCAGCTGGGCGGCATCCACCAGCAGCCGCGCGCCGTACCGATGCGCGAGCGCCGCGATCTCGTCCAGCGGCGCGAGCTCACCGGTCACGTTCGACGCGCCGGTGATGGTCACCAGGGTCGGGCCGGACGACGCGCGGAGGGCCCCCTCCAGGGCGTCGAGCAGGGCGCCGGGCGAGGCGGGGACCGGGAGGATGGTGCTGTCCGCGCGGCGCTGCCAGGGGAGCAGGTTGGCGTGGTGCTCGCCGGCGAAGCCGATGACGTGCACCTCCTCGGGCAGCGCCACGGCCAGCAGGTTGATCGCGTCGGTCGTGTTGCGGGTGAAGATCACCACCGCCTCGTCGCCCGCGCCCACGAACCGCCGCAGCGACTCGCGGGCGCCCTCGTAGGCCGCGGTCGCGGCACGGGACTTGAAGCCGGCCCCGCGATGCACGCTCGAGTACCACTCGAGGAGCGCCGCCACTCCATCGGCCACGCAGGCCAGGGCGGGGGCGGAGGCCGCGTAGTCGAGGTTGACGTAGCGGCGCTCGCCGCCGGTGACGAGCGGCACGACGGTGTCGGCGCCCACCAGGCGCAGCCCGGACCGATCCGCCGCGTCCGCCGGACGCGTGCTCCTGGGAGTCACCCGCCCATCCTAGTCTCTGGGAGTCGCGCGGCTCAGCCGCGGACGTCCGCCGCAAGGTGGTAGGGCACGTCCGTGACCATGGTGTTGGGTCGCGCGAAGAGGCGCAGCTTGAGGCGCAGCGCGGTCTGGTTGTGGAGCAGGTTCTCCCACCAGTGCCGCGGCACGAATTCGGACAGGACGACGAGCACCGGCCGCGTCGGGTCCTGTTGCTGGAGCACGTCGAGGTAAGACAGCAGCGGCCCGATCAGCGCTCGGTACGGGGACTCGATGATCACCAGCCGGGCGCCGCCGGCCCACGCCGGCCAGGCATCGCGCATCCGTTCCGCGGCGGCGAGGTCGTGCGTGACGTGGACGGCCGTCGCCTCGGTCGAGATGGAGGTCGCGAACGCGATCGCCAGCCGCGCCGGCTCATTGAGCCGGGAGATCGGCACGACCACGATCGGTTCGGCGACACGGGCGGCGACTGGCGCTGCCGGGGTGGCCAGGCGCCGGTCGACAGTCCGGTAGTGGGACCGGATGGCGACCATCAGCAGCACCAGCAGCGGGATGGCGACGATGACCATCCAGGCGCCGGAGAGGAACTTGCTCTCGATGACGATGAGCGCGATGACGCCGGTCGTCAGCGCGCCGGCGCCGTTGATCACCAGGCCACGCCGCCAGCCATCCTCGCGTCGGCTCCACCATCGGCGCACCATGCTCGACTGCGAGAGGGTGAAGGCGATGAAGACGCCGAGCGTGTAGAGCGGGATGAGCGCGGTCACGCTCGCGCCGAAGACGACCAGCAGCAGCACCGCCAGGCCGGAGAGCGCGACGATCCCGGTGGTGAAGGCCAGCCGTTCGCCACGAAACGCGAACTGGCGCGGCATGAAGCTGTCGCGAGCCAGGAACGAGCTGAGGCGCGGGAAGTCGGCGAACGCGGTGTTGGCGGCGAGGGCAAGCACCAGCACGGTCGCGACCTGGGTCAGGACGAAGAGGAAGCCGTCGCCGTAGACCAGGCGCGCGATCTGGGAGAGCACGGTCTGGCGCTCCCCGGGATCGGGAAGGATCCCGGCGGCGCTGGCCAGGAAGCTGATGCCCAGGAAGAGGAGCGCGAAGATGGCCGCGGCCCAGACCAACGTGATCCGCGCGTTGCGCCACTCCGGTGGCTTGAAGGCGGGCACGCCGTCGGAGATCGCCTCGACGCCGGTCAGCGCGGCGGCGCCGGAGCTGAAGGCGCGCAGCACGAGGAGGATCCCCAGCGCCTCACCGCCGCCCTCAGCGGCCAGCCACCCGGCCGGCGGGACATAGTCGGGCAGGGTGCCGGTGAGCGTGCGCGCCACGCCGATGCCGATCATGCCCAGCACGATCCCGATGTACAGGTAGGTCGGCGCCATGAAGATCGTGCCCGACTCGCGGATGCCGCGCAGGTTGCCGAGCATCAGCACGACGACGATCCCGACGCCGATGAGCACGCGCTCGCCGAAGAGCTCCGGTACGACCGAGGTGATCGCCGCCACCGCGGCCGAGACCGACACGGCGACGGTGAGGGTGTAGTCGATGAGCAGGGACGCACCCGCCACCAGGCCGGCACGATCGCCGAGGTTGTCGCTCGTGACGAGGTAGCTCGACGCTCCGTTGGGATAGGCGCGGATGGTCTGCCAGTAGCTTGTCGCGACGATCGCCAGCACCACGCAGATGACGATCGTCAGCGGCATCGCGAGGGTGATGGCCCCGATCCCCGCCAGGACGAGGATGCGCATCATCTCCTCGGTGGCATACGCCGACGAGCTGATGTTGTCGCTGCTGAAGATGGCGAGCGCCTTGGTCCTGGTCAGGCGCTCGTGCGCCTCACGCTCGCTGCTGATCGGTCGACCGATGAGGAACGTTCGCAATCGCCGCAGGCCGGCACGCCAGCCGCGCCGATCGAGGATCGTCCGCTCGGTGGCCACCAGGCCGCCCTCCTCGCCGCGTTCGAACACGTCCTCGTAGGGGCGGACGATCTTGACGTAGGCGTCCCCCGGTCGCTGGCCGCGTCGCCGCTGCCGAACCTCGAGCAGCGGGTCGACCGACCGCGGTGGTGACGGGTCAGCCACCCGCGTCGCCCGCGGTGAAGACGAGATCCCAGGCAGACGTGCCAGACCCGACCGGTCGCACGGTCACGCCGCGTGCGCGGGCGAGCAGGTACGCCGCTGGGAGCATCGCCGCGCCGTCGGGCAGGTGCAGCGTCACCCGCCGTGCGGCATGGTCGGCGATCATGCTGATGGCGGCGCGGACACCGGTCAGGACGTCGTCCGATGGCACGGTCGCCAGGTCGAAGGACTGGGTCATGCGCCCAGCGTCCCACCACCTCCCAAGAGGCCACGCCGCGGCGCGCCCCCCAGGCGCTCAAGAACCGCTCAAGGTTCGGGCGCCAGCCCGAGCTGCTCGGCGTCCCGGACGCGATACCCGACCCCCGGCTCGGCCACGATGAGCCCGCCCAGGACGTCCGCCCCATCGGCCGCCCCGAGCTTGCGCCGGATCGCCGCGACGTGGACGTGGAGGTAGTGGCGCTCGCGGGCATACTCGGTGCCCCATACGGCGCGCAGCAGGCGCGCCGCCGGCGCGACGCGTCCGGCATCGGCGAGAAGGGCCTTGAGCAGCTCGTACTCGCGCGGCGTGAGGTGGACCGCGGTGCCGTCGACGCTCACGCGGCGCACACCGGGGTCCAGAACCAGCGGCCCGATCGTTACCCGGCCGGCCGCGTCCGCCTGCGGGCCCATCGAGCGGCGCAGGGTGGCGCGCAGGCGGGCCTGCAGTTCGGCCATCCCGAACGGCTTGACGAGGTAGTCGTCCGCCCCCGCGTCCAGCGCACCGACCTTGTCCGCCTCGTGGCCACGGGCAGAGAGGACGATGATCGGCGTGGTCGCCTCGCGGCGGATCCGACGCACCACCCCCAGGCCGTCGATGCCGGGCAGGCCGAGGTCAAGGAGGACCACGTCGGGACGCCCCTGCTCCCAGGCCACCAGCGCCTCCTCCCCGCTGGCCGCGCTCCGCACCCGGTACCCGCGGCCGGCGAGGTTCGCCGCAACCGCGACGCGCATCGGATCGTCGTCCTCGACGAGCAGCACCTGTGCGCCGGCGGCGACGTTCACCGCTTCGCCGGACCGCGGACGGGCAACGTCACCGTCACCGCCAGCCCGCCGCGCCCGCCGGCCGCGGCGGCGATCGAGCCGCCCAGCGCCTCGACCATTCCGCGCGCCACGGCGAGACCGAGCCCGAACCCCCGCTGCGCCCCGACGCCGCGGGAGAAGCGCTCGAACAGGCGGCCGAGGTCGGCCTCGGGTACTCCCGGGCCGTCGTCCTCGACGCGGATGTCCACCGCATCGGTCCCTCGCGTACGCGCACTGACGGTGATGGTCGTGCCGGGCGGGGTATGCCGGGTCGCGTTCTCGAGCAGGTTGCCGATGACCTGGTCGAAGATCGCCGGATCGGTGGAGAGCGCCGGCAGCTCCCCGTCGAGGGACACGTCGAGGCGTCGCCCGGCAAGCTGCGGACGCACGCGCTCGACCGCGGGCTCGACGAGCTCCTCGACCGGCACGAGCTCGGCGCGCGGGACGAGCTCGCCGGCGCGGATGCGGCTCATGTCGAGCAGGTTGGTGACGAGACGGCTGAGGCGCTCCGCCTCGCCATCGATCGCCGCCGCCGCGACGCGTCGCTCGTCCGGCGAGAGGTGGATGTCCTCGTCGCGCAGCATCCCCGCCGATGCGCGGATGGCCGCCAGCGGCGTGCGCAGGTCGTGCGACACCGAGTCGAGGAGCGCGCCCTTGAGCTCGTCGCTGCGCCGGGCGATCTCCAGCTCGGCGGCGGCCGCTGCCAGCCGCTCACGGACGAGCGCCTGCCCGAGCTGGTCAGCAGCCGCGGCGAGGAGCCGCGTCTCCTCCTCGCGCACCGCACCCGCGCCCGCGCGGCGCACCGCCCAGATGGACCCCAGCGCCTCGCCTCCATCGCTGATCTCCACCCGGTGGAGCAGCGGCGCGCTGGCCCGCTCCTCGCGACGCAGCGCAGCGCCCGGAGGATGGATGCGCACCCAGCCGCCCCCGTCCGGTCGGTCATGCCGCAGGACGGTGTGGGTGGCCGCAACCGGTGGCGGCAAGCCGTCGGCCGCGCTGTCCATGGCGACGCGCTCATGGAACGTGGTCGACCCGATCCCCACCCACACGCGCTCCATGTCGGTTGCCGCCACCAGGAGAGCCACGATGCTGCCGAGCGCATCGGCCGCCGAGCGCGCGACGGCCAGGTGGCGGGCGAGCGCGGCGAGGGCCCGCGCCTCGCTCTCGCGGCGCTCGGCGACCCGCTCGCGGTCCCGCTGCATCCCGGCGAGGCGGCCGATGACCACCCCGGTGAAGAGGAGGAGGCCCAGCGTCACCAGCTCGGCGGGGCGCGCCACGAGCAGGGTGAAGCGCGGCTCGACGAAGAGCAGGTTGTAGGTGAGCACCGATCCGACGGCGGTCACCACGGCGGCCCCGGTGCCGCGGCGGATCGCCATGACGGTCACCGCCAGCAGGTACGCCGGCGACGCGTCCTCGATCTCCAGCCAGCCGTCGAGCGCGGCGACGAGCAGCGTCGCGGCGGCCAGCGCACCAGTGCCCTCGGCCACCAAGGTGGCCAGGGCGGGGCCGCGGGGCGGTGCCGGTTGCATGCTCCGATCGTACGCCCGGCGTCGGCTCGTACACTCCTCGACGTGACCGATCTGGATGCCGTCGTCGCCGGTGCGGCGGCGTGCGATGCGCGCGGCGAACCCTGGTCGCTGGCCACCGTCGTCTCGGTGCGTGGCTCCTCGTACCGGCGTCCGGGGGCGCGCCTGCTGGTGCCGGCCGAGAGCGAGCCGATCGGGCTGGTGAGCGGCGGCTGCCTGGAGGGAGAGGCCGCCAGCCTGGCGCGCGAGGCGATCCGGCGCGACCTGCCGCTGCTCATCACCATCGACCACTCGCAGGAGGGCGACGAGGTGTGGGGCTCGGGCCTCGGCTGCCGCGGGATCCTGGAGCTCCTGGCCGAGCCACCGGCGCTCGCCCGTCAGACCGTCGATGCGCTGCGCGCCGCGCGTCGTGACGGCGAGTCGGCGTTCCTGCTCACCGGGCTCGCCGGTGAGCGTCAGCGTCTCTCCCGAGAGGCGGCGGAGGCCCTCGGGGCGCCGGCCGCCGACGGGGTGGCACGCGGCCGGCCGGCGCGCATCGGCGACCTGGTCCTCGATCCCATCCTGCCGCCGCCGCACCTGCTCGTCTGCGGGGCCGGCCCGGACGCCGCGCCGCTGGTCGCTGCCGCCACCGCGGTCGGATGGCGGGTGACGGTCGCCGACCCGCGCCGCCGCCTGCTGGCCGGGGCGGAGGTCGAGCCTGCCGCCCGCCTGGACGTGGAGCCGGCCGAGCTTGGCCGCCACCTGGCCGACGACCCCGTCGACGCGGTGGTGGTGATGAGCCACGACTACCTGCGCGACGGCGCGTTCCTGGCGGCCGTGGCCGGGCGCGGCATCGGCTACCTCGGCGTCCTGGGACCCCGGGACCGCACCGAGCGCATGCTGGCCGAGCTGGCCGAGCGAGGCATCGAGCTCGGCCCGGCTGATCGGGCGGCGCTCCATGCGCCGGCCGGCCTCGACCTCGGCGCTGACGGGCCGCACGAGGTGGCCCTGGCGATCGTGGCCGAGATCCTCGCCACCCTGCGCGGCACGTCGGCCGCGCCGCTCCGCGAGCGCGGCGGCCCGATTCACCCCCCGATGTAGCTCATCTCCACCTTCGGCAGGTCCACGGTGGCATCCGAGCGCAGCTCGGAGTAGCGGTCCTCCCGCCGCCGCCAGACCGATGCGATCGCGTCGCGCAGCTCCTCATCGGTCGCGCCGCCGCGCACCACGGCGCGCAGGTCGTGGCCCTCGGTCGCGAACAGGCAGGTGAAGCAGCGCCCATCAGCCGACAGGCGCATCCGGGTGCAGTCGCCGCAGAACGGCTGCGTGACGCTGGCGATGACGCCGACCTCGCCCGCGCCGTCGGTGTACCGATACCGCCGCGCGACCTCGCCCCGGTAGGCGGGGTCGATCGGTTCGAGCGGCCAGCGGGCATGGATGGCGGCCACCACCTCGGCCGCGGGGACCACCTCGTCGAGGCGCCAGCCGTTGCTGTGACCGACGTCCATGTACTCGATGAAGCGGACGCTGGTGCCGCTGCCGCGGAAGTGGCCGGCGAGGTCCACGATGGCGTGCTCGTTGACGCCCCGTCTGATCACCGCGTTGACCTTGACCGGCCCGAGGCCGGCCGCCTCGGCGGCCGCGATGCCGTCGAGGACGCGCTGCACCGGCACGCCGGCGTCGTTCATGCGCAGGAACGTCGCGTCGTCGAGAGCGTCGAGCGAGACCGTCACGCGATGCAGCCCGGCCGCGGCGAGGGCCGCCGCCCGCGCATCGGTCAGGAGCGAGGCATTGGTGGTGAGCGTCAGGTCGGCGATGCCGGGAAGCGCCGCCAGCATGCCCACCAGCCGGTCGAGGTCGCGGCGGACGAGCGGCTCGCCACCGGTGAGCCGCACCTTGGTCACCCCGTTGGCGACGAAGGCACTCGTGAGACGCGTGATCTCCTCGAAGGTGAGGATCTCGGCGCGCGGCAGGAAGGCGTGGTCGGGCCCGAACGCCTCGCGCGGCATGCAGTAGGTGCAGCGGAAGTTGCATCGGTCGGTGACGCTGATGCGCAGGTCGCGCAGCGGGCGCGCGCGCGTGTCGACCACGGGGAGCTGGAGCATCGGCGTCATGAGGCGCCGCATCGTCGCACGCTCAGGCCGCGCCGACCAGCCGGCCCACCCCGATCGCCAGGCCGGCCACCGCCGCCAGTGAGCCGCCGCCGAGCAGCGCCAGGCGCGAGGCGGTCGCCTCGCAGCGGGGCAGCGCCAGGCCGCCCAACCCCAGGCCGACGCCCAGCATGCCGCCGCAGAGGAGCAGCAGACCGGCGATGAGCGCGCCGTCGGCGAGCGTGCCGGCAGCCCCCTCGCGCAGCCGCTCGTCGCCCATGACGAACGTGAAGCGCTGCCGGATGAGCTCGCCGCCTGCACCGTCCCCGATCACCACGCTGGCATCCCAGCGCGTGTCGGCGGGGAGCACCAGCGCATCCGCCACGTAGCGCTCGACCCCGCCGGTGGGCGGCCGAGCGACGTGGGCGGTGTGGTCGATCGGCTCCGTCCCCGGCGCCGCCCCGGCGAGCGAGATGCGGGTCTCGTCCCCGGTCTCGACCTGCGTCACCAGCAGATCGAGCGGCAGGTCGCCGATGGTGCCGCGCAGGTCGACCGCCAGCTGGTTGACGCCCGGCCGGCCGGGAATCACCGACAGGCCGATGGCGCGCTGGATGTCCCCGAGCGCCGAGGGGCGCGGCTCCAGGGCGATGCCGCGGTTGGCGGCCGGCGGCGTGGTCGACAGGAGCGCGCTGGCCGCGAGGACCGCCAGGGCGAGCACCGTTTCGACCGACAGGCGCGCGCGGAGCCCACCGAGGCGGGCGGGGCGCCGTCCGCCGTCGAGATGGTTGACCCCGCCGACGGCCAGCGCGGCACCCACGATCACCAGCTTGAGGATCAGCGCGCGGCCCCAGGCGTCGTCGGTGGTGGGCAGCCCGCCGAGCTGCGTCCACTCCGTGTAGAGGCCGGTCAGCCCCACCAGCGCGATCGACACGAGCGCCAGCGCGCTGAACCGCGGGACCAGCTCGGCCATCGCCGGTGGGTGGCCGTCCAGCACCGCGGACGGGCGCGAGGCGAGGACCGCCAGCGACAGCACGCCGCTCAGCCACGTCGCCGCGGCGAGCAGATGCACCACCTGGACGAGCACCGGCACCGGGCTGCCGAGCGCCGCGGCGTGTCCGGTGGCCACGTGCAGGCCGATCCCCACCAGCGCGGTCGCGGCGGCGGCGCGCAGCGCGGCAACCGTCCCGCCACGGCGCGCCAGCAGCAGCACGGCGGCGCCCCCGGCCAGCAGGATCCCGCTGCGGGCGAGCGCCAGCAGGCCGCCACGGCTGCCGAGGAGGTAGCCGGCGACCGAGTCGCCCTCGCTGAGCGGCAGGCGCACGGCGAGCAGCAGCAGGGCGACACCGCCCGCCACGAGAAGGGCGCCGAGCACCTTCGGCACGCGCCGCAGCGGCGTCTCGCGCAGGATCGCCCCGGCGAAGAGCGGCACGCCGGCGCCGAGCAGCAGCGCGACGTAGGCGAGCCACTTCCCGGCGAGGCCGATGGGGTCGGCGGGATCCGCGCCGGTCCGCTCCTGGCCGCTCACCGCGCCAGCCACCTCCACGTCTCCCACGCCGAACGAGAAGAACCCGCGGGCCGGATGGCCGTCGGCGGTGGAGAGCGACTGCCAGGTGACGGTGTAGACGCCGTCGGCGAGGTCGGGGAGCGGGACGACGAGGGTGAACGGGTCGGCGGGGTCGACCGCGCCGGCCTCCGAGAGGATCGTCGAGCCGGCGGCGTCGACGAGGTCGGCCGACGAGAAGCCGCCCTCCAGCGGCTCGCTGAACGTGAGCCGCAGCTCCGGCGGCGGCGTCGCGAGCACCTCGCCCGGCGCCGGCGAGCTGGCGACGAGCTGCGCGTGCGCCGCCACGCCGCCGGCAAGGGCGAGCAGAGCGACGAGCGCGCCGCCGAGGGCCGCCAGCCGGCGCCGGGGTCGGGTCATGGGGAACGGCGCCTGCCCGCCAGCGCGACTCCCAGCGCCACCAGGCCCACCAGCAGCCCGGCGCCACCCAGGACCAGACCGATGGTCGCCGTCCCGGCCGCGTCCGCGCCGGCCGCCGCATCCCGGGCGACGTCGGCGGGCGCCGGGAGCTGCACCGGGAACTGGCCCGTGGCGAGCTCGGCCACGTCCCCGAACCCGTCGACGCCCGAGGTGAACGTCTCGTCCACGGGCGTCCCCTCGATAGTGCCGTGGATCCGGAAGGTGTAGCGGCCGGCGGCGGTGGGGAAGAAGACCGACTCGTACCAGCCCGGCTCATCGAAGCGCGGCGTGAGCTCGAGGTCGCGCGTCTGGTCGCCGAAGCTGACCTGCGCTCGCAGCGTCTCCTCGAGCCCCTCGATCGGCGCGCCGTCGCGCGCCACGAAGAGCTCCAGCCCGCTCGACTGCCCGCTGTAGACCGGCTCGTTCATGAACCCGACGGTGAATTCATAGCCGTCGACCTCGCGGCCGCCGTGCGAGGTGGCGGGAGCCACGACGAGCAGCGCGGCTGCCAGGGCGGCGAAGGCGGCGACGGACCGCCGGCGCGGGAAGGTCATCGGGTGGTGGTCCTCTCGAGGCGCATGTGGAGGCTCGGCTGTCGGGTCCCCAGGGCCATCGAGGATACGCGGCCCGACCCGAGGGTGGTACGCGCGCGGCTACGCCTGCCTCACGGCAGCAGGATCAGCTTGAGCGCCGCCACGACGAGGACGACCGCCAGCACACGTCGCAGGCCCAGGACGGAGAGGCGCGTCGCCCCCAGCCACGAGCCGATGATGCCGCCCACCACCACCGCACCCACCCACAGGGGGAGGGCGGGCGGCAGGGTCGCCCCGCCGAGTGCGAGCCCGGCGAGGCCGGCGACCGAGTTCACGCCGATGAACGCCCCCGACAGGCCGGCCGCCTCGCGGGTCCGCGTCCACCCGGCGAACACGAGCAGCGGGGTCAGGAAGATCCCGCCACCGGTCCCCGACAGCCCGGCCAGCAGGCCGATGGCCGCCCCACTGGCGAGTCCCGGCAGCCACGGGACGCCCGGCGGCGGCAGGTCCTCCCGCGGCGCGACCGACGCGCTGGCGAGCCGCCACGCCCCGACGAGCAGCACGACGGCCACCAGCGGTCGATACAGCTCGTCGGGCAGGTCGATGCTGCCACCGACGAACGCCGCGGGGACCGAGCCGATCGCCAGGGGCACCAGCTCGCGCCACGGGAGGGCGCCCGCCCGGTCGAAGCGAACGATGACGATCGCCGCCACGAACAGGTTCAGCACCAGGGCGGTCGGGCGCATCGTGGCGGGCGCCACGCCGACCAGCGACATGGCGGCGAGGTAGGCGGACGCGCCGGCGTGGCCGACCGACGCGTAGAGCAGCGCGGCGGCGAGGAAGAGGCCGGCGAGGAGGAGCGCCTCGGCGGTGACGGTCAGAGCTCCCGCGCGGCCCGCACGAAGAGGCCGCCGGTGACGCGGGCCAGGGTCGGGAAGGCGTGGATCGTGTCGGCCAGCACGTCGAGAGGCACCCGGGCCCGCACCGCCAGGACGCATTCGTGGATCGCCTCGCTGACCGCGGGCCCGGCCATGAAGGCGCCGACCAGCACCCGGTTGGCGCGGTCGACGACGATCGTCACGTGGCCGCTCGACTCGGAGGTGTAGCCCTTCGACGAGGTCGCCACGTCCTCGGTGAGCTCCACCGCGTCGATGCCCCGCTCGCGCGCCTGCTCGACCAGCAGCCCGACGCTTGCCGTCTCCGGATCGGTGTAGGTGGCGCGCGGGATGGCGTCCCAGAAGGGTGCCACGTCGTCGCCGAGCGCCTGCCGGGCGGCCATCTCGCCGGAGTAGTGGGCAAGATGCGTGTGGAGCTCGGGGCCGGCCACGTCGCCGGCGGCCCACACGCCATCGGTCACCCGGAGCCGGTCGTCCACGGCCAGGCGGCCGCGCTCGGCCGTCACCCCGATGGCATCCAGGCCGAGCCGGTCGAGCGGCAGGTCGCGCCCGATGGCCAGCAGGATCACGTGCGCCTCCACCGCGCTGCCGTCCGACAGGTCGACGGCATGTGCGTCGTCGGCGCCCGCCCGCGGCCGGACGCGCGTGGCGCGGAGCCCCAGCCGCAGCGTCACCCCGTCGCGCCGCAGCCCATCGGCGAGATGCTCCGACGAGCGCGGATGGTCACGGTCGTTCAGGTGGTCGCGCGGATGAACGATCGTCACCGGCACCCCGTAGCGGGCGTAGACCTGCGCCAGCTCCACCCCGCTGGGGCCGCCGCCCAGCACCAGCAGCGAACGCGGCAGCTCGCGGCTGGCCGTCGCCTCGCGGTTGGTCCACGCTCCGGCGGCGTCGAGCCCGGGCAGGTCGGGGATGCGCGGCACCGAGCCGACCGCCAGGATCACGGCGCCCGCCGCGACCTCGCGCGCGCCGTCATCGGTCCCGATGCGCAGGCGTCCCGGACCGACGAAGGCGGCCTCACCGCGGATCACGGTCGCGCCGGCTCCTTCCAGCGACGCGACGTGGCCGTGGTCGGACGGCCAGTCGGTGCCCTGGCGATTGATCATGTAGTCGCGGAAGTCGCTCGCCCTGGGCCACGGGTAGGCGCCACCCGCGTGGTGCACCGCCGCGGCATGGAGCAGTGCCTTGGACGGCATGCAGGCCCAGAACGGGCAGGACCCGCCGAACAGCTCGCGGTCGATCACCGCCACCGATGCGCCGCGTCCGCGGGCATAGTGGGTCGCCGCCTCGCCGGCCGGCCCCGCCCCGACCACCGCGATGTCGAAGCGCTCGTCCATGCCGGCCACGATACGACGCGACGCCCCCGCATCGCGAGGGCGTCGCCGATCGCCGATCGGTCTAGCGGAAGCGACCCCGGCCGAAGTAGCCGAGCAGGGCGAGCACCACCAGCACGATCACGATGATCCAGATCAGGTCCATAGGTTCCTCCTTCGCGTCACCCCCTAGCAGATTCTGCGCCGTAACCCTGTCGACCGCTCGCAGAATCACCGAGCGAGCCCGTGACCGCCCGATCGCTGCGCGGCCGGCAGCGGGTCGTCTCAGTCTCCCCGGGCTGACGGGGAGGAGGAGCGGCGCGCGCTGGCCGGCTCCTCCCTCGTCCCAGTCACCCCAGGCTGAGGTGCCGGGGGAGGGGGCACCGCGGACCACGTCCCGCGCGCTCCTCCGGCCGGTCAGTCTCTCGGGACTGAGCCGCCGCCAGTGCGGTAGCGCGGGATGGCCAGCTCTCCGCCCGTGGCGCGCCACGCCGCCGCACCGGTTATCCTTGGGACACCACGCCCGCGTGGCACCTATCACGAGTGGCCCGAGAGCCCTGGCTCAATGACGGCCCGGCAACCGACCCGTCGCCCTCACGGCGGAAGCGGTGCCCCAGCCAGGATCGATAGGCAAGGAGGCCTGCCATGCCACCCACCCGCATTCACTTCAACGGCAGCATCAACCTGCCCGATACCGATGCGGTCTTCCGCGAGCTCGGCAGCCGGATCGGCGACCTGGCGACGCGCTACCCGGACGGGGAGACCGGGGATCGGTCCAACTGGATCTGGTTCCAGCTCCAGCGCTTCTGGGAGACGCCCGGCCTCGAGCGCGTGTCCGAGGCCGATGCCACCGCCCGCTACGGCGGCCTGCCCAAGGTGCGTCTTGCATCCGGCGCCGATCCGGACGCCGTCGCCTGGCCGAACCTCGGCTATGCGGACGCCTACCGCGCGTCGTGGGATCGCTTCGTCGCCCTGCGCGCCGATGGCGTCATCCCCGCCGGCACGAGGTTCCAGGTCCAGTACCCGACGCCGCTGGCGAGCATCAACGCCTGGATCGTGCCCGAGGACCAGGATGCCCTCGAGGCCTCGTACACCCGCGCGCTGTTCGCCGATCTGGACCGGCTGCTGGACGACCTGCCGCGTGACCAGGTGGCGGTGCAGTGGGACGTGGCGGTCGAGTTCGGGATCCTCACCGGCAGCTTCCCGAACACCGCGTCACAGGACTTCGCGTCGATCGTGGAACGGCTGGCGCGCTGCGTCGACCGCGTGCCCGCG
Source organism: Candidatus Limnocylindria bacterium (assembly GCA_035699665.1). Taxonomy (GTDB): domain Bacteria; phylum Chloroflexota; class Limnocylindria; order QHBO01; family QHBO01; genus JAICQM01. Next base: position 26,774 of record DASSPJ010000043.1, read on the forward strand.
CCCGTGCCGGTCGGCCTGCACCTGTGCTACGGCGACTACCAGCACCAGCATTTCGTGCAGCCCGAGTCGCTGGCGCTCCAGGTGCGGGTGGCCGACGCCCTCGCCGCCCAGGCGCGCCGCGAGATCGCGTGGCTCAGCTTCACCGTCCCCCAGGACCAGGACGCGCCGGGGTACTTCGCCCCGCTGCGCGACCTGCGGGTGCGGAACGGCACGGAGCTCTACTTCGCCCTGGTGCCCTACCACCCGTCCACCCAGGCGCCCGGGACGACCGAGCGGCAGATTCGGCTCATCGACGAGGCGCTGGTCAACCACCCCGGCAACGGTGCCGTCGAGTGGGGCATCTGCACCGAGTGCGGCATGGGGCGCGTGGATCGGGAGGACGTGCCGCGCCTGCTGGAGCTGCACCGGGAGATCGTGGCCGGCGTCCCGGTCTGAGGCGTGCGGCCCTCAGTCTCCCCAGGCTGACGGGAGGGAGGAGGTCGCATCTTCGGCCGGCTCCTCCCTCGCCTCAGTCACACCAGGCTGACGCGCAGGAGGAGTGGGCACCGCACACGACGCGTCACATCCCCTTCCGACCGATCAGTCTCACGGGACTGGCGTGGCGCGGCCGACGCTACTCGCCGGCGTCCGCCGCCAGCAGCTCGGCGATCTCGCGCGCGTTGGTCGTGCCATAGTTGGCGTAGCAGTTGTTCATCAGGATGTGCACCTCGGGGACGTGGGAGGCCGCGTCCCGGATGCGCGGCACCCACTCGCCCAGCTCGTCGGGGTCGTACAGGTAGCGGAAGCGCTCCACCACCGGGATGCCGGTCGCCTCCCACGTCTCGGTGCGCCGGCCGTGGAAGCGGACCACGGCGAGCCTCGGCGAGGTGACCACGGTCATCGGCGGCAGCGACGACCTGGTGCCGGGTGGCGCGTCGACCATCACGAACGGGATTTCGTACGTCTCGAGGAAGCGGATGGTGCGCTCGACGTTCTTCTCGTTGAACCACGAGGCGTGGCGCAGCTCGACCGCCATCGGTACATCCCTGAGGCGCTCGCGGGCCCGCACGATCTCGTCGCGCGACTCGCTGGTCGGGAAGAACCAGCGCGGGTACTGGAGGAAGACCGCGCCGAGCTTGCCCGCCGAGTGGAGCGGAGCGATCCCGTCCAGGAAGCGGGCCCAGACCTCGTCCTCGATCTCGTTCGGCAGGTCGCGCGCGTAGACCCGCTTCTTGCCGAGGATCTCGGCCGGCAGCGCCTCCCGCAGGTCCTTCGGCAGCCGCGCCACTTCGGAGGGTTGGCCGGTCATCAGGGCGTGGGCCTTGATGTCGAACGTGAAGTCGGGCGGCGTGCGCTCCAGCCACAGCTCGCCGGTGCGGCGCGCCGGGAGCGCGTAGTACGTGGCGTCGACCTCGACGATCGGGAACTGGTTGGCGTAGTAGACGAGCCGGTCCTCGGCGGTCGACGCGTCGGGCGGGTAGAAGACACCCGGGGCGGTCATGGTCGGATCGGTCCACGACGCGGTACCGATGCGGACGCTGGCGCGTCCGACGCGCAGCGGCGCGCGCGCCGCTGCGGCATGCGCCTCGCCCCGCTCGGCGGCGGCCTCGGGACCGGGGTCGTGAAGCGCGGGATCGGCCATGCCGAGCAGACCTACTCGGAGGCGCCGGCGAGCCGGGCCAGCGCCTGCTCGATCCGCGGCTCCTCCTCCTCGGTGACGGTCGCCGCCTCCCGCAGGCTCGCCGCCGCGGCGGAACGATCGCCGCGGGCCGATTGTCGCTCGGCCAGATCGATGAGCAGGTCGACGTACCGCTGGCGCAGCGCGGACCGCCGCTCCTCGACGTGGTAGCTGTCGCCGTAGAACGGGCAGTCGTCGAGGTAGTCGCCGCGGTAGAGGGCCCGCGCCGCCTCGAGCGCGGCGGTGGCCGTCTCGGCGTCACCTGAGCCGGCCTGCCCGAGCAGGCGCTCGAACTCGGCGACGTCGCTCCATGCAATCAGCGTCGGGTCGAGCCGGTACCGATCGTTGTGGAAGGTGATCGGCGGGTTGCGGTCCCGCGCGCGGCCATTCGAGCGGAGCATGCCGCGCAGGCCGAGCATCGTGCGATGGAACGCCACGTCGGCGCGGTCGAGATCCACGTCCGGCCAGACCAGCTCGAGGATCTCGTCCTTGGCCGCGCCACGCTCGCCGCGATCGAACAGGAACGCGAAGACCGCCTCGGCCTGGCGCGACCCGGCCTTCTCGCCGCCCCAGCGCCGCACCGGCTCACCGTCCTGCTCCGCACGCAGCGGTCCGAGGGCGTGCACCCGCAGACCGGGCGCCGGCAGCGTGGCGCCCGCGAGCAGCTCGGACAGCTCCGATCCGCGGGACTGCACCTGCGACCCCTCCTCGCGCAGCGCGCTGAGCGCGCTGGCCTGCTCGCGGTGCCGCTCGGCCAGCCGGAGGGTGGAGCCCAGGTAGGCGGCCGTGGAGGCGAGCGCCTCGCGCTCGTCGCCGGTGAAGGCGAGCCCGCTGCGCTTCGATCCGAACGTGACGTGGCCGAGCGGCGCATCGGGTCCGCCGAGCGGGAGGCGAGCGGCCAACGGGTCGTCCGCCATCGGCGAGCCCACGACCGCGCGGGCGACGCCATCGGCATCGGTCACCGATGCGCCGGTCAGGTCGAACGTGCGGGCCAGCCGGGCCAGCACCGGCTCGACGGCGTGCTCGGGCGATTGCGCCACGATGGCGTCCTGGCCGAGGGCGCGCAGCAGGCGCGCCTGCTCCATCTCTCGCCGGGACGGGCTGCGAGCGTCCCTGAATCGCTCGGCGACCGGGTCGAAGAGGGCCATGGTGACCACCACCCCGAGCGCCGTCACCAACGGGAAGTCGACGCCCAGGAAGGCCCGTACCGCACCGTCGAGGGCGAGGAGCAGCCCGACGTAGACCACGATCCCGAGGCCGGCGATCAGCGACCAGCGGATGGCCCGCACCGTCACGTCGGCGGCCAGGAAGACGTGCTGGGCCAGGACGGCATACGCGGCGAGCACCATGGTCACCGCGATGAGCGAGACACCGATCCATGCCGGGCCGCCGATCTGCTCGGGCAAAATGCGCAGCATCCCGCCCAGGACGCCGAGCGCCACCGTGGCCAGCGCCACCTGGACCTGCCGCTGGCGGGCGCGGTCGTCGCCGGCGACGCGCAGCGCGCCGATCAGGTAGGCGACCGCCGCCCCGAAGATGACGCCGCGAGCGGCGATGAAGACCCAGCCGATGAGCGCCCCGGGGATGCCGAACGGCGACCAGCTCGGCCCGTTGACCACGATGGGATGCGCCGGGTCGAAGGCCGCCTGGAGCGCGGTCCCCGTCGACAGGGCGTAGGCGAACAGCAGCAGGGCGTTGGCCGTCGCGGTTCGCGGTCCCTCGAATGCCACCGAGAGCGCGATGTGCAGCGTCGCCGCGGGCAGGAAGAAGGCGGCGACATCCTCGACGAGGTTGACCGGCGCGTGCAGGTCGGTCTGCGTCCCGGTGCGCTGCACGATGATCGCCACCGACCACAGGACGAGCAGGCCGCACAGGAAGGCGAAGATCCAGGCGCCGGCCGGGCGTCGCCCGCGCGTCAGCACCAACAGTCCCAGCCACGTCGCGAGCACGGCCGTCACGCCGTGCGCGCCGATCTCCAGTGCCGACCCCATGGTGTGCTCGGGTCCCCTCAGCGGATGCGTGGGCAGCGAGCCGACGGTACTCGCCGCTCATCCTCAGCGCAAGGCCGGATCGTGTCCCGCAGTCCGGCCGCAGTCCTCCCGCAGAAGCCCCGCAGCACGCTGGTCGCATGGTGCCCCCAACACAGGCGACTCAGGCCCCCATCGGTCCGAAACCACGCCTGGTGAATCATCCGAAAGGTGGACACCCATGCCTCGTCTCATCACCTCGCTGGCCCTGCTGGCCCTGCTGGCCGCAGCCCTGCCGGCACCGGCGCTCGCGCAGCGGGCGGAGCGCTCCAGCGACGCGACGACCTACGTGGAATGCCTGGACCTCGCCGCGGATGCGGGACGCGCAGTCCTGGTGGCGGGCGTCAGCGACCAGTACGGCGCCTTCGCGCAGGCGGGGTACTGGGCACCCGGCACGTCCCCGGAGACGGACCCGCCCATCATGGTCGGCGGCACCGACCAGGTCGCGGTCGGCAGTGACGGCTCACTGACCGCCAGCTTCGACATGTACACCGTCGACGAGTCGCTGCCCGAGCCCGAGCTGGTCGGCTCTGCCAGCTTCGTCATCGCCACCGCGCCATCGGGTGATCCCGAGGCGTTCCGCGACACGAGCAGCGGCACCAACCGCCGGTTCGTGGTGTCCGGCGTGCGCCAGGACCTCGTGGTGAGCGGCGAGCTCATCCTTCCCGACGCGATCAGCGTGACGCTCGACGGGTGCAGCGGCGTCCAGCAGACCATCGACATCTTCATGACCAACCCTGACGCGACCACCATGCACGGCGCCGAGCTCCAGCTGACCTGCTTCTGGGAGTCCGCCGACGCCTTCGTCACGCTCTTCAGCTGGACCGATGCGTGGGGCACGTACACCGACCTGTTCGTCGCCGATGCCTCCGGCGAGTACCACGGAATGGGCAGCGGCACCCACACCAGCAGCGCCTTCGCCGCGACCTACGAGCTGTGGCCGATGGGGTCGGAGGAAGAGCCGACCACTCCGGCGGGAAGCGCGAGCGCCTCGGCCGTCCTGTCGTCCAGCGGCGAGCGGATCAACGACCGCTTCGGGTTCGAGCGCACCAAGATCCACGCGGTCGGCGCGTTCCTGTCCGTGGCCGGGGAGCTGGAGCTGTCGCTGCCGTCCGGCGACGCGACCCTCGCGATGGACGCGGCGAGCTGCAGCGCCGTGGACCTGCGCGTGACGCAGATCACGACCAGCCCCAACGGCCCGAAGGGACGCCCGCTGGCGAACGATCTCCCTGAGAACGCGCTGCCGCTCGCCCCCGGTGATGCGCTGCGGGGCAGCACCCTCGGCACGCAGCCCGAGCCCGAGGCGCCGTGCACGTTCACCGACCCGGAGAGCGGGGAGCCGTTCGAGCTGCCGTTCGGGCACACCGCGTGGTGGACGCTGGAAGGCACCGGTGGCCAGGTGACCATCGACACCGCCGGCAGCTCGTTCGACACGGTCGTGGCCGTCTACGTCGAGTCGGGGGCCGGTCTCGAACAGGTCGCCTGCGTCGACGATGTCGACTCGCTCCAGGCGCGTGTCACGCTCGACACCGCCTCGGGCACGACGTACCTCGTGCAGGTTGGCGGCTACGGCTACCAGGCTGGCACGCTGGAGCTCTCTGCCGACTGATCGGCCCAACTCGCGCGGTCCGCTCGTACCGGGGGGCGGGCGGACCGCGTCGCCGTGTCCGGATGTCAGGCCGGTGGCCGCTCGGCGTGCTCCACGAACTGGCAGAGGGCGTTGGCCAGGCGCATCTGCTCCGGCGTGCGGGCGCGCACGCGCAGGAGCGCCGGGGAGGCCACCACCACCGCGATGCAGCGCGCCCGCGACGTCGCGACGTTGAGGCGGTTGCGCGAGTAGAGGAAGTCCATGCCGCGCGGCGCCTCCTCCGGGGTGCTGGTGGTCATCGAGTAGATGCTGATCGGCGCCTCCTGGCCCTGGAACTTGTCGACCGTCCCTACCCGCGCCTCGGGCGGGAGCAGGCGCCGGATCTCGCCGACCTGGGCGTTGTACGGGGCGACGATCAGCACGTCGTCCCAGGTCACCGGACGCACCTCGGCGTGGCGGTCCGTCCAGGTCGCGCCACTTGCCACCAGCAGCGCCGCGATATCGGCCACCTGGCGCGCCTCCTCGGGGGAGGCGTTCTCGCTCCCGGCGTGCTCGGATTCCAGCAGGCGGAGCCCCGCCCCGCGGAGCGGGTCCGGGCCGTGCAGCGCCTGGCGCTCCAGGGTCCCCTCGGACCCCAGGCGGTCCTCGTAGAATGCCTCGGACGTGAACGCCGCGACGCGCGGGTGGAGTCGCCAGGTGTGCTCCAGGAAGATGCCCAGATCCTCGGGCATGGTGTCGTGGTCGCCGAGCAGGTGCGCGAGAGCCGACCGGTCCGCGCCGGGCGGGTGCGACCCCTGGATCGGCTGCTCGAGCTGCTGGGGGTCGCCGAGCAGGACGATGCTGCGCGCGGCCCGCGCCATGGCGAGGACATTGGCCAACGAGATCTGTCCGGCCTCGTCGACGAACAGGACATCGACCATGTCCGCGCTCTTCTCGGCCGCCCACAGCCACGCGGTGCCGGCAGCCACGTTGCAGCTCCCGCTCGCCAGCGCCTCCTGGACCTGGCCGTTCTTCTCGACCAGCGTCACGCGCGGGTCATCGACGAACGCGCCGCCGTCGCCGACCTTCTGCATCGCCCGCACCTCGACGCCATCCGCAGCCTCGAGCACCCTCGCCAGGAAGTGCGTGATCACCTTGTGGCTGGTGGCGCTGATACCGACCTGCTTGCCCGCGCGGAGCAGGCTCACGATCATCCGCGCGCCGGTGTACGTCTTCCCCGATCCGGGCGGCCCCTGGATCGCGAGCGCCCCATCCTCGAGCGCCGCGACGATGCGGCATGCTGCGTCGACCGCGTCCTCGCCGCGTGCCACGAGCGCTGATCCCGGCACCTGCCCCGTCCGTGGAGGCCGCCGCAGCAGCAGATCGCGTGCGGCCCGCCATGGCCCGGCTGCGTCCACTCCATGCTCGGCGACCCAGGTACCCAGCGCCAGGAGCGCCGCGCGCTGTTCGGCGTCACCGAAGATGTTCAACGGGTTGAGCGACTCCGGGTGGCGGGGATGCACGTCCGGCGGCCAGGTCAGCTCGACCACGGCAGCCGCGTCGTCGACGCCGAGCAGCTTCCCGGTCACCTTCCACGCGCTCCACTTCGCATCGGGCTGCTCGCGATACAGCGCCGGGTCGTAGAGGTCCCCCCGCCCGCCCCCGAGGTCGTGCTCCTGCGGCTCGAAGCGGTACGCCCACGTCTGGCGCGCATGGGAGCGCGGCGTCGGCCGCCACGGCCCGCCGAGCGGCCCGATCAGCTCCAAAGGCCCAAGCGCGGTCCGGTCACGGACCAGGTCCGCCTCGTCCTTGCCCATGCGATCGAAGAACTCCCAGAAGGCGACCTTCGCCTCGCGCCGGTGCCACGAGAGGAGCTGCGCCATGAGCCATGCCGCCGCCTGCTCGCGCGTGCGCGCGGCCGGGTCGACCGGGACGCCGTCGGTGAGTCGGTCGGCAATCTCCTTCACCCGCGCGTCCGACTCGGTGAGCTGCACCGGCGCTTCCGGCGATCGGGGCGCCGCACGCGGCACCTCGACGCCAAACTCGGCCGCGGCCTGCTCACGCAGCCGCTCGAGCCAGTCGCGGAGCGCGAGCGTGCTGCGGACGTCGTCACGGTTGTAGGCCTCGATCTCGGCCAGCAGCTGCGACGAGGGTCGGTCGCTCTGGCTCAGCTGGAGCCACTCCTCGAACGCGACGATGCTCGACGTGGCGTCCCGGAGCGAGATCTCGCGATGGAAGTCGTAGAGCGGCTCGATGCGCTTGATCGAGTAGCTCTCCACCGAGGCGCGCAGCCCCTGGCGGACGGCCCGATACAGGTCAACCAGGACGCCGCCGCGCAGGAGCTCGTCGACCTCCTTCTCGCGGGTCGCATGGCGACCCATCAGCCGCTTGAGCGCGGTCGGCTCGTACGGGGCGTAGTGATAGATGTGCATCTCCGGCCAGCGCGCCCGTCGCTCGGTCAGCAGGTCCATGAGCCGCTCGAAGGCGGCCTTCTCGCCGGCCAGGGTGATGTCGCCGGACCCGTCCGGATCGGTCGACCAGATGGCGGTGAACTGCCCTGGGCCGTCCAGCACCCCGAACAGGTAATCGATGCCGTCGCCCGACGCGTACGGGTCACCCTCCAGGTCCAGGAACAGGTCGCCGTCGTTCGGGGGCGGGAGGATCCCCAGCCCGCGCTCCGCCTCGACCGGGAGCAGCTCGTAGAGGGGTCGGCCGGCGTTGCGGCCCTCCACCTGGATGCGAGCCTGCTCGCGCACGCGCTCCATGCTCGCGCCACTGGCACCGTCGAGCGGCGGGTCGAACGGGATCGGCGCGGCAGCCAGACGCTCGACCGTGTCGATGCCCCGCGCTACCAGCGCCTTGCGCTGGCGGGACGAGATGCCGGCGACCAGCGAGAGGTGGTCGTCCGCGCGCCGCTGGGCGCGACAATGCTCGCTCCAGCGGCACACGTCGCAGTGGTCGACCGGCTCGGGATAGGTGGCGCCGGGCGGGATCTCGAACGCCTCCTCGAAGCGGCGCTTCGCCGCCCGGTAGTAGGCCATGTAGTCGTCCACGCGCAGCGTGGCGGTCTCTCGCGCGCTGCCACCCAGGACGACGTGCATGTGGCGCGGGCGCCGCGCCTGGATGCGCTCCAGCTGCTCCACGTACGAGCAGATCTGCAGCACGGCGCCGGCCTTGACGTGTCGCGCCAGCTTCGTGTCCGCGACCTCGTAGTGCCAGGGTCCCCAGACCGATGGACGGGCTGCGTCCTCCACTTTCAGCAGGAAGTCCGCGTACCCCAGCCAGCGGCCATCGAAGAAGGTTGCCTGGAACACCACGTCGACACCGGATGCCATGGCGTCCGCCGTCTCCGCGGCCTGCCGGGCGACCTGCGCGCCGCGCTCCTCACCCTCCCGTCGCTCGATGCTCGCGATGGTCCGCCCCTGCACACGGAGGTCGTCCAGGTAGCGCTGCTCGTGCTGGAGTCCCCGCTCGCGGATGATGTCGAGCTCCCGGTCGCGACGGTGCGGCCGCTCGATCACGTCGGCGAGCGCGAGGCGCTCCAGCGCCGTCAGGTGCTCACATGCCAGATAGCCGACGAGATCGGTGGCGGAGAAGACGGGCTGGCCGTCGATCAGCTGCAATGGCTCCCTCCCTGTCCCCACGAGAGTAGAGGAAGTTCGCGACACCTCGCCTGTCGCGGCGGGGCTCGGCGCCGCAGCAGGAGCCCGACACGCCTGCCTGAGCCGATCCGGACCGATGCGGCCGGCGCCCGCGCGGCGCCGGCCGTCTCATGTCGATCAGTACACGACGACCCGGTCGTGCTCGGCGATGAGCTCGACCAGGCGGTCAGGCGGAACGAACTCGACCGCCTTGTCACCGGCCGCCGCGGCATCGATCGCCCGCGCCCTGCTCGACATTCCCGAGGCGAACACGCGCGCACCGGCGGCCGCCAGCGCGTCGTAGTGCTCGCGGACGCTCCCGGTCCCGATGCCGTGCGCGGCGTCCATCGTCGCGTCGCGGAGATAGCCGACGCCGTCGCCGGCCAGGAAGAGGGTGACCTCGTGGCCGGCGGCCGCCGCGGTCCGTGCGACAAGCAGGGCCAAAGCCGCACGGGTGGGGTGCTCGGGGCCACTGACCAGGTGAACAAGCAGCTTCATCGGGTTCCTCCGGGGACGTCTGTGGTCGGTGCCACGCATCGTACGTGGCGTCCCGTAGTCGCGCCGCAGGGGCGTGCGGCTATGGTGCGCCCGATACCCGGTACCGCCCCTGGAGATTCCGATGTCGACCCGAGACCGATATCAGCCCATCGACGAGCGCTGCCGCCGCTGCGGAAGCGCGCTCCCCGCGGGCGCATCGTTCTGCGCCGAGTGCGGACTGGACGCCCACCCCCTCCCGCGGACCGCTCCCGGGGCCGCACGGGCGCCTCGCTGGCTGCTGCCCGCCGTCGCCGTGGGCGGTGCGTTGGCGCTCGTCGGCGGCATCGTGCTGGCGCTTGCCCTCAGGGACCCCGCACCGATCAGTGGCAGCGTGCCGAGCGCCGGCGGCAGCGAGAGCGTGACGCCGAGCGCATCGGCATCGCTGAACGGCACGGCGACGCCGAGCGCCACCCCCAGCCACACGGCCACGCCGCTGCCGGCGCCCGTGTTCGCCAACCGCTCGATCGTCGAGGTGACCCAGGAAGGGGACCGGCTGCTGCTGCGGACCGGTCCGGGCGGCCCCGCCGACGAGATCGGCACGCTCAGGACCGGCGCGCGCCTGTTCACCATCGGGGCGCCGGAGGATGCGGACGGGTACCGCTGGTACCGCGTCGCCATCGTCAGCGGCCCATTCGAGACCAACGTCGTGGACCTTTCCACGAGCATCGGCTGGGTTGCCAGCCCGCCCACCGGCGAGGCGTGGCTGGCGGCCGCCGACGTGGCGTGCGGCTCGCCGACCACGGTGGTCGAGCTGGCTGCGCTGCTGCCGCTCGAGCGGCTTGCCTGCTTCGGGCGCGATGAGCTGACGCTCACCGGCGTGCTCGAATCGCCCCCCTGCGACGCCTGCGAGAGCCCGGTGACGTACAGCCCGGCGTGGCTCGCCGGCCCGGACCCGAACGTCTGGTTTGCCGGCACCGATATCCGGTTCCGCCCCGCCCCGGACGCCATCGGGCCGATCACGGAGGTGACCGAGCCGATGCCGGTGCGCGTGACCGCGCACCTGGAGGACCCGGACGCCGCGAGCTGTCGCATCGTCGATCCGGGGGAAGGCCTCGTCGAGGCCCCTGCGGACGTCGTGCTCAACTGCCGCACGACCCTGGTGGTCACCGAGTTCGAGTTCCTCGACTGAGGGCGCGGCCTAGGCGTCGACGGCGCTCGCGGAGCGCCACACCAAGACGCCGGCGATCAGCGCGACCGTGCCGCCGCCGCCGAGCGGCCCGATGGCGGTCGCCGCCGCGTCCGGCGCGATGGCCGTGAGCAGCACCAGGTAGCCGAGCACGGCGAGGCCGGCCAGCACGATGAGCGCGGCAGCGGCGCGGCCCGACGTGCGCGACCATCGCGCTCCGCTCCACAGGCCCCAGGCGGTGGCCAGCATGCTCGCCGCGGCGGCCAGGAAGAGGAGGCCCACCGGGCTGACCTGCGTGTACGCG
>DASSPJ010000044.1:0-52707 GCA_035699665.1 Candidatus Limnocylindria bacterium
CGCGGTCGGCTACGCGACGCTCGGCCGCATCGGCTTCGAGGGGCGGCACGACTACGGCGCGATCGGCAACGTGGTGATCATGGCCTCGCGCCTCAGCAGCAAGGCCGAGGCGAACCAGATCCTGCTCAGCCAGCGGGCGCACGCGATGGTCGAGGAGCTGGTCGAGGTCGAGCAGGTCGGCGAGCTCGAGCTCAAGGGCATGTCACGGCCGGTAGCGGCCGCCAACGTCGTCACCGCACGCTGAACGCGCAAACACCGCTCGCGCGAGGACATAGGGCGGCTGGTCAGGAGCCCACGTACTCAGTCGGTGGCGATCGGTGTATCACATAACATATCTTTGCGGAAGTCCTGTTCACGCCCCACCAGGCTGCATGCACTGAGATATGCGACCGTGCCGCGTGGCGTTGCTGCCTGGACCGCCTGGACCGATCCGACGCGCGGTGACCGGCGGGCCGGCCGGTGCAGCGGAACTGCACGGCGCTCCAATGGTCGCGGCGGCCACGCGGGACCCTGGCGACGCGATCACAGGCGCCACCAGCGGCTCAGCCAGGAGCTGACTCCCCCACCTCGAACAGCCGTTCTATATGACGGGGACCTTCGTACCGGCGCACGCGACACAATCCCCATGGCGCGCGCGGCGGAGTGCACCGAGGATGGCCGCATGCGCAACCTGTCTGGACTGGCACGCCTCGGCATCGCAGGGCTCTCACTGGCCGCCGCCGCGGGTGGTGCCGGCCTGTTCGTTCCCGGCGAGGTCGGTGCGCTGCTGCGTGGCTATGGTGCCATGCTCGTCCCGGCCGCCCTGTGGCTGCTTGCCGGCCTCGCCGTGCGGCAGGTCGCTGCGCGACGCGCACGACCCGCTCCGGCCGCCGCGCCACTCATGGTCTCAGCCCGGGACGGCTCGCTTCGATCCTGAGGCCGCGGACGACCGCGCCGCCGCCCCGAGCTCCGCGGCGATCGCTGCCGGCAGGTGCCCGGAGACCCTGATTCCACCCTCGGTGTACCGCTCGCTGACGTCGCCCGCTGTCCTGGCGCGCGCCACGAGCTCGCCGCGCTCGTAGGGGATCACCGCGTCCACCGCGACCATCCGGGCACGCAGGGCGTCGGCAACCTTGGCCAGCAGCGCGTCGGTGCCCTCGCCGGTCTCGGCGCTCACGAAGGCGACCGCGTCGTGGTCCGGCTGCACCGCATCGGTCCGCAGGTCGGCGTCGAGCAGGTCGACCTTGTTGAAGACGGCGATGCGCGGCGTGTCACCCGCTCCCAGCTCGTCGAGCACGGCCTGGACCGCCTCCTGCTGGCCCACGAAGTTCGGGTCCGCGGCGTCGACCACCTCCAGCAGCAGATCGGCCCGCACGACCTCCTCGAGGGTCGCGCGGAAGGCATCGACCAGGTGGTGCGGCAGCTTGTTGATGAAGCCCACCGTGTCGGACATGACGATGTGCTGGCCGGTCGGCAGGCTCACCCGGCGGCTGGTCGGGTCGAGCGTCGCGAAGAGCTTGTCGGCCGCGTAGACGTCGGATGCGGCGAGCCGGTTGAGGAGCGTGCTCTTGCCGGCGTTGGTATAGCCGACCAGGGCCACCGAGGCGACCTCCGAGTCGTCGCGACGCCGCGAGGCGGTGGCCCGCTGCCGGCTCACGTCGCGCAGCTCCCGCTTGAGCTTCTGGATCCGCTCCCCGATGAGCCTCCGGTCCGTCTCCAGCTGCGTCTCGCCGGGTCCGCCGCGCGTCCCGATCCCGCCGCGCGTCCGGGACAGGTGGGTCCACAGGCGCGTGAGGCGCGGGAGGTGGTACTCGAGGCCGGCCAGCTCGACCTGCAGGCGTCCCTCGCGGGTGCGCGCGCGCTGGGCGAAGATGTCGATGATCAGCGCTGATCGGTCGAGCACCTTGCAGTCGAGCAGCTTCTCGAGGTTGCGCTGCTGGTTCGGCGACAGCTCGTCGTCGACGATGAGCACGTTGAAGTCGCTCGCCGCCTTCTCGTCGACGAGCTCCGCCGCGCGCCCCTTGCCGAAGTACCACGCCGGGTCCGGCGACGGCCGGCGCTGAAAGGCGGTACCCACGACCGACGCGCCGGCCGTCTCGGCCAGCGCCTCCAGCTCGGCGAGGCTGCGGCGCACGGGCCAGCGCTCGTCGGAGGGGTCGTCGAGGCCGATCAGAAAGGCGCGCTCGTCACGTTCGGTGAGGTCGATGGTGCGGGCGCGATCGGACATCTGTTCGGTCGATGGTAGCGCCGATCGGTACCTTTCGCCTACTGCGCTCCTCGCGCGCGACATGGCATACCTCTCGTACCACGCCGGGGGGACGCTGTCACAGGTGTCCATGTCACCGCACGCCGAACGAAGGCAGGGGGCGCGACCGGACGGGCCATCGGCCCGCGTGACGACACGCGTGGCTGCGGCGGTGGGCGCGGCGGTCAGCGCGGGACTGGCCATCCAGGTCGCCGCCGGCATGCTGCTTCCCGGCCGCACGCTACCGACGGCCCTCATCGCGGTCGGCGGCGCTGTCGCGGTCGGGCTGCTGCTGGTGCACCGCGCCATCGCACCCCTCGAGCGCGATCGCGACGAGCTGCAGGTGGCCTACGAGGAAGCGGTCGCCGAGGCGCTGATGGATCCCCTCACCAAGCTCGGCAACCATCGCGCCTTCCAGGAGGAGCTCGACCGCCAGACTGAGGCGGCGCAGCGGTACGGCGTGCCGCTGTCGCTGGTGCTCATCGACCTCGACGGCTTCAAGACGGTGAACGACACCCTCGGCCACGCCGCCGGCGACAAGGTGCTCGCCCGCTTCGGGCGCCTGCTCGAGCTGTCGGTGCGCCGCCCGGACCGATCGTTCCGGGTGGGGGGCGACGAGTTCGCCCTGCTCCTGCCGCACACCGATGCCGACGGCGCCTGGGTGCTCGCGCGCCGTCTGCTGTCGAACGCGCTCCAGCCGGTGCTGCGGGAGATGGGTGACGAGCCGATCTCGTTCTCCGCGGGGGTCTCGGCCATCCCCTCGCTCGCTCCCAACCGCGACCAGCTCTACCTCCAGGCCGATGGCGCCCTGTACGCCGCCAAGCGGGCCGGCCGCACCGAGGTTTTGCGCTACGAGCCGAGCGCGGCGACGGCGCCGAGCCTGCCGGCCGAGCAGACCGGCGCCATCTGGGAGGTGGCCACCAGGCGCCTCCTGCGCCCGGTCTACCAGCCCATCGTCGAGCTGGCCGATGCAGCCGTCCTCGGCTACGAGGGGCTCATCCGGCCGGCCGAGGGGACCCCCTTCACCGGCCCTGGCGACCTCTTCGCCGCGGCCGAGGCGACCGGGCACGTCGTCGATCTCGACCTCGCCTGCCTGGACGTCATCATCGGCGGGGCCACGGGCCTCCCCGCGCCGCAGTTCCTCAGCGTCAACCTGTCAGCCCAGACGCTCGAGGCCCCGGAGTTCGGCACCGCCTCGCTGCTGGCCATCCTGCAGCGCCACGGGATGCCGCCGGACCGGATCGTGATCGAGCTCACCGAGCACCGCCCGCTGCGCGACCCGGAGTCGGCACGGGTCAAGTTCGAGGCGTTTCGCCGGCTCGGCATCCGCTTCGCCGCCGACGACCTGGGCGCCGGCAATGCGGGCCTGCGGCTCCTCGCCCAGGTGCGCTTCGACGTCCTCAAGGTCGACCTGAGCCTCGTCCAGCGCAGCGGACCCGGCGCGCCGTCGAATGCGGTCATCGGGTCGGTGGTCGGCCTGGCCACCCAGACCGAGGCGCTCGTCATCGCCGAGGGCCTCGAGCACGAGTCCCAGGTGTCGCAGGTCGCGACGCTCGGCGTGCGCGCCGGGCAGGGCTACCTGCTCGGCCGTCCGGGCCCGCTGCCCGAGTTCGCTCGCCCGCGGCAGGTCGGCGTCGTCCCGATGCCGACCCTGCTTCCCGACGACCTTGCCGGGGGCGCCGCCTGGCGCCGGTCGATCGGCCTGTCAGCCAACGCCTGAGCTCAGCTCCGCCGCGACGGCCAGCGCGGCGGTCACCAGCTCCGGCGCATCCGCCGGCCCGTCACCGGCGTCGAGCCACCTGATCCGGGCGTCGCGACGGAACCAGGTCAGCTGGCGCTTCGCGTACTGGCGGGTGTGCAGCGCCGTCACGCGGATCGCCTCCTCCAGCGTCCACTCCCCCGCCAGGTGGCGTGCCGCCTCTCGATAGCCGTGCCCGGTCATCGGCTCGAGCCACGGCCCATAGCCAGCGTCCCGCAGATCACGGACCTCGTCGAGCAGGCCGCCGGTGAACATCGCGTGCGCCCGCGCCTCGATGCGCGCCACGAGCGCCGCCCGCGGCCGCGCGAGGCCGATCAGGCGCACGGGGCCGGCGTACGCCTCGGCGCGCGGCGGCCCCCCGACCGAGCCGGCCTCGGCCCGCTCGAGGGCGCGCAGCACCCGCCGCGGGTTGCGACGGTCGATGCGGGCCGCGGCGGCGGGGTCGAGCCGCGTGAGGCGCGCCACCAGCGGCGCGAGGCCGCGCTCCCCCAGCTCGGCGGCCAGCGACGCCCGGCGCGCCGGGTCGTGGCCCTGCGCGGCAAGGTCGTACCCGTCGACAAGGGCCGAGATGTACAGGCCGGTGCCACCGACGACGAGCGGGAGCCGGCCCCGCTCCCCCACCTCGCGCACAGCGGCTCGCGCGGCGGTCAGCCAGTCGGCCAAACTGAACGGCGCATCCGGCGGCACGAGGTCGAGAAGGTGGTGCGGAACGGCGGCCCGCGCCGCGGCGGAGGGCTTGGCCGTGCCGATGTCCATGCCGCGGTAGACCTGGCGCGAGTCGGCGACCAGGATCTCCACCGGCAGGAAGCGCGCGAGCGCGAGGGCGAGATCGGTCTTGCCGGAGGCGGTGGGACCGACGACGGCGAGCAGCGGCGGCGCGGGCCGCATCGGCCTCTAGTCGACCTCGACGAGGCGCTGGACCTGCGTGATGCCGCGCGCCCGTCCCGTGGCGCGATCGGCCTCGATGACCACCCCGTTGAGGCTCACCGGACCGCTGCCGACCTGGAAGCGGGTCGGCAGGTGCTGCGTGAAGCGCGGGATCACGGTCGTGATGTCGAACCCGATGATCGAGTCGCGCGGGCCGGTCATCCCCAGGTCGCTGATGTAGGCGGTGCCCTTGGGCAGCAGGCGGGCGTCGGCGGTCGGGACGTGGGTGTGCGTGCCCACCACGCCGGTCACCCGACCGTCGAGGTACCAGCCCATGGCGTTCTTCTCGGACGTGATCTCGCAGTGGAAGTCGACCAGGCGGACCGGCGGCAGCGGCTCGGCGGCCTCGTCGAGCAGGGTGTCCATGGCCGCGAACGGCGAGTCGAGCTGGTTCATGAAGACGCGCCCCATGACGTTGACGACCGCCACCTCGGTGCCGTCGGCGGCGTGCGCGACCAGCCAGCCACGACCCGGCGCGTCGTGCGGGTAGTTCAGCGGCCGCAGGACCGGCCGGTCACCGTCGAGGTAGTCGTAGATCTCACGCTTGTCCCAGATGTGGTTGCCGCTGGTGATGACGTCGATCCCCGACCGCAGCAGCTCCTCGGCGAGCGACGGCGTGAGCCCCATCCCGGCGGCCACGTTCTCGCCGTTGGCGACCACGAGATCGATCTCCAGCTCGGTGCGCAGGTCGGGCAGCGCGTGGGCGATCGCCTGGCGCCCCGGCTTGCCGATGATGTCGCCGATGAGCAGGACGCGGAGGCCGCGGCGGGCTGCCGTCACCTGGCGTAGTCGACGGCGCGCGTCTCGCGGATGACGGTCACCTTGATCTGGCCCGGGTACTGGAGCTGCTCCTCGATGCGCTTGACGACGTCGCGCGCCAGGCGGCTAGAGGCGAGGTCGTCGATATCCTCGGGGCGCACCAGGATGCGGATCTCGCGTCCCGCCTGGATGGCGAAGCAGCGCTCGACGCCGGGGAAGCTGAGCGCGATCTGCTGCAGGTCGTCGAGGCGCTTGACGTAGTTGTCGAGGCTCTCGCCGCGCGCGCCGGGGCGCGACGCGCTGATGGCATCGGCGATCTGGACCACGGTCGCCTCGGTCGTCTCCTGCTCCACCTCCTGGTGATGCGCGGCGATCGCGTTGCAGACCGAGGCGTTGACCCCCAGCTTGCTGGCGATGTCGGCACCGATGGCGGCATGCGGCCCCTCGACCTCGTGGTCGACCGCCTTGCCGATGTCGTGCAACAGGCCACCCTTCTTGCTGTCGGCCACGTTCGCGCCGATCTCGGCCGCCAGGAGGCCCGCCAGGCGCGCCGTCTCGATGCAATGCTGGAGCACGTTCTGGCCGTAGCTGGTGCGGTACTTCAGGCGTCCGAGCAGCTTGATGAGCTCCGGATGGAGCCCGGGCACCCCCGCGTCGTACGCGGCCTGCTCACCGGCCTGGCGCATGACGACCTCGATCTCGGCGCGGCACTTGGCCACCGTCTCCTCGATGCGTCCAGGGTGAATCCGGCCGTCGCTGATCAGCTTGGTGAGGGTCATGCGTGCCACCTCGCGGCGCACCGGGTCGAACCCGGACAGCACCACCGCCTCCGGCGTGTCGTCGATGATCAGGTCGACCCCCGTCGCCTGCTCCAGCGCCCGGATGTTGCGCCCCTCGCGGCCGATGATGCGCCCCTTCATCTCCTCGTTGGGCAGCTGCACGACGGTCACCGTGGCCTCCGAGGTGTGCTCCGCGGCGATGCGCTGCATGATGGTCGTCAGCACCCGTCGCGCCCGCTCCTCCCCCGCCTCGACCGCGTGGCGCTCGATCTCACGGACGCGCTGCAGGGCGTCGGCCTGCGCCTCGTCGACGATCTTCCCGATGAGCGCCTCGCGAGCCTCGGCCACGGACAGGCCGCCAACCCGCTCGAGCTCGGCCAGCTGCCGCGCCTGGAGCTCGGTGAGCCGCTGGCGCTCCCCGTCGATCTCGCGTTGGCGCGTCTCGAGCACCTCCTCGCGGCGCTCGAGCGACTCGACCTTGCGATCGAAGGCCTCTGCCCGGTCGAGCAGCAGTCGCTCCTGCCGCTGGAGGTCGGCGCGCTTCTCGCGGGCCTCCTCCTCAGCTGCTCGCTGCGCCTGGAGGGCCTCGTCCTTCCCCTCGAGGACGATCTCCTTCTGCTTGGCCCGCGCCTCGGCGATGATGCGCGCGGTGTACGCCTCGGCGTGCTTGAGCGCGCTCGAGGCCATGGCCTGCCGGGCGATGTACCCGATCACCGCGCCGGCGAGCAGCGCGACGCCGGCCACGGCGGCGACGACCAGTTCAGACATCGGCTCCCTCCCACTCGATGGAGCCCCGGATGGGCATGTGTTGTGGCGCCCGACGGGCGCGTGTGCTGTCGGCTCAGATCTCGGACGGGGCGACATGCGCCCCGAAGGGGCGAGTGTACCGCAGATCAGAGATGACGCCGGATGGGCGTCGCTGGCACGGCCGCTCAGCCGCCGAACATGCGCCCCAGCGTGGCGACCATGTCGAGGTCACGCGGCAGGAAGTCCTGCAGCATGATGCGCTGGACCCCCGCTGCGGCGAGCTCGTCGATCTGCGCCCGCGCCTCGTCCGGGGTGCCCATGATCCAGCGCCGGCGGCGCTCGGCGAGCCATGCGTCGGCATCGGCCCCGTCGCGCTCGCCGGTGAACGCCAGCTGATCGTGCACCCGGGCGTCGAGGTCGGCGGCGGTGTCGGCGACCAGGACGCCGGTCATCGCCGAGTAGGTCAACTCGCCGGGGTCGCGGCCGATCGCCTCGCACGCGGCCCGCACGCGGGCGTAGGCGCGGCGGACCCGGCCGGGAGTCGCGGAGACGATGTTCACCTCGTCCGCGTAGCGCGCCGCGAGCGCGCTGAAGCGCGGGCCGCCCTCGCCGCCCAGGATGATGGGCGGGTGTCGGCGGTCGCCCCGTGCCGGTCGCGGGCGGTAGCGGGCATCGCGCACCTGCCAGTGCGCCCCGTCGTACGCCCAGCCGTCCGGTTCAGTCCACAGGCCGTGCACGATGGCGAGCGCCTCCTCGAGCATGTCGTAGCGTTCGCGCAGCGGCGGGAACGGGATCCCGTGCGCGGCGTGCTCCTCCGCGTGCCATCCGGCGCCCATCCCGAGCTCCACCCGACCGCCGCTCATCTCGTCGACCGTGGCGACCGTCTTGGCGAGAGTTCCGGGGAGGCGGAACGTGACCGGGCTGACGAGCACGCCGAGCCCGATGCGCTCCGTCTCACGGGCCAGCCCGGCCAGCGTGGCCCAGGCATCGGTCGTCGGGCGTCCCTCGGGGCCGGGAAACGAGTGGTAGTGGTCGGAACGGAAGAAGGCCTCCAGTCCGGCCGCCTCCACGGCGTGGGCCAGGGCGAGGATCTCGTCGTAGCTGAGCCCCTGCTGGGGCTCGGTCATCAGGACGTGGCGCATGCCCGGAAGCCTAGACGCTCAGCGCGCCTGACCGCGGACACTCCGACCCGTCTACTCGGCCTCGCCCGATGGCTCGGCCACCCCAGCGTCGGACTCATCGGCGCCGCGCTCACGGATGATCGCCCGGGCCGTCGCCGGGTCGAAGCCGCGCCGCACCAGGAACATGCCGAGCCGTTCGAGCCCGCGGCGATCGGTGGGCAGCGGCCGGCCGCGGAGGTGCGCCTCGAGCGCGGCTCGCGCCCGCTCCTCCTCCGTGCTGGGCGCGCTGGCCGCTTCGGGAGGCCGCTCCGGCGCCTCGTCGCGCAGGGCCTCGATCACCTCGCGCGGGACACCCTTGCCGCGCAGCTCCGCCTCCAGCATGCGCCGGCCACGGGGCCGGTGGCGGTCCCGCTGGTCGCGCCACCAGCGCGCGAAGGCGACATCGTCGACCAGGCCGAGCTCCGCCAGCCGCCGCAGCACGTCGTCCGCGGTGGCGGGATCGGCTCCGGCACGCTCCAGGCGGCGCCGCACCTCCCAGGCGCTGCGCGGCCGGGTCGCCAGAAAGCGTGCGGCGACGTCCAGCGCCAGGGTCGGGCCGAGCGGCTCGGCCACGGGTCGGGTGCGCCGCCCGGGTGCGCGTGCCGTCGGGCCGCGGTCGGTCACTCGGCTTCGGCGATGCCCTCGACCCCGACCTCGATGCTCGCCACCTTGCCGCGGATCTCGTCCTCGATCTGCTGCGCCGTCTCGGGGTTGCTGCGCAGGAACTCGCGCGCGTTCTCGCGCCCCTGGCCGAGGCGCGTGTCGCCGTAGTTGAACCACGCCCCGGTCTTCGACAGGATCCCCGCCGCGATGCCGACGTCGAGGAGGCCGCCCTCACGGCTGATCCCCTCGTTGTACATGATGTCGAACTCCGCGACCCGGAATGGGCTGGCGACCTTGTTCTTGACCACCTTGACGCGCGTCCGCGAGCCGATGGCATCGGTGCCGGTCTTGAGCGTCTCGATGCGGCGGATGTCCATCCGCACGCTCGAGTAGAACTTCAGCGCGCGGCCGCCGGGCGTCGTCTCGGGGTTGCCGAACATGACGCCGATCTTCTCGCGCAGCTGGTTGGTGAAGACGAGCGCCGTCTTCGACCGATTCACCGCGCCGGTCAGCTTGCGCAGGGCCTGGCTCATGAGCCGCGCCTGGAGCCCGACGAAGCTGTCCCCCATCTCGCCCTCGATCTCGGCGCGGGGCACGAGCGCGGCAACCGAGTCGACGACCACCACGTCGACGCCGCCGGAGCGGATCAGGGTCTCGGCGATCTCGAGCGCCTGCTCGCCGGTGTCCGGCTGGCTGACGAGCAGCTCGTCGACGTTGACGCCGACGTTCTTGGCGTAGCCGGGGTCGAGCGCGTGCTCGGCGTCGATGAAGGCGGCGACCCCGCCGTTGGCCTGCGCGTTGCCGATGACGTGGTAGCAGAGCGTGGTCTTGCCGCTCGACTCGGGGCCGTAGATCTCGGTGATCCGGCCGCGCGGCACGCCCCCCACGCCGAGCGCCAGGTCGAGCGCCACCGAGCCGGTGGAGATCGCCTCCACGTTCTGCGCGGCGCGATCGCCGAGGCGCATGATCGCGCCGCGGCCGAACTGCTTCTCGATCTGCAGGATCGCGGCGTCGACGGCGCGACCGCGCTCACCGTTCTGCTGGGCCGGGGTGGGGGCCTGGGCGGCTGCCGCCGGGGCGTCCATGGGTCTGCGGGCTCCTTCCATCACTGCGCCGGCGGCGAGGGGTTCACTCCTCGACGCCCGGCTCCTCGCTGCGCGGCTTGCGCCTGGGCTTGATCACCTCGACCGACGCCGGCGGCTCGTAGGCCGGAGGTGCCGGGGGCTGCTGCTTCGCCTTCACGCCACCCTTGGGCTTGCGCTTCTCCTGGTGGCGAGGACGATCTCGACTCCCCATCGGGTCGAACCTCCATCTTGCTGTGGTGGCCGGCCGAGGCGTGCCCGCATCCTGCCCCGGGGTTCGTTATCGCCGCCTTAGCGGCGGCTTATCCGCGCGATCCGCGCGCTCGTAGCGGGCGGCCACGGACTCGCGCAGCGCGTCGAACGTTCCATCGGCCAACACCGAACGGATGTTCGCCATCAGGCTCAGAGTATAGGTGACGTTGTGGACCGATGCGAGGCGATATGCGAGCAGCTCGCCGGCGCGGAACAGGTGTGCCAGGTAGGCCCGCGAATGGTTGGCGCAGGCCTCGCAGGCACACGCGGGGTCGATCGGTCCGGGGTCGTCCTGGAAGCGGGCGTTGCGCAGGTTCAGGCGCCCCTCGCTGGTCCACAGCTGGCCGTTGCGAGCGACCCGCGTCGGCAGCACGCAGTCGAACAGGTCGATCCCGCGCTCCACGGCGGTGAAGAAGTCGAGCGGCGACCCGACCCCCATCAGGTAGCGGACCCGTGGGTCGTCGCCGAGCGCCTCGCCCACCACGTCCAGGGTGGCGGCCATCTCCGCCTTCGACTCCCCCACCGAGAGGCCGCCGACCGCGATGCCATCGAAGGGCAGCCCGGCGATCGCCGCCGTCGAGGCCCGGCGCAGGGCCGGGTCCACGCCACCCTGGATGATGCCGAACAGCGCCTGGTCGCGCCGGGAGCGCGCCCCGATCGAGCGCTCCGCCCACCGGTGCGTGCGCTCCATCGCAGCGGTCACCTCGGACGCCGGGAGCCCGGGATCGACGAGCTGGTCGAGGGTCATCGCCACGTCGCTGCCGAGCAGCTCCTGGATCTCGATCGCACGCTCCGGCGTCAGCCGCTGCTCCGCTCCGTCGAGGTGGCTGGCGAACGTCACGCCGTCGTCGTCGACCCGGCGCAGATGGGCGAGGCTGAACACCTGGAAGCCACCCGAATCGGTCAGGATCGGTCCGTCCCAGCCCATGAACCGATGCAGCCCGCCGAGGCGTGCGATGCGCTCGGCGGTGGGCCGCAGGCTCAGGTGGTACGTGTTGCCGAGGATCATCTGCGCCCCGGCCGCGCGGAGGTCGCCGGGCGTGAGCGCCTTGACCGTCGCCTGCGTCCCGACCGGCATGAACTGCGGCGTGTCGACCGCGCCGTGCGGCGTCAGCAGCCGACCGAGGCGGGCACGTCGCGTGCGGGTCTGTCGAAAGGAGAAGGCGACCGGCCGGCTGTCGGTGGGGGGATGCGCCGTCATCGGCGAGAGGATAGGCTTTCCCATCTCACTACGAGGTACGGAGCGCGTGCGACTGGGCAACTGGCCGCGGATGCCATACCTGAACGACGAGCTGCGCGAGTGGATCGCCGCCCAGCTGGCGACGCTCGGCGTCGACGAGATCGCCATCTACGCCGTCGACCCGCAGCGCGGCCAGGACGAGGAGCGTCGCGTCCTGGTGGCCACCGAGGTCGGCCTCATCGACGGCTGGTATGCGCCGCGCGGCGGCTCGTCGGCCCGCTACGGGTTCACCGCGCGGCTGTGGCCGTGGCAGGCGGTCCGCGGCGTCGACCTGCGCAGCGAGACCTACCGCGTCTGGGCCCTCGAGCACCGCACTCGCTGGTGGCTCCGCCTGGCGCGCCCGGCGTTCGAGTCGGAGACCGATGCGCCCGAGCTGGGCGCGGCGCTGTGCGACTTCGCCAAGGTCTGCGCCGTGATGGCCGAACCGGCCGGCTGGCAGGCCGTGCAGGAGGAGGTTCCCGCGCGCCGCGAGGGAGGTCTGCGCGTGGTTCCGGCCCCGACCGAGCTCCCGCCCGAGGCCGGGACCGATGTCGAGGCGGTCGCGCCGACCGGGCGCCCCCTCGTACCGCCGCCGGTGATTGCGGCCATGACCTCGCCCGCACAACCGCAGCCGATCCAAGCCGCCGAGCCGCCTGCCGAGCTCGAGGCTGTCCGTGGCGAGGGTGACGAGGGCGCGTCAGATGAGCCCGAGCCCGAGCCGGAGCCCGATCTGCTCGACGAGGCGACCACCGAGCGAGAGCCCGAGGAACCGGACGCGGCGGCGACGGACGGCGAGCCCGCCGTGGAGCAGCCAGAGGAGCCGCCACCGGACGACCATGCCGCGGCGCAGACCGACGGGCAGACGCCGACCGCCGCCGACCTGTCGGAGGAGGGGCACGGACCGCGGCTGCCGTCGATGCTCGGTCCACTGGCCACGCGACGCGAGGCGCGCGCCCGCGAGCGCGAGCAGCGGGCGGAGCGCGAGGCGCGCGCGGAGCGCGAGCGCGAGCAGCGGGCGGAGCGCGAGGGCCTCGATCGGGAGGAGCGCGCCGACCACGAGGCCGAGGCGGCCGCGAGCCCGGTCGCCGTGGCGGTGAACGTCTGGGAGCCGGCCGACGAGGAACCGGCGGCCGATCCGCAGGCGGCCCCCGCGCCGGAGCTGCCGCCCGGCGAGGAGCCGATCAACCTCGACGCCTACCTTCCCGGCGAGGAGCCCATCAACCTGGACGACTACGACCCCGATCCGCTCGGGCTCGATGGGCCGACCCGCCGCCGCTGACTCAGAGGATCAGCATCGCGTCGCCGAAGCTGAAGAAGCGGTACCCCGCGCCGAGCGCCGTCGCATAGGCGGCGAGCAGCGTGTCCCGCGCCTCGAGCGGCGTGGCCGGCACGCCCATGCCGGCCTGCACGAAGGCCGTGACCAGGAGCAGCAGCGAGCTGCGCGGCAGGTGGAAGTTCGTCACCAGCGCGTCGACCGCGGCGAAGCGATGGGGCGGGGTGATGTACAGGTCGCTCCACCCGTCAGACGCCCCATCGCGCGCGGCGGTCTCGAGCACGCGCACGCTCGTGGTGCCGATCGCCACCACGCGGCCGCCGGACCGATGCGCCGCGGCGATCGCGGCGGTGGTCTGCGCCGGCACGCGGTACCACTCGCGGTGGATGCGGTGCTCGTCGACGAAGTCGCCCTCCAGCGGCCGAAACGTGTCGAGCCCGACGTGCAGCGTGACCGACCGCCACGCGATGCCCTGCGCCGCCAGCTCGTCGAGCAGGCGCGGCGTGAAATGCAGTCCCGCGGTCGGTGCCGCCGCCGAGCCAGGGGGCTCGGCATAGACCGTCTGGTACCGCTCTGCCGGTGCGGAACGGTCCTGGATGTAGGGCGGCAGCGGCATCTCGCCCGCCTCGGCCATGACGGCCAGCGCATCGCGCGCGAAGCGCACCACGCGGATCCCGTCGCCGAGCCGCTCCCCCACCTCGACCGGCTCGCCGGTGGCGAGGCGGAGCCGCGTGCCTTCCGCCAGGCGCCGGCCCGGCCGGACGAGCGCCTCCCAGGCGAGGGGGTCGGCGTCGCCGTGCGGGCGGAGCACCAGCACCTCGGCCGCGCCGCCGCCGGCGCGCGTCGCCGGCAGCCGGGCCGGGATGACGCGGCTGTCGTTGACCACCAGCAGGTCACCACGCCGCAGCCATGTGCCGATGTCGCGGAACCTGGCGTGGGAGAGCGCCGGCGCCCCCGGCCGGGAGGCCGCGCGATCCAGGACCAGCAGGCGCGAGGCGTCGCGCGGCTCGGCGGGCACCTGCGCGATCGCCGTCGCCGGCAGGTCGTAGTCGAAGTCGTCGACGCGAAGGCGGGACTCGCTCATGCGACCCGCAGCGTAGCGCCCGGCCGGACGAGCCGGCCGGGCGCCATCGGTGTCGTGAACCGTCAGATGACGGAGTTGAGCCAGGCCTGGGCGAAGTACACGATGAACGCGAGCGACACGACCCACAGCAGCGGGTGCACGGCGCCGGCCTTGCCGCGGACCAGCTTGACGAGGACGTACGTCACGAACGCCGCGCCGATCCCGACCGTGATGTTGTAGGTCAATGGCATGAGCACGATGCCGAGCAGTGCCGGGAGGCCCTCCTCGACGTCGGCGAAGTCGATGTCCTTGATCAGCGTGGCCATCAGGTAGCCGACGACCACCAGCACCGGGCCGGTGGCCGCGAAGGGCACCATGCTGGCCAGCGGGGTGACGAACACCGCCAGCAGGAACAGGACGCCGGTGACGACGGCGGTGAGGCCGGTGCGACCGCCCTCGGCGACGCCCGCGGCACTCTCGATGTAGCTCGTGTTGGAGCTGATCCCAGCGGCGCCGCCGGCCGCGGCGGCAACGGAGTCGACGAGCAGCACGCGGTTGATGCCGGGGACGCGGCCGTCCTCGGTGGCCAGCCCCGCCTGCTCGGCGATGGCGGTGGCGGTGCCCATGGTGTCGAAGAAGTCGGTGAGCATGATCGCGAAGATCGTCAGCGCCGCGGCCAGCGCACCGATCCTCCAGACCTCGGTGACGTCGAACTGCCCGAGCGTCGAGAAGTCGGGCACGAAGCTCATGTCGGTCGGGAGCTCAGTCTCGCCGAGCAGGAAGGCGAGGATCGAGATGATGATGATGCTGATCAGCAGGGCCGCTCGGACCTTCATCACGAACAGCACGATGGTGAGCAGCAGCCCGAGCAAGAAGAGCCACTGCGGCGTCGCATTCGGGAAGACGAACTGCACGACCGGCGTCCCGGCGCCGATGAGGCCGCCGTCGACGAAGCCGATGAACAGGATGAACAGGCCGATGCCGACGCCGATCGCCCGCTTCAGGGCCAGCGGCACGGCATCCATGATCGCCTCGCGCAGGCCGACGATCACCAGGATCAGGACGATGAGGCCCTCGAGGACGATGACCCCCATCGCGCCGGCGGGGCTCAGGCCCAGCCCCAGGACCAGGGTGAAGGCCACGATGGCGTTGATCCCGAGCCCGGCAGCGAGCGCGATCGGGTAGTTGGAGACGAGGCCCATGGCGATCGTCAGCACGCCCGCCAGCAGCGCCGTCCCGGCGCTGGCGGCGACGATGAACGCGCCACGCTCCGCCTCCGGGAACATGTTCGACAGGATGACCGGGTTGAGGAAGATGATGTACGCCATCACCAGGAACGTGGTGACGCCGGCCCGCACCTCGGTGCCGACGCTGGTCCCCCGTTCGGTGAGCTTGAAGTAGGAGTCGAGCCCGCCGCCACTGGGCGGCGCCTCCTCGGTCCGTCTAGCCTCCACTGCCACGCGGGCACCCTCCGATGCGGGCACAACCGGCCCGGCACCATGCCGGACCGGTGCCGCGGCGCAGCCTACTCCGCGGCCGGTCGCCCCGCGTGCCGTTTTCGCGCAGCGCGGGTCACCGCCGCAGGAAGAGGTTGATCAGGATGGTGAGGACCACGCTCACCACGATCATGGTGACGATCGGCACGTAGATCCCGCCCCGCTCGCCCTCGATGGCGATGTCGCCCGGCAGGCGACCGAACGGCAGGCGCACGCCGAGCGCGGCGAGCCCGCCGACGACGACCAGCACCAGCCCGACCACCAGGAGCACGCGTCCGATCTCGGGGCTCATCTGCTGCGTTCGCCTCGTGCGCGGACAGACGCATTGCTCGTCGCCTGCCCGATGCGGATGGTAGCGTGCTCGCATGCGACGGATGTTGGTCGTGCTGGCGACCGCTGGCGTGCTGGCCGGCTGCCAGCTGCTCCAGTTCCCATCCGCGTCCCCCGAGCCATCGGGCACGGCGCGCCTGTGCACGATGATCGGCTGCGAGAACGGGGTGACGTTCGTGCTCGACGTCGACCTCCTGGCGGAGACCGCCTACGACGTCGAGGCCTGCTTCGACGGTCGTTGTGAGCGCCAGGTGCTGCGCGTCCCGCCGCCCACCGACGGCCCGTTCACGGGCATCACGCTCGGCAACGTCGGACTCGACACCGGCGCGGACACGATCCGCCTGCGGCTGGGCGAGGGCTCGTTCGAGGGGTCGCACGAGGTGAGCGTGAAGGTCCTGCTCGATGGCGCCACGCTGGTCGACGCGCGGGCCACCACCGAGCTCACCCCCACGCGACCGAACGGTCCGGAATGCGAGCCGCTGTGCTGGGGTGCCGAGGTCCGCGTCTAGCCGTCGAACAGGCCGGGCTGGACCGATGGCGCCGCCGCTCCCGCCGGCGGCGTGAGCCCCAGGTGCTGCCAGCCGGTGGGGGTGAGCTGGCGTCCCCGTGGCGTGCGGGCCAGCAGCCCGATCTGCATGAGGTACGGCTCCACCACGTCCTCGATCGTCTCGATCGGCTCGCTGACCGTTGCGGCCATGGTGGCCAGGCCGACCGGCCCTCCGCCGTGGTGCTCGGCCATCACCCGCAGCAGCTGGCGATCCATGGCGTCGAGCCCGCGCTCGTCGATCTCGAGGAGGGCGAGCGCATCGGTCGCGGCCTCGAGGGTGACGCGGCCGGCGGCGCTGCCACGGACCTGGGCGTAGTCGCGCACCCGCTTCAGCAGCCGGTTGGCGATGCGGGGCGTGCCGCGCGAGCGCCCGGCCACCAGCGTCGCGGCGTCATCGGTCAGGTCGACGTCCAGCAGCGACGCCGAGCGGCGCAGGATGCGCTCGAGCTCGGCCTGGGTGTAGTAGTCGAGCCGGTACGTGGCGCCGAACCGGTCGCGCAGGGGGCCGGTGATGCTCCCCACGCGGGTCGTGGCGCCGATCACCGTGACGTGCTCGATCTGGAGCCGGACCGTCCGCGCGCCCGGGCCCTTGCCGAGGACGACGTCGAGGGCATAGTCCTCCATCGCCGGGTACAGGATCTCCTCGACCGCGT
The DNA here is from genome assembly GCA_035699665.1 of Candidatus Limnocylindria bacterium. Classification (GTDB taxonomy): domain Bacteria; phylum Chloroflexota; class Limnocylindria; order QHBO01; family QHBO01; genus JAICQM01. Next base: position 16,874 of record DASSPJ010000044.1, read on the forward strand.
GGCTCAGGCGGTGGATCTCGTCGATGAACAGGACGTCGCCGGCCGCGAGGCCGGTGAGGATGGCGGCCAGGTCCCCGGCGCGCTCGATGGCCGGCCCCGAGGTGGTGCGGATCTGGGCCCCCATCTCGGCCGCCACGATGTTGGCGAGGGTCGTCTTCCCGAGCCCCGGCGGCCCGTACAGCAGGACGTGGTCGACCGGCTCGTCGCGGTGACGGGCCGCATCGATCAGGATCGCCAGGTTCTGCTTCACGCGGTCCTGCCCGGCGAACTCGTCGAGTCGCCTCGGCCGGACCGTTGACTCGAGGGTGCGCTCCTCCTCGGCGATCTCCGCGCTGGTGACGCGCTCGATGGTCATCGGCCGACGCCCGGCGCACACAGGAACATGCGACCGATTGTAGGCGACCCCGGCGGTGCTCCCACCGGCCATCAATCCGCGCCGAGGCCCGCCAGGTCGTCGGGCGTGTCGATGTCGGGGACGTGGTCCGGCACCTCCACCGCGGTCACCCATTCGGGGTGCGCCGCGAGGAGCGAGCGGAGCCCCTCGTCGCCGGTGGCGGCCTCCACCAGGTGGAAGTGCGACCGCTCGATCAGGACCGGCGGCGCAGCGTGCCCGCCGGCGTGGGCGGCCACGATGGGCCGGTCCCCGCGGCCGGCGACCACGGCCGCGATCCGCTCCGCCCGCAGCGTGGGCTGGTCCCCGAGCAGGATGACGGCCGCGTCGACGGTCGCCGGGAGGGCCGCGAACCCCAGCCGCAGCGAGTGGCTGACGCCACGTCCCGGATGCGGGTTGCGCACCCAGCGCAGCCGCTGGTCGTCCCAGTCGCGGGGCCGGCTCAGCCAGACCGGCACGACCGCCACGATCGGCTCGAGGCCGGCGTCGAGCGCCCCGAGCAGCACGTGCTCGAGGATGGTCCGTCCCCGGTGCACGGCGAGCTGCTTGCGCCCGCCGAAGCGCCGCGACTCGCCCGCCGCCAGGATGACCGCCGCCACCCCACCTCGCGTATCCATCGGTCCATATACTGCCGCTGGTGATGCCCGAGCCGGACGCCTGCGACGCGATCCCGAAGGTGGAGCTCCACTGCCACGTGGAGGGCGCCGTCCGGCCGGCGACGGTCGTCGAGCGGGCGGACCTCGAGCGCGCCATCGCGGCGATCGACCCGCCGGCGTGACCGTCGCGCTTCCCGCGCGCGGACCGTTCGCGCTCCGCTGCCGGCTCCTCACCCCGCTCGCCGACGCGGGCCACCGCTGGGAGCCCGACGCGCTCATCGAGGTCGACGCCGCGGGGCGCATCGTCAGCGCCGGCGCCTGGGCGGGGCGGGACGCGGGACCCGGGACGGTCGACGTGCGCCCGTGGGTGGTCATGCCGGGCCTCGTCGACCTGCATGCCCACCTGCCGCAGCTGCCCAACGTCGGACGCGGGGCGGGGCTCGACCTCCTGACCTGGCTCGACCGCTACATCTTCCCGCTCGAGCGCGGCTTCGACCGCTCGACCGCCGAGCGGCTGGCGCCCGCCGCGTTCCGTGCCTTCGCCGCGGCCGGGACCACGACCGTGGTGCTCTACGGGGCCGTGTACCAGGACTCCCTGGACGCCGCGTTCGAGGCAGCGGAGGCGCACGGCATTCGGGCCGCGATCGGCAAGGTGATGATGGATCGCCTGCGCTACGACCCCAGCCTGGCCGATGCCGACGTGCTCGACACCTCGCTGCGCCAGAGCGTGGACCTGATCGCGCGATGGCACGGCCGTGACGACGGCCGGCTGCGATACGCGGTGACGCCGCGGTTCGCCGTCTCCTGCTCGGCCGACATGCTGCGCGAGTCCGCCGCGCTGGCGGCGGCGACCGGCACGTACTGGCAGACGCACCTCGCGGAGGATGCGGGCGAGATCGCCGAGGTGCGGCGCCTCTTCCCGGAGGCGACCGACTACACCGATGTCTACGACCGCGCCGGCGGCCTGGGGCCGCGCTCCCTGCTCGCCCACGCCGTCCACCTCGGCGACCGTGAGCTGGCGCGCCTCGTCGAGACCGGCTCGCACGTCGCGCACTGCCCCGCCTCGAACCTGTTCCTCGCTTCGGGCGCGATGCCGCTGGCGCGCTACCTGGAGGCCGGCCTCTCGGTGGGGCTCGGCTCGGACGTGGCGGCCGGGCCCGACGTGTCGCTGTTCGGCGTCATGCGCGCCGGCGCCTACACCCAGAACGGGCGTCGCGCGATGCTCGGCGACCCCGAGCCACCGATCTCCCCCCTCGGCTGGCTGGCCCTCGGAAGCCTCGGCGGAGCGCTGGCGCTCGGGCTCGGCGACGAGATCGGCTCCATCGAGGCGGGCAAGGAGGCGGACCTCATCTGCGTCGACCCCTCCCTCACCGATCCGCTCCCCGGGGTGGCCCTGCCGCCGGCCGACCCGCATGACGAGGCGGCCGACATCGCGTCGCGGCTCATCTTCCGCAGCCACCGCGAGATGGTGCGTGGCGCCTGGGTCCGCGGCCGCCTGCTCGACGGTCCCGGCGGCGCCGTTGATGCCTGACCGGTACGACCTCGTCATCCGCCACGGAACCCTGGTCGACGGCACCGGAGCCGCCGGACGGCCCGGCACGCTGGCCGTCGCCGGCGGCCGCCTGGCGCTCCTGCCCGCCGACGCCGCCGTGGAGGGCGGCCGGGTGGTCGACGCGAGCGGCATGGTCGTCGCGCCCGGCTTCATCGACCTCCACTCCCACGGCGGCTTGGCGATCCTGGCCGACCCGCGCCACGAGCCGAAGGTCAGCCAGGGGGTCACCAGCGAGATCGTCGGCGTCGACGGGAACGGCTATGCCCCGTTCCGCCATCAGTCGGATCTGCTCGATTTCGTCGATCTCAACGCCGGGCTGGATGGGCGGCCGGCAATCGCCTACGACTGGGACGACGTGGCCTCCTACCTGGGTCGCTACGACGCGGGCCAGGCGGTCAACGTCGGGATCGTGGTCGGCAACAGCGCCCTGCGCATCGGCACGGTCGGGTGGGACGACGTCCCGGCCGACGAGCGCGCGGTGCGGGAGATGCGGGCGATGCTGCGCGAGGCGCTCGAGGAGGGGGCCTTCGGCGTCTCCAGCGGCCTCGACTACCCGCCCGGCTCGTATGCCACCACCGACGAGCTCGCGGCCCTCACCAACGAGGCGGCGCGGCACGGCGGCTTCTACCACACCCACGTGCGCTACCCGCTCGGCGACCGTTTCCTGGACCCCTTCCGCGAGGCTGTCGAGATCGGGCGACGCGGCGAGGGGCCTTCCCACATCACGCACTTCTACCACCGCCGGACGTACCCCGGCCCGCCGGAGCAGCTGCTGTCCCTGGTCGACGACGCGCGCGCGGAAGGGCTCGACGTCACGTTCGACACCTATCCCTACGAATGGGCCTCGACGCGGCTGCTCATCCAGCTGCCGCAGTGGATCCAGGCGGGCGGGCCGACGGCGCTCAAGGAGCGCCTGGCGGACGGTGGCGCGCGCGACCGGGTGCGCGGCGAGCTGGCCGCGCGAGGGGCCGCCTACGCGTCGGCGGCCGGTTGGGCGGACGTGCGACTGGGTGCCTTCACCCGTCCCGAGCATCGACGCTGGGAGTCGGCGAGCGTGGCCGACGTGATGCGTGACCGCGGCGTCGACGCCGTAGACGCCATCTGCGACCTGCTGCTGGCCGAGAACCTCGGCGTCGCCCAGGTCACCTCCGGCCCCTGGACCGATGGGCTGCGCCGCTTCCTGGCCCATCCCGGCGCGATGGTCGGCACCGACTCGACGTTCCTGGGCGACAAGCCGTCGCCACGCACCTACGGCTCGTACCCGCGCATCCTCGGCCAGTTCGTGCGCGACGAGGCGCTGCTGAGCCTCGAGGAGGCGGTGCACCGCATGACCGGCGCGCCGGCTGCCCGCCTCGGCCTCCGCGGCCGCGGCCTGCTGCGCGACGGGCACGCGGCCGACGTCGTGGTGTTCGACCCCGTGAGCGTGCGCGCCCTGGCCACCTACGACGATCCGCGGCAGCTCCCCGAGGGGATCGGCTGGGTGATCGTCAATGGCGTGCCCGTGATCGCTGACGGGTCCCACACCGGCGCGACGCCGGGACGCGCCCTGCGGCACGGGCGGGATTAGCCGACGAGTCGCGCCCGCTTTCCGACCAGCTGCCCCAGCGCCTCGGCGTTCATCGGCGGGGCGAAGTGGAAGCCCTGTCCGTACTTCGCGCCCAGGGCGCGCAGCCGCACCACCTGCGAGGTGCGCTCGACCCCCTCGGCGACTGTCTCCAGGTCGAGCGAGTGCGCCAGTCGGATGATCGAGCGCACCAGCGCCCGCTCCCCCTCCTCGTCGCCGTCGATGCCGTTCACGAACGAGCGGTCGATCTTCAGCACGTCGATCGGGAAGCGGCGCAGGTGCGAGAGCGACGAGTATCCGGTCCCGAAGTCGTCGAGGGCGATGCGCACGCCGAGCGCCTTCATGCCGGTGATCGAAGCCGCGGTCGTCTCGCCGTCGTCGAGCAGCGCGCTCTCGGTCAGCTCGAGGACGAGGTCGGCCGCACGGATGCCCGACGCTTCGACGATGTCGCTCAGATCGCGCACGAACGCGGGATCCTGCAGCTGGCGCGATGCGACATTGACCGCCATCGCCAGCGGCGGACCGGGAAGGGCATGCCAGGCGCGCGCCTGGCGACACGCCTCCTCGAGCACCCACCGTCCGAGCGGCACGATGAGCCCGGTCTCCTCGGCGAGCGGGATGAACTCGCCCGGCTGGGCAAGCCGGCCGCCCGGCTGTCGCCAGCGCACGAGCGCCTCGACACCGTCGATGTTCAGGCTGGCGAGATCGACCACCGGCTGGTAGTGGACCTCGAACTCGTTCGCCTCGAGGGCGGCCTCGAGACGCTCGCGCAGCTCGAGGCGATGCAGCGCCGTGGCGTGCATCTGCGGCTCATAGAATTCGTGGCGTCCCTTGCCCCGCGACTTGGCCGTATACATCGCCGCGTCGGCATTGCGCAGCAGCTCCTCGGCGGTCCCCTGGCTGCCCATCCCGCCACCGAGCGCCGCGCCGATGCTGGCCTGAACGAAGAGCTGCCGCGCGGCGAGCCCGAATGGCTGGCGCAGGGCGTCCTGGATCCGGGTCGCCACCTCGTCGGCAGCCTCGCGCGAGGCGTCCTCGAGCAGGATCGCGAACTCGTCGCCGCCGAGCCGCGCCGCGGTGTCCTGCGCGCGCAGGCAGGCGCGGATCCGCTCCGCCACCGCGGTGAGCAGCTCGTCGCCGGCCGCATGGCCCAGCGAGTCGTTGACCAGCTTGAAATCATCGAGGTCGGCGAACAGGACGGCAACCTGGTCGGCCCGGCCGCGACCCGCGCGGGCGAGGGCATGCGTCACCCGATCGGCGAAGAGGGCACGGTTGGCGAGGCCGGTCAGCGGGTCGTGGAAGGCCTCGTGCTGCAGCTGGTCCTCGAGGAGCCGGCGATCGGTCACGTCGCGGTAGTTCAGCACAACGCCGCCGACGGCGGGGTCGTGCGACCGGTCCTGCGCAACCGTCTCGATCCAGCGCCAGGTGCCGTCGGCGTGCTGCATCCGCAGCTGGGCGGCCTGCTGGCGTCCCTGCTGCGCCGGGAGGGTGCCGAGGACGGCCCGCACCCAGCCGACGTCATCGGGGTGGACGTGCTCCTCGAACGGTCGGCCGACGCGCTCGCCGGGGTCGATGCCGAGCACGCCCCGCACCGCGTCCGACTCGTAGGCGACCCGGCCGTCGGGGGTCACCACCACGACGACGTCCGACGAGTTCTGGACCAGCGATCGGAAGCGCGCCTCGCGACGGCGCAGGTCATCGGTTGCCACGTTGAGCCGTTCGTTGAGTCGCACCAGGCGCCGGTTCTGGGCGGCCATCCGTCGCGAGGCACCGCTGAAGGCGAGCGACAGCAGCGCGAGCAGGGCGATCCCGGCACCCAGCGCCAGCAGGAAGACGTCGGTGCGCGTCTGGGCGACGCGGTCCTCGATGGGGCGCGCGTCGACGTACACCTCGAAGACACCGATCGGATGGCCGTCGGTGGTGCCGCGGATCGGCACGTAGATCTCCAGGAACTGCGTCGGGAGCTGCGTCGCACTCGCCTCCGCGTCGGCCGCGGTCCCGAATTCGGTCACCGAATGGCCGCCGAACGCCTCGGTCAGCTCGCTGCCGATGTCGCCACGCGTGCCCCGCAGCGACGGCTCGGTCGAGTAGAGGATGCGCCCGTCGCGGGTGTAGACGTTGATTCGTCGCATGTCCCCTGAGGCGACAAGCCGCTCGAGCTGGTCCTGGACCTCCGGCGCCGGCTCGGCGTCGATGTGCAGGCCCTCCTCCGAGAGGATCGGGTCGACGTAGCCGCGCACGATTGCCTCCGCGTTCCCGAGCGCGGCGTCCGCGGCCGTGAGGCGCAGGTGGTCGGCGACGTTCACCGCAATCGCCACGGCCAGCGCGACGATCAGCACCGCGCTGCCGCCCAGGACGGCGGTCCGCAGACCCGGGCGCACGCGCGGCCGGACGGCGGGACGCGGGAGTGTCATCCGGGGCACACGCGCAGCCTCGCGCACGCCGGCGCCGGGCACCACCGGCCCTTGGTACTACGCGGCCGGCGCGGGACCAAAGTCCCATGGCCGTCCAGGGCGGTGCGCCGGAGCATCACCGGCATGCGTGCAACACCTCGACACCCCGCCAGCGGCCTCGCTGTCGCGGCCGTCGTGCTGGCGACCCTGGCGGCATGCGCGACGCCCGCGTCCGACGCCCGGACCCTGCAGCTGAAGACGCTCAACGACTCCGGGGTGACCGGCACGGTGACCCTCGGCTCCGTGGACGCCGGCACGACCCGGGTGCAGGTCGAGGTGGATCCGGCGGGGCACCCCAACATGCCCGCGCACATCCACCCCGGCACCTGTGACGATCTCACGCCGCAGCCGCAGTTCCCGCTCCAGAACGTCGCGGACGGCCACTCGACGACCGATCTGCTCGTGCCGCTCGACGACCTGGTCGACGGTGAGGTCGCATTGAACCTGCACGCCTCCAACGACGAGATGGAGACCTACACCGCCTGCGTCGAGCTCCGCTAGCGCGCCGCGCGCCGATCGCGCGCTACGATGCAGGCATGGAGCGCCCGAGCCTGACGACCCGCACGCTGCCGCCGGGCACCGCCACGCCGGCCGCCGCCCCGCCGGAGACGACGCCGCTCGTTGTGCCTCCGCACACCCAGGTGCCCGGGCGCGCCCGGGGTGCCGCGCCGCTGCGCCGCGAGGGCCCGGCGAAGCTGACCGGCGAGGCGAAGTACGCCGACGACCTCGTGTTTCCCGGCGCCTGGTACGGCGCCACCATCCGCTCGACCGAGCCGCATGCCCGCCTGCTCGGCGTCGAGCTCGATGACGCCTTCGACTGGCGTCGGGTGGTCGTCGTCACCGCCGCTGACATCCCCGGCGAGAACGTCGTCAGCCTCATCGACGACGACCAGCCCGTCCTGGTACCGATCGGCGGCGAGATCCGCCACCAGGCCGAGGCATGCGCGCTGATCGCCGCTCCCGACCGCGCGACCCTCCGGGCGGCCAAGCGCCACGCCCGGCTGCGTACCGAGCGCCTGCCGGCGATCTTCGACCCGCTCGACAGCGACCGGCAGTTCGCCGAGTACACCGTGGCGCGCGGGGACGCGGCCGCCGCCATGGCCGCTGCGGACCTCGTGATCGAGGGCACCTACCGGGTCGGCCACCAGGAGCAGCTGTACATCGAGAACCAGGCGATGATCGCGGTGCCCCAGGAGCATGGCGGCGTCACCATTCACGGCTCCTGCCAGTGCCCGTACTACATCCACAAGGCGATGAAGCGCGCCCTCGCCATGGATGACGAGCTGGCCGTGGTGGTACAGGCCGAGACCGGTGGCGGGTTCGGTGGCAAGGAGGAGTACCCCTCGATCATCGCCCTGCACGCAGCCCTGCTGGCCCTCAAGTGCCGCCGCCCGGTGCGCATGATCTACGACCGCCACGAGGACATCAGCGCCACGACCAAGCGCCACCCGGCGGTGATCCGCTACCGATCCGGCGTCAGCGCGGCGGGTGAGCTGGTCGCGCAGGAGATCGAGGTCATCATGGACGGCGGGGCGTACTGCACGCTCACGCCGGTCGTCCTGTCGCGCGGCATCCTCCACGCCGGCGGCCCGTATCGGTGCGAGAACGTGCGCATCACCGGGCGCGCGATGGCGACCAACACGCCGCCCAACGGCGCCTTCCGCGGCTTCGGTGCCCCCCAGACCGAGTTCGCCGCCGAGATGCAGGTCAACCGCATCGCCGAGGCCCTCGACGCCAGCCCACTCGACCTCCGTCGCCGCTGGGTCTACCGCATCGGCGACACGACGCCGACCGGCCAGGTGCTGCGCGAGAGCGTGGCGGGCATCGAGGTCCTCGAGGCGGCTGCCGAGGCATCGGGCTTCGACCGTTCGCACGCCCAGACGCGCGCCATGCGCGAGGCCCGCACCGATGGCGCCCGCCTCGCCTCCGGCATCGGACTGGCGCTGGCGTGGCACGGCGCCGGCTTCACCGGCTCGGGCGAGGTGCGGATGGGATCGGTCGCCGCCGTCGAGCTGACCGATGACGGGCGGATCCGGATCCTGACCGCCTCCACCGAGATGGGCCAGGGCACCAAGACCATCTTCCCGCAGCTGGTGGCCGACGTGCTCGGGGTGGAGATCGACGAGGTCGAGCTCGCGCCGCAGGACACCTCCATCGTCCCCGACTCGGGCCCGACGGTCGCGTCGCGGACCGCGATGGTCGTCGGCGGGCTGATCATCCGGGCGGCGCAGAAGCTGCGCGCGCAGGTCGAGGCGCGCACCGGGCGCCCCTTCGCCGCCGCGTATCGCGAGGCGGGGCCGCTGCGGATCGACGAGCGCTTCGTCCCCTACCCCGGCGAGCCGTTCGACGACAAGGCGTACACCGGCGACGCCTACCCGGCATTCGGCTGGGCCGCGTGCGTGGTGCGTGTCGACGTCGACCTCGATACCGGCGAGGTCGCGGTGCGCGACTGCGTCGCCGCCGACGACGTGGGACGCGTGATCCACCCGGTCCTCGCCGAGGGACAGGTGGAGGGGGGCACGCTGCAGGCGATCGGCTACGCGACCATCGAGGAGATGAAGCTGGTCGACGGCCGCTACCTCAACGACCGCCTGGCTACTTACCTGATCCCCACCGCCCTCGACGCTCCGCGGATCCACACCATCCTCATCGAGGCCCCGTACTCGGGCGCGCCACACGGGGCGAAGGGGATCGGCGAGCTGCCGATGGACGTCGGCGCGCCGGCAGTGGTGGCCGCCATCCACGACGCCACCGGGGTCTGGATCCATGACCTGCCCGCCACGCCGGAGCGGATCATCGCCGCCCTCACCGGCGCCCCGCCGCCCCAGCCGCCGGGCATCTCGCTCGAGGAGCCGGCGCCGAGGACGCCGGCCATCGAGGACCTGCCACCCGGCGGCGACGAGATGCCGTTCCACGCCCCTGCCCCGGAGGGCGAATCGTGAGCTTCAGCTTCACCGTCAACGGTGCTGCGGCGGAGGTGGAGGCATCGGGGTCGCGACGCCTGCTCGACGTGCTCCGCGAGGACCTCGGCCTCACCGGCACCAAGGAGGGCTGCGGGGAGGGCGAGTGCGGCGCCTGTTCGGTGCTCCTCGACGGCGCCGTCGTCGACGCCTGCCTCGTGCCGGTCAGCCAGGTCGACGGCGCCGAGGTGCGGACCGTCGAGGGCCTCGCGACCGAGGGACGCCTCGACGCCCTCCAGGCGGCCTTCCTGGAGACCGGTGGCGCGCAGTGCGGGATCTGCACGCCCGGCATGCTCATGGCCGGCGTCGCGTTCCTCGCCTCGGGCAGCGAGGCGACCGAGGAGAACATCCGCGAGGCCATCGCCGGCAACCTGTGCCGCTGCACCGGCTACACCAAGATCGTCGAGGCGATCGCCCTGGCCGCCGAGCGCGGGGCGTACCGATGACGGCCGTCGAGCCGCCGCTCACCGCGCCACGCAGCCTCGAGGAGGCGCTCGCCCTCATGGCCGAGGCGAGCTGGCGTCCGATCGCCGGCGGCACCGACCTGCTGGTCCAGCTCACCGGCGAGCTCGGCGAGCCGCCGGAGCGGATGCTCGACCTGTGGCGCCTCGACGAGCTGCGCGGGATCGCCCACGGCGCCGACGGCCTGATGATCGGCGCGCTGACCACCTACGCGGAGCTGCGCCGCTCCCCCATCGTGGCGGAGTTCCTGCCGGCCCTCGCCGAGGCCGCGGCGACGATCGGCGCCGCCCAGATTCAGAATCGCGGGACGGTCGGCGGCAACATCGTCAACGCCTCGCCGGCCGGCGACACCCTCCCGATCTGGCTCGCCACCGACGCCGAGTTCGTGCTGGGGTCGCTCCGTGGCGAACGGCGCATCCCGGCCGGTGACTTCTGGCCGGCCTACCGCCGCACGGCACGCGCCGACGACGAGCTGGTGCTGCGCGTGCGCGTCCCGCTGCCGGTGGATCGGCAGCTGCGCTTCCGCAAGGTGGGGACGCGACGGGCGCAGGCGATCAGCAAGGTGGTCATGGCCGTTGCCTGGCGGAGTGGTGACACACCGGACGCCGCCTGGACCGATGTTCGCGTGGCACTCGGATCGATGGCCGCCACCCCCATCCGCGCCACCGCCGCGGAGGCCGCGCTCGAGGGAGCGATCCCCGATGCGGCGGCCGCGGAGCGAGCCGTCGCCGCCCTCGACGCCGAGCTGCGGCCGATCGACGACGTCCGCTCGACCGCCGACTACCGACGTGCGGTGGCCGGCCGCGTGCTGCGGCGCATCGTCCGCGACGAAGGCGCCTGGTAGTCGATGGTCGACCCCACCCTTCCGGTCGGCACCGTCACGCTCGTCTTCACCGATATCGAGGGCTCCACGCGCCTGCTCGACGAGCTCGGGGACGCGTATGCGCAGCTCCTGACCGACCACCACCGGATCGTCAGCACCGCGGCCGAGGCGCACGGTGGCAGCCGCGTCGACGCCGCCGGCGACGGGCTGTTCTATGCATTCCTCACCGCGCGGGGCGCGCTGGCCGCGGCGGTCGAGGCGCAGCGGGCCCTGGCGTCGCACGACTGGCCCACGGGCGCCCGCGTGGCGGTGCGCATGGGGATCCACAGCGGCGAGCCGATCAGCGCGTCCACCGGGTACGTGGGGATCGACGTCCACCGCGCCTCGCGGATCTGCTCGGCGGGCCACGGCGGGCAGGTGCTCGTCTCCGAGGCGACCCGCGCGCTCATCGGCGGCGGGCTGCCGGACGGCGTGACCCTCCGCGACCTCGGTGAGCACCGGCTCCGCGGGCTGGCCGACCCGGAGCGCATCTACCAGGTCGTGGGCGCCGGGTTGCGCGCCGACTTCCCGCCGGTCCGCTCGCTCGATACGCTGCCCAACAACCTGCCGCGTCAGCTGTCGAGCTTCGTCGGCCGCGACCGCGAGATCGCCGAGGCCGAGGAACGGCTTCACGACGCAACGACGCTGACCCTCACCGGCCCGGGCGGGGTGGGCAAGACGCGCCTGGCGCTCGAGATCGGCGCCCACCTGGTCGATGACTTCGAGGGCGGCGTGTGGCTCGTCGAGCTCGCATCGGTCTCGGAAGGCGAGCTGGTGCCCGATGCGATCGCGGCCGCCCTGGGCGTCAAGCCACGGCCCGGGGTCGACCTCCAGCAGACGCTGGTGGAGGCCGTGGCGGCGAAGCCGACGCTCCTCATCCTCGACAACTGCGAGCACATCCTGGACCCCGTCGTTGCCGCGGCCGACGAGCTGCTGCGGCATTGCCCGAAGCTCCAGCTGCTCGCCACCAGCCGAGAGGCACTGGGGCTGCCGGGTGAAAGCCTCATGCCGGTGCCCTCGCTCTCGCTGCCGGCCGGCGCCGAGGCCGAGGACCTCGCGGCCCTCACCGAGTGCGACGCGGTGCGCCTCTTCATCGATCGCGCGCGGGCGGTGCTGCCGGGCTTCGCCGTCGACGCCGAGAACGTCACGGCCATCGCCCAGATCTGCCGGCGGCTGGACGGCATCCCGCTCGCCGTCGAGCTGGCCGCGGCGCGCATCCGCTCGCTGCCGCCGTACCAGATCGCCGCACGCCTGGACGATCGCTTCCGGCTGCTCACCGGCGGGACCCGCACGTCGCTGCCGCGGCACCGCACGCTGCGCGCCGCCTTCGACTGGAGCTTCGAGCTCCTCTCGCGCGCCGAGCAGGAGCTGGTACCGCGCCTCTCGGTGTTCGCCGGCAGCTTCTCCCTGGAAGCGGCCGAAGCGATCTGCAGCGGCGGCGCGGTGACCGCGGCAGACATGCTGGACCTGCTGAGCCGGCTCATCGATCGCTCGCTGCTGCAGGCCGAGCCTGAGACCTCGGAGGCGCGCTACCGGATGCTCGAGACGATCCGCGAGTACGCGCAGGAGCGGCTCGGCGAGTCCGGCGAGGCGGAGGAGTTCCACCGCCGCCACACCGCGTGGTTCACCGGGCTCGTCGAGCGGGCACGGCCCGCCTTCTTCAGCGGTCCGGTGCAGCCGGAATGGGTGGCGCGTCTGGCGCGCGACGACGACAACCTGCGAGCTGCCCTGCGCTGGTCGAACGACGACCCGCGCGGCGCCGATGCCGAGCTGACCCTGGTCTCCGGCCTGTGGCGCTTCTGGGAAGTGCGCGGCGAGCTGACCGAGGGCAGCGCCTGGCTCACCCGCGCCCTGGCCCGCGTGGGCGGCGAGGTGTCTCCCCGACGCGCCAGCGCCCTGACCGGGGCCGGCGTGCTTGCCGGGCAGCGTGGGGATCTCGACGCGGCGGCCGCCTTCCACGACGCCAGCCTGGTCCTGCATCGCGAGCTCGGCACCCCGATGGGCATCGCGGCCGCGTGCAGCAACAGCGCCAGCATCGCCGCCGAGCGTGGCGACCTGGAGCGCGCGCGCCAGCTCTTCGGCGAGTCGATCCAGATGGCGCGGGGGGCCGGCGACCTGCACGGCGCGGCATTCAGCCTCGTGAACCTCGCCGACGTGGCAGCCAGGCAGGGTGACGCCGAGGAGGCGGACCGGCTGTACGCCGAGAGCATCGAGGTCTTCCGCTCGATCGGTGATGACTTCGGCACGGCACACGCCATGGCCAGCCTCGCCCAGGCAGCCCGGCGGCGCGGGGATCGTGCCACGGCGCGTCAGCAGTACCGAGCCGCGCTCGAGATTCACGAGCGGACCGGCGACCGGCGCGCGGAGGCTCGACTCAGCGCGCTCCTCGGCGACCTCGCCGCGGAGGAGGGCGACCAGGCGGAAGCGGAGCACCTCTACCAGCACGCCGTTGCCGTGCGTGGAGCACTCGGCGACCGCGTCGGCGTGGCTCACGCCCTGGAGCGGCTCGCGGGGATCGCCGAGGACCGCCCTGAGCGGTCAGCCGCGCTGCTCGGCGCCGCCGATGCGATCCGCACCACGGTCGGGGCGCCGTTGAGTCCCGCCAACGCGCGACGTGTCGAGCAGTTCCTGACGGAGCTGGGCGCGGCGGCGGGACCGGAGGCGATCCGCGCTGCCTTCGCCGCCGGTCGGGCATCCTCGTGGCAGGCCGTCCTCGACCGGGCGGCCCGCCGGGATTAGCCCCCTTCGGTGACCGCCACCAGGCGGTCCGCCTCGAGGCCGTGAGCCTCGCGGTGAACCCGGTTGGCAAGGTCGGGCGAGGGGGCGTCGACCAGGCAGAACACCTTGCCGGTCGCCTCGTCGAACCAGTAGCGCAGGTAGGTCACGCCGTACTGCGGCCCGACCTCCATGTCGCGCGCATGCGCCTGGGCAAGGGCGGCGGCGGTGAGACCGGGGATGTGCTCGTGCTCGTCGAGGAAGAGTGGCATCAGCGACCTCCGGATCGGATCGGGCTGCGAAGGAGAGCGTCCGAATTCTAGGCGCTCGAACGGCCTCCCCGCTGTCGCCCCGGCGACGGCACGGCTGTCGCGCATCTGCGACCATGCGGCCGTGCCGCCCCGGATCCAGCGCCCCACGCGCGACGAGGTGTCGATCTTCCCCTCGAAGTCGGCCTTCGTCGCGTGGATGGAGGCGCATCACGACCGCACCGCGGCGCTGTGGGTCGGCTATTGGCGGCGCGGTATCGACCGGCCGTCGATGACCTATCCCGAATCGGTCGAGGTCGGGCTGGCCTACGGATGGATCGACAGCGTCACGTACCGGGTCGACGACGAGGTAACCGCCATTCGTTTCACGCCCCGGCGCCGCGGCAGCACCTGGAGCGACCTCAACGTGGAACGCATGCAGCGGCTCATCGCCGCCGGCGACGCACATCCGGCGGGGATCGCCGCCTTCGAGGCGCGCTCGATGTCGCGCACGTGACCGCCGCCGTGTCGCCTGCCATCTAGGCAGGTCGGACGCGAGGGAGTAGCGTGCCGGGCATGACATCCCGAGCACCGGCCGAGCGGACCCCGCTCGACCAGCGCCTGCGCACCGAGCCGACCGTGTGGCTGAGCTCCACGCGCCCCGACGGGCGCCCACACGTCGTGCCGGTCTGGTTCAGCTGGGACGGATCGGTGTTCGACCTGTTCAGCAAGCCGCACGCGCAGAAGGTGCGCAACCTGCGCGAGCACCCGGACGTGATGCTGGCCCTGGGGAAGCCGGAAGCGGAGTGGGACGTCGAGCTGGTGGAAGGCACCGCCACCGTGCTCGACGCGCCCACCGCCGACGTGGTGGCGCCGACCATGTTCGAGAAGTACGCCGCGCTGATGGCCCGCGCCGCGCTGGATCGGGAAACGTTCGTCGCCACGTACTCGCAGCCGGTGCGCATCCAGCCGACCCGCTTCCTTGGCTATGGCGGCAAGGGCTGGACCGATCCGGCGCTGACCCCGGACGGCGACGACGACGTCAGCGGCCACCTCATGCGGCCGCAGCGGCTCGGCGAGGCGCAGGCTGCGCTCGTCGCGGAGCTGCGGCGGGTGACCCGACGCCTGCGTCGCGGGACGGCGATCGAGCTGCTGGCCCTGGAGGACTGACCGCCCCGCCGCGACTCGGGGCTCGCCGGGCCGCTATCGTGGCCGCGTGACGGTCGAGCTCACCCGCACCGATGTCCCGCACCTGGCCGAGGTGCTGACCCCCGACGCGCTGGCCTTTGCCGCGCAGCTGCACCGGTCCTTCGACCCGCGACGGCGTCGGCTGCTGGACGACCGTGCGGCGCGCCAGGCCCGTCTCGACGGCGGAGAGCTGCCCGACTTCCTGCCGAACCCGATCGAGAGCCGCGACTCCGCGTGGCGCGTCGCCCCGGCCCCGCCCGACCTCGACGACCGTCGCGTCGAGATCACCGGCCCGGCAGAGCCGAAGATGATGATCAACGCGCTCAACTCGGGCGCATCGGTCTTCATGGCCGACTTCGAGGATGCCCTCTCCCCCACCTGGGAGAACGTCGTCACCGGGCACTGGGCGGTGTCGCACGCGGTGCGGCGCACGCTCACCTTCCAGACCGATGAGAAGGCGTACCGCCTGAACGACCGGATCGCCACGCTCTGCATCCGGCCGCGGGGCTGGCACCTCGACGAAGCGCACGTGCTCGTCGACGGCGCCCCGATCGGCGCCGCGGTCTTCGATTTCGGCATCTGGTTCTTCCACAACGCCCGCGAGCTGCTGGCCCGCGGATCGGGGCCGTACCTCTACCTGCCGAAGCTCGAATCGCATCTCGAGGCGGCGCTGTGGAACGACATCTTCGTGGCGGCTCAGGCGGCCCTCGACGTGCCGCACGGCTCGGTGCGGGCGACGGTCCTGGTCGAGACGATCCTGGCTGCGTTCGAGATGGACGAGATCCTGTTCGAGCTGCGCGAGCACGCCGCCGGGCTCAACGCCGGGCGTTGGGACTACATCTTCAGCATCATCAAGAAGTTCCGGGCCCGCGACGACCGCGTGCTCCCCGACCGCGCGGACGTGACGATGACGGTGCCCTTCATGCGCGCCTACACCGAGCTCCTGGTGCAGACGTGCCACCGTCGCGGGGCGCATGCCATCGGGGGCATGGCGGCATTCATCCCGTCGCGCCGCGATCCCGCGGTCAACGAGCGCGCGCTCGCCGCCGTCCGCGCCGACAAGGAGCGCGAGTCGGGGGACGGCTTCGACGGGACGTGGGTGGCGCATCCCGATCTCGTCCCGCTGGCGCGGGAGGTCTTCGACGCCGCGCTCGGCGACCGCCCGCATCAGAAGGAGCGCCGTCGCGAGGAGGTCGTCGTCCGCGCCGATGAGCTCCTCGACGTGCGCGTGCCCGACGGTCGCGTCACCGAGGCCGGCGTGCGGGCGAACATCGCGGTGGGCCTTGCCTACCTTGCGTCGTGGCTGGCGGGCAACGGTGCGGCGGCGATCAACAACCTGATGGAGGACGCCGCGACCGCCGAGATCAGCCGCTCGCAGCTCTGGCAGTGGCGCGTCACCGGCACCCCGCTCGAGGATGGCCAGCCGCTGACCGCGGAGCGCTATGCCGCCCTGCGCGACGAGGAGCTCGCCCAGCTGCGGGCGGCCATGCCCGGCGCGCCATGGGACGATGCCACCGAGCTGCTCGACGGGCTGGTGCTCGACGACGCGTTCGCCGAGTTTCTGACGTCTGCGGCTTACGGGCGCCTCGCGTAGGGCTGCTCGGCGCACACGGAATGCGGGTAGGCCCGTGCGCGCGGATTGCCGCACGCCGCATCTAGCCTCCATGGGTGGACTGTGGTACGCTGCGAGCACAACGCCCGATCGCGGGCATCACATGGCGGCACAACGACACTCCTCTCTTCGGTTCTACGGCGAGCAGGTTCGCTGGGGCCGCACGAGAAGGAGTGTTTTCACTTGTACACGTATACGGACAAGACCCTGACCTGCGTCGACTGCAATCAGGAGTTTGTGTTCACCGCACGCGACCAGCAGTTCTTCGCTGATCGCCAGTTCAGCGAGCCGCGCCGCTGCCCGTCCTGCCGAGCCGCCAAGAAGGCCGCTCGCGGTGACTCCGGTGGCTACGGCGGTGGCAGCTACAGCGGCGGTGGCGGCTACGGCGGCCAGCGCGAGATGTTCACCGCCACCTGCGACAACTGCGGCCGCGAGGCCCAGGTGCCGTTCCGGCCCAGCGGCTCCAAGCCGGTCTACTGCGCGGACTGCTTCGCCTCGCGCCGCTAGGCGCCGCGGCTCAGCGGACCTCGAGGCCCGGTGGCACTGCCACCGGGCCTCGTTTCATGTCCTGCCGATGACCCGCGCCGGCCGCGTCTCGGCCGCCAGGTAGGCGCGCCGGATCGGCTCCAGGTCGGCATCGGTGCCTGCCTGAAGGTGTTCCATCAGCGTCCGGATGGACGTGATGCCATGACGATGCTGGTCCACGAACGAGCGCACCCCGGTGAAGAAGGCCTCGTCGCCCATCGCCGCGCGGAGCGCGTTGAGAAACTCGGTCCCCCGGTAGAACACCGTGTGGAAGTAGCCGTCACAGCTCAGCCAATCGCCGCCCGAGGTCGGTCCCGCCTGCCAGGCGAAGACCGGGCTGTCGACCGGCCGTGACGAGCACTGGTCCTCGCCGATGCCCATCAGCCACCGGGCGCTGAAGTCCGCGAAGCCCTCGTCCAGGAAGGGCTCACGCATCTGATCGTTCCCCACCTGGGCGTAGAACCACTGGTGCGCCACCTCGTGGTACACGACGTAGGTATCGGTGACCTTGCCACGCGTGAGGTGGATGGCGCGGGGGTATTCCATGCTGAACCCGCCGCCCGACCCGACCTCGGCGAGCACCAGGTCGTCCCACGGGTAGGGGCCGTAGGCCTCTCCGAACGCCACCAGCGCCTCGGCCGCCAGGTCGGCGACCACCCGCCCATCCACGGTCTCGGTGTAGACGCGCATCGCGACGCCCGCCACGTCACGGCCCACGAGGCGGAACCGCGGGTTCACCACGAAGCTGAAGTCGCGGACCTGCTCGACCTCGCAGCGCCAGTGCGTGCCGATCGTCGCGGGGGCCTCCACCAGGCCGGGGCAGGCCACGGCGTCGCGGGGCTGCGCCACGGTGGTCGTGAGGTCGAGCGTCACCCGCTCCGCGGTCGCCGTCACCTGCGGGTCGCCCACGCCGTGGCTCCCGTGCTCGCGCGACACGATCGGGAACCACTGCCCGAAGCTGATCACCCCGTTCTCGCGCGACGTGCGCGCCGTGAACGCGCCGCCGCTGTTGCCGACCGTCAAGGTGAACGGCACGCGCACCTCGATGGTGGCATCGGGCTCCATCCCGCCGGGGAGCGGCACCCGCAGGTTGGTCTCCGTCGTCCACTCGACGCTGACCGGTGCGCCATCGACGGTGACCGGGTCGTCCAGCGCCACGTAGTCGAACGCGCGCGGCAGGACGGCGAGGTTCAGCCACTCGACGTCGCGTCCCGATCGATTGGTGAGGGTCGCCACCTCCACCGCATCGAGGCGACCGGTCCCCACGTCGAGCGTGGCGGTGATGTGGTACGCGGCGTCGAGCCGCATCGTGGCGCCGGCAGCCTCCACCGGTGCGGGGAGAAGGAGGATCAGCGCCGTGGCGCCCAGGAGGAGGCGGGCCGACATCTACCGGTGTCGCGCGCGCGTCTACGCCTCGGCGCTGGTCGGCCCGCCGACCGCCGCCTCCCAGGACGAGGTCCACGGATAGCGGCGGCTGGTCACCTCGAGCGCCCGCAGGAGCTCCGTGCGGGCCGTCTCCAGGGCCGCCTGGATGCGCGCCAGCTCTGCCGCGTCTGCGGCGTCCGAGCGCGCCTCCTCCGACTTGACCGCGGCGACGACGCGTCGGTACGCCTGGATACCGTCGTTGGCGGCGCGAGTGATCTGGTTGGTCGTGGCGCGCAGCAGTCGCATCCGCTCGCTCTCCGACGGCTCGCCGGCGAGCTGACGGTCGAGCATCTCGTTGAGCTCCTCGATGGTGGCGGTGGCGCGCTGGAGGACCCGCAGGTCGCTGGTACGGCGGCCGAGACGCGTGGACGGGACGGGCAAGGTGACCTCTCCTGGCGGTCGCAGCGCGGACGTCCGGTGCTGCGACGGGCCCGCCAGCGTACTCCCTTTCGCCGTGCCACGGTCCGGCGAGGGGTCCTTCAGGCCGGTTTCGTGCTCAGGCGCCGACGACGGGCTGCCGCCCCGCGCCGCCATGAGGACGCGCACGCGGGGATGGCGTCGCGACCCGCCGAGACTCTAGGATGGCTCACCCCGCCCACGGATGGACCGATGACCCTCACCGTCTCCCCAGCCACCTTCACCCTCGCCGGCATCCTGCTGCTGACCGTGGTCGCCATCGAATCCGGCGGCTACTACCTGCTCTCCCTGTGGATGCGCCAGACCGATAGGACCCCGTTCCAGATCGGCTTCGCGCGAGCCGGCCACGCGCACGCCGGGGTGCTGGTCATCCTCTCGCTGGTGGCACAGCTGTACGTCGATGCCGCCAGGCTCGACGGGGTGCTCGGCGCGGTGGCGCGCCAGGGGGTGCCGTTCGCCGCGATCCTCATGCCGGCCGGCTTCTTCCTCAGCTCGATGGGCGCCGGGCGGACGCGCCCGAATGGCCTGGTGTGGCTGATCTATGCCGGGAGCGCCTCGCTCGCCGCGGGGGTCGTGGCGCTGGGCATCGGTCTGTTGACCAGCGCCTAGCTCGCCGGGCGGAACTCCAGCCCGATCCCCTCCTCCGGCTCGAGAACCAGGCGCTCGCCCTCGACGGCGGCGCCGAACCCGCCCTCGACCACGGAGCGCACCGCATCCTCCGCGCTGACGGCGGGGCCCGGGCCACAGCCGGTCTCCGTGACCAGGACCGCGGTGACCGCCACGCTCCCCGTCGGATCCTGCGTCCACGACCCGTTCCAGGTCAGGCAGCCGGCCGTCCCCTCGACGGTGCCGTCGGCGTGGAAGCGCATGGTCACGCGGTCGAAGTCGGCCGCGTTCGACGCGGCGCCGCCCGTGAGCATCGTCTCGAGCTGCCAATCGGTCTCGACGAGCGCCGCGTCCGGCGTCGGTGGCGTGCGGGTGTAGGCCAGCTCCACACCGTCGCCGGTCAGCGTCAGGCGGTCGCCGCTGCGGCGTGCCTCGCGCACAGCCCCCAGCGCGGCGTGGTAGGCGGATTCGAGGGCCATGATCGGTGGGTCGCAGCCCATCATGGTCGACGCGAGGTCGCCGAGCCGGAACTGGCTGCCGCTGATGGTCGCGCTGCCCGAGAACCCGTTACAGGCCGCGTGGCCGCTGACCGCGGTGCCTTCGATGGTCAGCGTCAGCGGCGCGTTGTCGATGAGCTGCAGCCGCGCACCGTCGTGCGTGCCCGAGACGAGCGTCCACGCGCCGTCGAGCCCGCCCGTGCCGGGGAGCAGCGAGCAGCCGGTGAGCAGGAGCAGGGCGACGAGCGCCGATCGGAGAGGCATGCCTGCCGGACGCGCGGCTCAGCCGTGCGGTTCCCGCCGATACGTGTCGCGCAGCCAGGCGATGTGCGCGCGGTGCTCCGCTTCGTGCTGGGCGAGGTGGTGTAGCACCCACGCCGGCGAGACGTCGTAGCGAGCGCGGCGGCGCGGCGCGTGCAGCTCGTGGGGCGGCATGGCGCGCAGCTCCCCGATGAGGAAGGCCCGGATGCGTGACAGGCGGTCCAGGTGCTGTGCCAGTGATTGCCCGTCGACGCGCGTCAGGCGCCCCTCGTCATCGCGGTCGGCGTACGGCAGCAGCTCAACGATCCAGGCGGGACAGTCGGTCAGGCCCAGGATGTCGTCGAGCAGCCAATCGGCCTCGATGAGGGCGACGTGGTAGAGGAGCGCGCCGATGCTGTTGAGCGGCGCGTCCGGGCGCCAGTCGACCATCGCCGGGGTGACGCCCTCGAGCTCGCGCAGCGTGTCCCGGCGGCCGTCCTCGAGGGCCGCCAACCAGCGGCCCACCTCCGGCTCGGGGCCCGGTCCCTCGAGGACGAGTCGCTCGCGCGGCGCATCGGTCATGGGCGCAGCATGCGCTCGACGAACCGGCCGATCGGACCGGACTCGACCGTTCCCAGCTGGCGCCCGCGGAGGTAGACGCGGACCGGGCGCCCGCGGAGCTCGAGGCCCTCGAATGGCGTGTAGTCGCTGGTGTGATGCAGCGCCGCCTGGGTGATCGTCCCGCGCGCATCGGGATCGAAGACCACCAGGTCGGCATCCGCCCCGACCTCGATGCGGCCCTTGTCCGGCAGGCCGAAGAGGCGGGCCGGCGTGGCGGCCAGCAGCTCGACCAGCCGCTCAGCGGCGAGGCGGCCGCGCGCCACGCCCTCCGACCAGAGGACGGCGAGCAGCGTCTCGATCCCCGGCCCGCCGTTGCTGATCTCCGGGAAGGGCGGCGCCGGAACCTGCTTCTCGACGCGCAGCCGGTCCGGGACGTGGTCCGACGCGACGACGTCCAGCTGCCCCTCCCGCAGTCCGGCCCACAGGGCCTCGACATCGGTCCGCGAGCGGAGGGGAGGCGAGATGACGCGCTTGATGACCTCGGCCTCGTCGTCGGCGTCGTACAGGGCGTCGGTGAGGGCCAGGTAATGCGGGCAGGTCTCGGCGTACACCGGCTCGCCGCGCCCCTTCGCCTCGGCGACGGCCTCGAGCGCCTCCTCGCAGCTGAGGTGGACGATGTACAGCGGCGCTTCCACGCGACGCGCCATCGCGATCGCCTTGCGGGTGGCGGCGCCTTCCGCGCGCGGCGGTCGGGTGAGCATGTGGTGGCGACATCCGGTCTCGCCCCGCCCGACCGCGGCGGCCACCAGCGGGTCGATGATCGCCGGCTCCTCGCAGTGCACCTGGAGCATCCCGCCGTGCCGTGCCGCGACGCGCATCGCCGCCTCGAGGCGGTCATCCGGGAGCCGGAAGTCGTAGACCATGAACGCCTTGAAGGTCGGCACGCCCGCCTCGATGAGCGCCGGCAGCTCCTCCAGCGCCCGGGCCTGCCCGCCGGTCACGACCGCGTTGAGGCCGATGTCGACCGCCGCCTGGCCCGCGGTCCGCTCGCGGAACTCGCGCATCCCGGCGAGCAGCGAGGCGGCGCCTGCGTCGCTGATGCCAGTGCCCGGGTTGTTGAACGACAGCACGGTGGTCGTGCCGCCCCGCGCGGCGGCCGCGGTGTCGCGCAGGAATCGATCCGGCTCCTCCGGGACCGGGAGGCGCAGGTGGGTGTGGACGTCGACCACGCCGGGCAGGACGACCATGCCGGTCGCGTCATCGGTCACCGCGGCGCGGTCCGCGAGGTCGTCGCCCACGGCGCTGACCCGGCCGGCGGTGACGGCGACGTCGGCGCGCCGCGTCCCCCCGGGGGTGACGATCGAGCCGCCGCGAATGACGAGGTCGGGCGGCGGGCTCACGTGGCGACCCGCACGTGGCTCGGCCGCAGGTCCCCTACCCCGGTGGCGCCGAGGATGGTGAGCCCTCGCCGCAGCTCCTCGGCCAGGACGGCGATGGCGTGCGCGACCCCGACCTCGCCGGCGGCTGCCAGCGCGTACAGGAACGGGCGCCCCAGGAATGCCGCACGCGCGCCGAGGGCCAGCGCCACGAGCAGGTCGCTCCCCCGCCGCACGCCGCCGTCGACGTACAGCTCGGCGCGCCCGCGTGCGGCCTCGACCGCCTCGGGGAGCATCTCGGCGGCAGTGACCGCCCCGTCGAGCTGCCGGCCGCCGTGGTTCGAGAGCCACACCGCCCGGGCACCGTGATCGATGGCGCGTTCCACGTCACGCGGCGCGAGGATGCCCTTGACCACCAGCGGCAGGGATGTCCAGTTCGCGACGGTGGCGACGTCGGCCCAGCGCAGCTCCGGCTTCCGGTCGATGTAGGCCATGAACGTCTCCTCCGACGCGTCGCGCCCCGCCGGCACGTGCGCCTGGACCGAGGCCGGGATCGCGAAGCGCGTGCGCAGGTCGCGCTCGCGGTAGCCGGCCACCGGCAGGTCGACGGTCAGCACGATCGCCCCGTATCCGGCCGCCTCGGCACGCTCGACCAGCTCGCGCGCGAAGCCCATGTCCGGCTCGACGTAGAGCTGGAACCAGCGTGGACCGGAGCCACCCGTCCCCGCTGACGCGGCGACCTCCTCGAGGGACCTGGTCGACGCGGTGCTGAGCACGAACGGCACGCCGGCCGCCGCCGCGGCACGCGCCATCGCGATCTCGCCATCGGGGTGGGCCATCCCCTGAAGGGCGGTCGGCGCGATCCCGAACGGCAGGGCCGCCGCCGTCCCGAGGAGCGACACCGAGGTATCGGGATCACGCGCGCCGGTCAGCACGGTCGGCAGCAACCGCCAGCGTCGCCACGCCGCGAGATTGTCGGCGACGGAACGCTCGTCGCCGGCGCCGGAGGCGAAGTAGCCGTAGGCGCGAGCGTCGAGGCGCTCGCGGGCGATCGGTTCGAAGTCGTGCACGTTGACCACCCCGTCGAGGCTGGCGGGGCTGGCCGGAACCGGGAAGCCGAACGCGGACGGCGCGCTGCGCCGACGGGTGCTCACCGAGCGAGTGTGCCACCCGCGCGCGTCGCGCGTGGGCGTCTACCCCTCGCTGATCTCGATCTGTTGCGCGCCCTCCCACAGGACGCGGCGCCCCATCTCGGGCAGCTGCTCCCGGCCGCTGACGAGCGTCGCGAAGTGGTTGCCGGCGAGCTGTCCGACGCGCGAGCTGAAGCTGCACGCGCCGTACGGGAAGAGGATCTCGCACTCGCTGATCTCGCCGGTGTAGATGAGCAGGTCGCCCGGCGCGGGGTGCGAGGTGTGGTTCTCGTAGCCCACGTCCGGCCGCTGCTCGCCGAAGGGAATCCAGGTCGACTCGCCGCTCCACTTGCAGTGGATGAGCTGCGAGCGGATCGGGAGCCAGGCGCGCAGGGCCTCACGGGTGAGCGGCGCCGCCTCCTCCCAGCGCGCCATGAAGGTCAGCTCCCCCACCCGGATCGTCAGGTCAGCCATGCGGCGGATGGTACGCCGCGCCGTCGACGCGGAACGGCGCCCCGTGACCCGGCACGATGACGTCGGCGACCGCCAGCACCCGCTCGCGTGAGGCCGTGCAGGCCGCAGGGTCCTCGTCGTACTCGCTGGGCCCGGCCCCGGCGTGCAGCCACAGGTGCGTCAGCGCCACGATGCCCGCGGGCGTCCCGACCAGCGTGGTGATGTCCTCGGCCGTGTGGCCGGGGGTCCGGATCAGGCGCACCGCCGGGGTCAGCTCGTAGCCCTCGGCGTCCCGGTCGGTCCAGTCCCAGCCGGCGTAGATGGCCCAGTGGTCGTGGACGCGCGCCACCGGGAAGAGGGCGACGTTCATGGTGTGGTCGGGGTGATGGTGGCCGAGGATGACGTCGGTGACCGCCTCGGGTCGCAGGCCGTGCGCGCGCAGCGCGTCGGTGATATCGGTCTGGCGTCGCGCCATCCCCGGATCGACCACCGCCACCACCTCGCCGGAGCGGACCAGGGTGCAGGTGCTCACCACCCCGGGCGGCGTGAGCGAGCCGGCCAGCAGCACGTCGACGCGGGCGTCGCGGGCGGTCGGCGCATCGGTCATGATGCGTCGAGCGTAGCAGGAGCGATCAGCATGGCAGCGCGGCCCACCATCAGCACCCACGTGCTGGACACGGAGCGCGGCATCCCCGCCCACGGGGTGGCGGTCGCCGTCTTCCGCCTGACCGATGACGGCGGCTCGGAGCTCATCAACGAGCTCGAGACCGATGCCGACGGGCGCATCGCCGACCTCCTCGACGGGGACGAGCTCGAGGTCGGCGACTACCAGATCCTCTTCGACGTGGCCTCGTACCGCGGCGAGGACTCCTTCTTCCAGGGCTGCGCGGTGGGGCTGCGCATCGAGGACGCCGAGCGGGCATACCACGTGCCGCTCATCCTCGCGCCCTTCGGCCTGACCACGTATCGCGGCAGCTGACCGGCCGACCGTGACCGTCTCGGCGCCGGCGGTGCGCATCCGCGATCTCGAGGCGGACGACCGCGCCTGGGCCGATTGGCTCATCGCCGGCCGCCAGGGGACGCGGATGACGGCGCGCCTCGGCGAGCTGCTCGACCCGCTCGAGCTGCCGGGCCTGGTGGCCGAGGTGGGCGGCCAGCGCGTGGGGCTGGCCACCGTCCACGAGACGCCCGACGGCGGCTTCGAGGTGCTCACCCTGCATGCCGACCCGGCGGGGACCGGCGCCGGCACCGCGCTGCTCGAGACGGCGCTCCAGGTGGCCGCCGCATCGGGGCATCGGCGGCTGTGGCTGGTGACGACCAACGACAACCTCGAGGCGATCGGCTTCTACCTGCGCCGCGGGATGCGCGTGGCGCGCGTGCACGCCGACGCGGTGGCCGCGGACCGGGCGCTCAAGCCGCAGATCCCGGCGGTCAACCCCGACAACGGCCTCCCGCTGCGCGACCTCGTCGAGCTCGAGCTGCCGGTGACCGGCATCGACCAGGTGCTGCCGCGCGTCGGCTTCCCCGCCATCGAGGACCTCAATGCGCTGCCGGTCGAGGCCTTCGCGCACGAGATGGGGTTGCTCTTCGAGGGCGCGCCGCGGTTCCTGGCGCGGGTGGCAGCCGAGCGCCCGTTCGAGACCGATGGGGACCTGGTCGCCGCCGCGGGCCGCATCGCGCGCGAGCTGCCCGCCGATGAGGCGGTCGAGCTGGCCGACGCCCATCCGCGCATCGGCGCCGCGCCGGCCAGCGTCTCGCCGCTCAGCCACGCCGAGCAGGGCTACGCGACCGATGACCCGTACGCCGATGCCGAGGCGGCGCGGGTGGCCGAGGAGCTGGCCTTCCTCAACGACGCGTACGAGCGCATCCACGGCTTCCGCTTCGTCGTCTTCGTGGCCGGCCGCTCGCGGGCCGACATCATCCCGCTCCTCGAAGTGGCTCTGCGGAACGAGACCCCCGCCGAGCTGCGGCGGGCCGTCGACGACTGCGTCGACATCGCCGCCGACCGGCTGGCGCGGCTGCGGGAAGCGTAGGATCGCCGCCATGCAGCACGAGATCCGCTACGGCAAGGCGGACGTCAAGGTCTACCGCACCCGGGCCGAGCCGCTCACCGGCGTGACACCGATCCCCGAGTCGCCGTTCACCGGGCGCGAGAACACGCTGACCGCGGCCGAGATCGAGGTCGTGGTCCACGGCGAGGACTTCTGGCCCGCCTACGAGCAGGGCGACAACCGGATGGTGGTGGCCACCGACACGATGAAGAACTTCATCCACGCCGCCTCGCTGCGTGCCTCCGCTCGCACCCTGGAGGGCTGGCTGCACGAGGTCGGCACGGCCTTCCTCGATACCTACCCGCACATGGCCTCGCTGACCATGCTGGGCCGCGACCTGCCGTTCCCCGCGGCGGTCGTGCCCGCCGACGATGGGGACGGCTTCGCGGCCTCCGACCGGCTCTTCTCGCGCGATCGCGGCGAGCAGGGAACGGCGCGCCTGGAGCTCGACCGGGACGGCCGGGGCGCTGTCCGAATCACCGACCACGCCTGCGGGCGCACGGGCCTCCAGCTCATCAAGCTCACCGGCTCCTCGTTCGCCGACTTCGCGCGCGACGAGCACACGACCCTCCCCGAGCGTCCGGACCGCCCGCTGTACATCTGGGCCGACATCGGCTGGCGCTATACCGATGCGAACGACGCCCTGGGCCTCGATCCTGCGCGGTACGTCGCCGCAGAGCAGGTCTCCGATCTGGCAGCCGCCGTCTTCCACGAGTTCGTCAGCCTCTCCATCCAGCACCTCGTTCACGAGATCGGCAACCGCATGCTGGCGCGCTGGCCGCAGCTCGTCGAGGTCAGCTTCGACACCCAGAACCGACTGTGGGACGAGGTCGCCCAGTCGGACGACGATCCCGCGGTGCGGACCTACGCCGATCCTCGGCCGCCGTACGGGCACATCGGCCTGGGCCTGCGCCGCTAGAGCTCGAGTCGCGCCAGTCGTCGAACTTCTCGCTCGGTGGGCGCGGTGCGCTCCCGGTGAGCATGCGGGCCATTCACGCCCAGTACAGGCAGGCCCTGCGCGCGGCGGCGGCGGCAGGCGCAGCTACAGGACCAGACGCATGCGGGGCAGCGTGCGCCCCTCCTCCGCGGCCGACGGCGTCCGGCCGATCTCGACCCCGCCCATGCGCTCGTAGAAGGCCTGGGCGAACGGCTCGGCGTCCCACTCCAGTGCCGAGGCGCCGTGCGCGCGCGCGACGTCGGCGGCATGCTCGAACAGCCGCCTCCCCCACCCCGCCCCGATGAACGCCGGCTCGACCCACAGGTCCTCCAGCTCGCCGTGGTCGTCGTGGAGCGAGACGCGGTGCCAGCCGACCAGCGCGCCGTCGACCTCGAGCACGTGCACCTCGTCGCGGCGGATCTCAGCCGCCGTCAGGACCAGCATCGGCGCGACGCGCTCCAGGAACGCGGCGTCGTACGGCCAGTGCGCCTTCGATCGGTGCGCCAGTGCGCGCAGGGTGTCCGCCTCGTCGGGGCGGGCGGGACGGACGCGGTGCTCAGGCGTCGCCCGGGCCTCCGAGCACGCGCGGGCCGTCGATCGCCGGGCAGCGGTCCATGACGACCAGCAGCCCCGCGTCGGCGGCGAGCTGCGCGGCCTCGGCATCCCACACGCCGAGCTGCATCCAGACTGCCCTGGCGCCGATCGCGATCGCCTCCTCCACGTGCCGCCGGACGGCGTCGCTGCGGCGGAAGAGATCGACCACCTCGATGCGCGCGCGCAGGTCGGCGGGCACCGTGGCGAGGTTCGGGTACGCCGGCCGGCCGTGCACCTCGGTCTCGTTGGGGTTGATCGGCACGACCTCGAACCCCTGGCCCAGCAGGTAGCGCGACACGCCATGTGACGGCCGGCGCGGGTCGGACGAGCAGCCCACCACCGCCCAGGTCCGGAACGAGCGCAGGATGCGCTCCGCGACCGCCGGGTCGCTCCAGTCGGTCATCGCCGCCGCGCGAGCTCCTGGAGGGCGGCCTTGATGCGGGTGTCGAGCTCGCCGTCCGTTCCCGCCACCGCCCCGGCCGCGCGGCGCGCCTCCGACGCGGTGTAGCCGAGCGACTCGAGCGCCGCCACGACATCGGAGTCGGAGGAGGCCGATGCGCTCCCCCCGGCGATCCCGGCGGCGTGCACCTTCTCCCTGAGCTCCAGGATGATCCGCTGCGCCGTCTTGCGCCCCACGCCGCTCACCGACGTGAAGAGGTCGACGTCGTCACCGACGATGCCCAGCTGCAGCTTCGTCACCGGGTGCGCGCTGACGATCGCCAGCGCGAGCCGCGGGCCGACCTGGCTGACGGTCATGAGCAGCTCGAAGAAGGCGAGCTCCTCGGTGGTCGCGAATCCGAACAGCGCCTGCTGATCCTCGCGAACCAGGTGATGGGTGTACACGCGGGCCTCGCTGCCGGGCCGCAGCTTGCCAAGCAGGGCGGCACCGGCGACGACCCGGTAGCCCACGCCACCCACCTCGATGAGCGCATGGTCGAGACCGATGTGCGCGACGTGGCCGCGCAGCGACCCGATCACCGCGCCACCGCGCGCGCCGTGCTCACCGACCGATAGGCCGCGCCGATCGCCGCGGCGAGGGCATCGGTCGCGTCATCCGGGACGCCGGCCAGGCTGACGTGCAGCAGCCGCTCGACCATCTCGGCTACCTGCCGCTTGTCCGCGTTGCCGCTGCCGCACACCGCCAGCTTCACCTCGTTGGGCGTCGGCTCGTCGATCGGCAGCTCCGCCTCAGCCGCCACCAGCAGCGCGACACCGCGGGCCTGCCCGACGGTCATCGCCGTCTGCACGTTGCGCTGGAAGAAGAGGCGCTCGACCGCGACCACGTCGGGGCGATGCTCCGCCACCAGCGCGCGCAGCGCGCCATGCAGCTCGACGAGGCGGGACGCATCGGTGCGATCCGCGGCGGTGCGCACGACCCCGGCGTCGACCATGCGCAGCCGGCCATCGGCCAGCTCGACCACGCCGAAGCCGCAGATGGCGGTGCCTGGGTCGATGCCGAGCGCGATCACGCGCCCATCCTAGGCGCTGGGGCCTCAGACCACCGAGGCTTCGAGCGACTCCATCAGCTCGGCGGGGATGTCGAAGTTGGCGTAGACGTTCTGCACGTCGTCGAGGTCCTCGAGGCGCTCCACGAAGCCGAGGACCGCCCGGGCGCTCTTCTCGTCGGCCAGCTCGACTCTGGTCGTCGGCTCCATGCTCAGCTCCGCCGTGTCGGCCTCGTAGCCCGCGGCAGCCAGGGCGCCGCGCACCCGCTCGAGGTCGGCCGGATCGGTGTAGACCACCACGGCACCCGCATCGGGGCTGTCCACGTCGCTGGCGCCGGCGTCGATGGCGAGCAGGCTGAGCTCATCCGGGTCGCGACCGTTGAGCGGGATGCTGATCACGCCCTTGTGCTCGAACTGCCACGCCACCGGGGCCAGCGACCCCCCGACCTTGTTGAACGCGCTGCGGATCTCCGACGCGGTGCGGTTCCGGTTGTCGGTCATCGCCGCCACGATCACCGCCACGTTGCTCGGGCCGAACCCCTCGTAGGTGATCTCCTCGTACTGCTCCGCATCGGCACCGCTGCCGGTCGCCCGCTCGATGGCGCGCTTGATGTTGTCGGCCGGCATGCTGTTGGCCCGCGCCTTGTCGATCGCCATGCGGAGCCGGTAGTTGCCGTCCACGTCGCCGCCGCCGTTGCGGGCGGCGGTGATGATCTCGCGCGTCAGCTTCGTGAAGAGCGCGCCGCGCTTGGCGTCGTTGGCGCCCTTCTGTCGCTTGATCTGCGACCACTTGCTGTGGCCGGACATGGACCCTCCAGGTGGAGATTCGTGCTCAGCGGAGCGCTGATTCTACCAATGGCGGTCATCGGGCGCTAAGCGGCCGATAAGGCGCCGATAAGGGCATCGCACCCATGCTGGAGCGATGTGGCGACGCCTGGGCCTTCAGCTCCGCACGCTGCGGCGCCACCACCACCTCACGCAGGCCCGCCTGGCCGAGGTGTCCGGCGTGTCACGGTCCGCGATCCAACGTCTCGAGACGGGGCAGGCGGGCCGCGTGCGCCTCGATGTCCTCGACCGGCTCGCCGCCGCGCTGGGTGCCAGGCTGCTCGTTTCCGTCGCGTGGCAGGGCGCTGCCCTCGATCGCCTGCTTGACGCGGGTCACGCCCGCCTACAGAACGCCATCGCCGACATGCTGGCTGCGGCCGGCTGGCAGGTCGCGGTGGAGGTGAGCTTCAATCATTACGGCGACCGCGGCCGGTGCGACGTCCTGGCCTTTCATCCTCGAACCGGGATCCTGCTGGTCGTTGAGGTCAAGACCGCTGTCGGCGACCTTCAGGATCTGCTCGGGCGGCTGGACGTCAAGGCGCGGCTCGGTCCGCACCTGGCCGCGTTGCAGGGCTGGCCGCGGCCAGCGGAAACGGTTCGGATGCTCGTCTTCCCCGACCAGCGCAGCGTGCACCGTGCCGTTGCCACGCACGCGGCCCTCTTCCGCCGCTTCACGATGCGCGGGCAGGCAGCACGAGGATGGCTGCGACACCCTCGTCCAGGCTCCGGGTCGCTGCTCGTGTTCCTCCGCGTGCCAGCGCCCACCTCCTGATCAGCTGCCAACCCGGCGCTTCCTGCCAGTTGCTCCGCTGGTGGGCAGCCTGGCGGGATCCGCGGCCCGCGCAGGGCAGTTGGCTGCCAGATGCCTCAGCGGAGCGCCAAATGGCGAGTGACTCGCGCCGGATGCCCGCAGCCTGCCCACCAAGCGATCATGTGGCAAGCGCCGGGTCCTCCGCCGCCGCACCCGCGAAGCGGCGACCGAGCCACGCATCCACGCTCCAGCGCCCGCTCCCCAGCACGACGAGGATCGAGCTCAGCCCGAAGAGGCCCACGTGGGCCAGGATCGGGTCGTCCGGCAGGCCGAAGACGGCGAGGGTGAGCACCGCGAACCCGACCACGGCGGAGGCACGGGTCAGCACGCCCAGCAGGATGGCGAGGCCCAGGGCCGCCTCCACCAGCCCTGCGCCCACCACCCACAGGTCCGGCGACACCGGGATGAGCGAGGTGAGGTGGTACCGGTCGACCGCCTCGAGGGCCTGGGGGTAGACGAGGAACTTGTCGACGATCCCCGAGGCGAGGAAGGCGCCGCCGAGCCCGACGCGCACCAGCAGCGGCACCCAGTCGTCGTAGACCGATGGCGCCGGCGCCTCGGTCGCCGCCGCGCGTCCCGGAGCCCGTGGGAAGGCGTGGCGCAGCAGGTCGTCGACGCTCGGCAGCCCGGGGCCCAGCAGCGCCAGGGCGGCCAGCCCGCCGGCCACGTCCCAGATCTCGATCAGCCCCGGCTGCCACACCAGCCCGCCGAGGTAGATGAGCAGACCGATGATCGCCGCGGGGCGCACTGCCAGCCCCAGCAGCAGCAGGAATCCGAGCGCGCTGAGCGCCAGGTACGGCCACTCCGGCGGGCTGACGTCGGGCGCGAACAGGACCCGCGTCATGCCCGCACCGAGCAGGACCAGGCCGAACGACAGGCGCAGCATCCACGGAACGAAGGGGCGGTAGCTCTCGGCGCGGGCGACGAGGCGGCGGCGCGCGGTCTCCATCGGTCTCAAGCGCGCCCAGGCGACGACCAGTCCGAGCACCAGGAGCGCGCCGGCGGCCAGCGCCAGGACGTGGAGCGGGTTTGCGAGGGCGTCCAGCACGAAGCCGATGGGATCCGCGGCGGGCTGCGGATCGGTCACGTAGCGCACGTGGGGGAACATGCGATCGATGGTCCCACCATCGTCCGGTGCGTGCACGATAATGGCCGCCCACCTCCGAGGAGCATCGATGAAGCCGACCACGCCCGATCGCATTCGCAACGTCGCACTCATCTCCCACGGTGGCGCCGGCAAGACGAGCCTCGCCGAGGCGATGCTCTTCGACGCCGGCGCGATCGCGCGGCTGGGCAGCGTCGACGCCGGCACGAGCGCGTTCGACCACGATCCCGACGAGCAGAAGCGCCGGCAGAGCATCAACCTCGCGGTCGGCACGCTCGAGCACGACGGCACGCGGATCACGATCGTCGACTCACCCGGCTACGCGGACTACGCCTCGGACGTGGTGCAGGCACTGGCCGCGGTGGATGCCGCGATCGTGGTGGTCGACGCGAGCGCCGGCGTCGAGGTCGGCACCGAGGAGGTGTGGCGGATGGCCGACGAGCGCCGCCTCCCCCGCTTCGTGTTCGTCAACAAGATGGACCGCGAGAACGCCAACTACGACGCGGCGCTGGACGGCCTGAAGGCGAAGTTCGGCCCCAAGATCGCGCCGGTCTACCTCCCGATCGGGGCGGCCGATGACTTCCGTGGCTACGTCGACGTCATCGAGGAGCACGCCACCGTCTACGAGAACGGCAAGCCGACCGAGGTGCCGATTCCGCCCGAGCTGGAGGGCATCGAGCACTCCCGGCGCGACGCGCTGGTCGAGGCGGCTGCCGAGGCGAGCGACGAGCTCATGGAGAAATACCTCGAGGGCCAGCCGTTCACCGACGCCGAGATCGAGGCCGCGGTCCACAAGGGCACTCGCGAGGGCAGCGTGGTGCCGGTCTTCGTCGGCAGCGCGATCAGGAACATCGGCGTGCGCGAGCTGCTCAGCATGATCGCCCGGCACATCCCTTCCCCTGCCGAGCTCGGCGCGCGTGAGGCGGCCGATGGCAGCCGCGTCGAGCCGGATCCATCCGCGCCGTTCGTCGCGCAGGTCTTCAAGACGACCGCCGATCCGTTCGTCGGGCGGCTCACCTACTTCCGGGTCTTCTCCGGGTCGCTGAGCAGCCAGGGTCACGTGTGGAACGTCAACCGCAAGGCCGAGGAGCGGTTCGGCAACCTGCTCGGCCTGATGGGCAAGGACCAGGTCACGATCCCCAAGGTCGGTCCCGGCGACATCGCCGCGGTGGCCAAGCTGACCGGCACGCATACCGGCGACACGCTCGTCGCGGACCGCTCGCAGTCCACCCAGATGCCGCCGCTGGTCTTCCCCAACCCGACGCTCCAGGTGGCGGTCGAGCCCGAGTCGAAGGCCGATCTCGACAAGCTCGGGCAGGCCCTGCACCGGCTCGAGGAGGAGGAGCCGGCGATCCGCATCCACCGCGAGGAAGGGACCAACGAGACGATCCTGACCGCCATGGGCGACGCCCAGGTCGACGTCATCGTCGAGCGCCTCAAGCGCAAGTTCGGCGCATCGGTCCGCACCGCCACGCCGCGCGTGCCGTATCGCGAGACGATCCGCAGGCCAACCCGGATCGACAACAAGTACAAGCGCCAGACCGGGGGCCACGGCCAGTATGGCCACGTGGTGATCGAGTTCGAGCCCGGCTCGATGGGCGACGGCTTCGTCTTCGGCGACCGGATCGTCGGCGGGGTGGTGCCCAAGCAGTACATCCCGGCGGTCGAGAAGGGCCTGCGCGAGGCCATGGCCGAGGGCGTGCTGGCCGGCTACCCGGTGGTCGACCTCAAGGCCACCCTGGTGGACGGCTCGTACCACACCGTCGACAGCTCCGAGATGGCCTTCAAGGTCGCCGCCTCACAGGCCCTCAAGCGCGCCTTCGAGCAGGCCGATCCGATCCTCCTCGAGCCGATCCTGGAGGTCGAGGTGATCGTGCCCGACGAGTACATGGGCGACGTGATGGGGCAGCTCACCGGGAAGCGGGGCCACGTGCTCGGCATGGACTCCGACGGCGGCCTCCAGCACCTTCGCGCCCAGGTCCCGCAGTCCGAGATGTCGCACTACGCCACCGAGCTGCGCAGCATCACCCAGGGCCGGGGCCGCTTCTCGTGGCGCGTCGACCACTACGCGGAGGTGCCGCACCAGATCGCCGAGAAGGTCATCGCGGAGCACGCCGCGAAGACCGGGACGGACCGGCATTGAGCGTCCGCGGCGGAGCCGGCGCGCTGGTCCTCGTGCTTGCCGGTGTCGCGGCGTGCGACGGCGGAGCGTCCAGCCCGACGCCGTCGGTAGCGGTCCCGACCGCCCTGGTGACGGTTGCGCCATCGGCGACCGCGGTTGCCGAGCGCACCCCGCTCAGCAGCGAGCTCGTCTCGCTGGTCGCGCCGGCAGGCTGGGCGTACACGGTGACCGAGCCGGGCCAGATCGGTCTGCACCACGCGGAGTTCGATATCACGGTGCTCGTCGCCGCCGCGCTGCAGCAGACACCGACCGGCCTCGCCGATGCCGTGGCGGCGCACCGCGACGCGACCCTGGCGGCGGTGGGTGGCGAGGTGTGCGACGAGCGGGAGACGCAGTCCGTGCTGCCCGTCCCCGGCCGCGTCACGTTCATCTGTCATCCGCGGCCCGGAGCCGCATCCGAGTCGCTGGTCACCTCGCAGCTGGTCGGCGTCTCGGCGGACGGCATGATCGTGTACACCATCCTCAGCCAGGCGGCTGAAGCCACGGCCGCGGAGGCCTTCGACCTCGTCGAGGTCGCGATCTTCCCGACCGTCCGCTGGACCTACACGTCGGATCCCCGAATCGGCACCGCGCCGTGATTCACTAGGATGCACGCCTACGCCAGCGGCGACCGTGGAGGACGGGCTCTGTGACGTGTCGGGGATGTGACCGCGACGGGCCCGACGGTCGGTTCTGCGCCCACTGTGGCCGCGACCAGACCTCCGCGCGCGACCGCGGAGCCGCGACGGAGCGCTACGTCGCGCAGTCGGGCGAGGCGACCCTGGCCCCGTCCGTCGTCAGCACCCTCCTCCCGCACCTTGCCACCGGCGGCCTTGACACGTTCCGCCTCGCCCTGGTGGCCGGCACGGTGGTCGTCCTGCTGCTGCTGCTGGCCGGCCTGCTGGCCGGCGCCATCCTGGCGGGCGCCTTCCTGGTGCCGGTCCTCTACCTGGTCTACCTGTACGAGGTGCGCGTGACGCGGGACACGCCGGCCGCGCTCGTCGGCATGGCGCTCGGCGGCGGCGCCCTTCTCGGGCTGGCCCTGGCGATCGCCGCGCGGGCCCTGACGCCCGCCGCACCCTTCTTCGATATCGGCGGATCGTCCGGATGGATCCTGCCGGCGGTGATCCCGGTGCTCGTGGGCGAGCTCATCAAGCCGATCCCCGTCCTCGTCGGGGCGCGGCGCATCGCGCTCCAGGCTCCGGACGGCGTGGTGCTGGGTGTGGCGTCGGGGGTCGGCTTTGCGCTGGGCGAAACGCTCGCTCGCTACGGCAGCCTCCTTCCGGAGCTCGAGAGCAGCGCGCGCCCCGCGGACTGGATCGTGCCCGTCCTGGTGCTGGCGCTCCTGCGCCCGATCCTGCACGGCGCCACCACCGGCGTGCTGGTCGGCCTCCTCGCGCGGCCCGCGGCCATGCCGTCGTGGGGACCGGTGCTGGGCATCGGGGCGGTGCTCCTGGCAGCCGCATTCACCATCGTCGATGCCGCTCTCGGCGCCAGCGCGCTCGACCCGGTCCTGCGCCTCCTCGCCGATGTCGTGGTGGTGGCTCTCGGCGTGCTGGCGCTCCGCATC
The DNA here is from genome assembly GCA_035699665.1 of Candidatus Limnocylindria bacterium. Classification (GTDB taxonomy): domain Bacteria; phylum Chloroflexota; class Limnocylindria; order QHBO01; family QHBO01; genus JAICQM01. The sequence continues at coordinate 52,206 of DASSPJ010000044.1, forward strand.
GTGCTCCAGCACATGCTGGTGCGCGAGGCGCGAGCCATGAACCTGAGGCTCGGCACGTGCCCCGGCTGCGATCGGCGACTTCTGCTCGGCGCGTTCTGCCCCGAATGCGGCGTCGCCACCGCCGCGTCACCGCGGACGCCGACATGAAGCCCTGCACGGCGTGCGGGAGACGCAACCCGCCGGAGCACCGGTTCTGCGAGCACTGCGGGGCACCCCTCGAGCCGGTGCCGGCCGCGGCTGCCCCGGCGCCCGCCGGCCCGGAGGCCGCAACCCTGGCGCCGGGCGAGGCGTCGCCACTGCATCGCCTGCCCACGTGGCTGGCGGTCGGCATCGTGGTGGGCGCGCTCATCGCGTTCGGCATCGTCGGGACCGTCCTGGCCGGCCAGTTCGGCTCTGCGCCCGGCGGCAACGGGTCCCCCATCCCGTCCGGCAGCGGCGCGGTGCGCACCGTCACGACGACGCACGTGTCCCTGGAGGCGCCGGTGGAGTGGGAGGCCCAGGC
>DASSPJ010000045.1:0-4395 GCA_035699665.1 Candidatus Limnocylindria bacterium
TTCGTGGCCCGCACCGGGCTGGGCGAGCAGGTGGTCGAGCGGCTCATCAGCATCGGTGCCTTCGACTGGACCGATGTGCCGCGCCGCGAGCTCCTCTGGCAGCTGCGCACCACCCTGCCCGATGCGGATCCGGCGCGTCCCGCGCTGGGCCTGACCGATGACGCCCAGCGCGCGCTGGGCGCCTCGCTGCCACCGATGAGCACCGCCGAGCGGGTCGCCGCCGACTACCGCGAGACCGGCGTGTCCCCGCATCTGCACGCGGTGGAGCTGTTCCGCGAGCGGCTGGCGGCGCGCGGCGTGATCACGGTCGCGGCGGCAGGCGCGCTGCGCGACGGCGCCCGGATCCGGCTCGCCGGCCTGGGGGTCAGCGTCCAGCACCCGATGACCGCCAAGAACTTCGTCTTCATCGCCCTGGAGGACGAGACGGGGATGATCAACGTGACCCTGCGGCCGCAGGTCTACACCGCGCACCGCGCCCTGCTGCACCGCTCGCCGTTGCTCGTCATCGACGGGCGGCTCCAGGTCGAGGGGGCGGTGCTCAACGTCATCGCCCGGCGCCTGCACACCGTCGACGAGCTGCTCCAGGAGCAGCCCGGGCGGCTCGACCTGGCGAAGCAGCAGCGCATGTTCCGCTGAGACCGGTCTTGACGGCCCGCTCCCACGCGGGCACCCTCCCGCGGGAGGCCCGCATCCATGCTTCACGGCACGCACGTCACCCTGCGCCCCATGCGCGAGACCGATCTCGACGCCATGTACGCCGCCCACGTCGAGATTCGCACCCGGGGCGCCTTCTTCCCGCTCGGCGTCATGTCAGAGACGCGCTTCCGTCGCGAGTTCGCCGACCACGGATTCTGGGACCGCGAGCAGGGCCAGCTGCTGATCACCACCCCCGACGGTGAGCTGGCCGGCCACATCGAGTTCTTCAAGCCGGTCAGCTACTGGGATGCCTTCGAGCTGTCGTATCAGCTCTACGACGATCGCTACGCCGGCCGGGGGTTCGTCACCGAGGCCGTGCAGCTCCTGGTGGACTACCTCTTCGCCACCAAGAAGCAGCATCGCATTCAGCTGGTGATCGTCCCCGGCAACGCCGCCTCGCGGCGGATCGCCGAGAAATGCGGCTTCGTCCTCGAGGGGACCGCCCGGGGAGCGTTCTTCAACGAGGGCCGCAACCAGGACGTGCTGCTCTATGCGCTGCTCCGGGACGACCCGCGTCCCTGGCACGCCGAAGCCGGGGGGTAAAGGGTCCGCCGGCCGTCCAAGACGCGCTCTTGCGCCCGGTGGTGGCAACCGGAGGCGCAGCTGCCATACGGGCCCCCTTTGGCCCGGCTTCGTTGCGCCCGATGCACGGAATGCGGCCGATCCGCATCAGGTTCCGGTCGATCTCCTCCGGTTGCCGACATCGGGTGCACAGGACCCACGGCCTCGGAACCGATGGGCGCCCCTCGGCGTCCAACCCCGTGCTGCGCAGCATCGAATCCGCAATCCGCCCACGGAGACTGATCCGATGCGACGACTCCTCGCCCCGCTGCTCGCGGCGGGCACATCCCTGCTCGTGCTGGCCGCACCCGCGGCCGCCTGCGGCGGGCTCATCGGCCCGAACGGTGCCGTGAACCTGCTGCGCACCACCACCTTCGCCGGCTATCACGACGGCGTCGAGCATTACGTGACCGCCTTCGCCTTCGCCGGCGGCGGCGGTGCCTTCGGCAGCATCACCCCGCTGCCCGGCATCCCGAGCGACGTCGTCCGCGGCGGCGACTGGACCCTCCAGCGCCTCGTGCTCGAGACCGATCCACCGCGCGCCGACCTCTTCGCGGCGGCCGAGGCGGGCGGCCGGACCGCCGACGGCGCGGAGGTGCTCCTCCAGACACGCATCGACGCGCTCGACATCACCATCCTGCGCGGCGGCGGCGACCAGGTCGGCGAGTGGGCCAGGGACCATGGGTTCCGTCTCCCGCCCGACGCTCCCGAGGTGCTCGACTTCTACGCTCAGCGCTCGCCGATCTTCATGGCCGCGGCCTTCGACGCCGACGCGGCGGCCGAGCGTGGCCAGGCAATCGGGGACGGCACGCCGGTCCACCTCACCATCCCGACCGACAACCCGTGGGTTCCGCTGCGGATCCTGGGACTCGGCAAGCAGGCCGTCGAGCGCGTCGAGGCGGACGTCTACCTGCTCACCGACCAGCGGCCCGCGCTGCTCCCCAACCCGGGACTGGTGGTCCCGGCCAGCGGCCTGCGCCTCGCGCACAGCGCCGACGCGACGGACCTGCTGCTGAGCGACCTGCGCTCGGACGAGGGGATGGAGTGGGTTCCCGCCGACGCGTGGCTCACCAAGGTGGAGGTCGATGCCTCGGCCGACGAGCTGACCTTCGACCTGGCGATCGACGCCTCGGGCGCCGGCCGGCCGTCGGAGGTGGATGCCGGGTTCGCGCCGATCGGCCCGACCCCCGCGCCGACCTCGCCGGTGCCGTACCTGCTGCTGGTCGCGGCGATCCTCGTGGTGGCGGTCCCCCTGGGGATGGACCACCTGTTCGCCCGCGCCGGCGGCGCCGGTCCGCTGCGCCCGGCCTGAGCGTTGGCGTCGATGCATCGGATGCGCGCGCTCGCGGTGGCGCTGCTGCTCCTCCTGGCCCTGGCGGCCACCGGGTGTAGCGGCGCCGCCGCGGCCGAGCGGGTCGTGATCACCATCGCCTACTCGGCCTTCGTCCCGCGCCAGGTCACCGTCCCGGCCGGTGTGCCGGTCACGTTCGTGCTCGTCAACGAGGATCCGATCGATCACGAGTGGATCGTCGGCGACGAGGCGGTGCATGCCGCGCATCGGACCGGGACCGAGGCGACCCACGGCGGGCGCCCGACCGAGGTGAGCGTGGTCGCCCTGTCCACCGTCGAGACGACGGTGACCTTCCCCGCGGCCGGCCGCTACCCGTTCATCTGCCACCTGCCGGGGCACGAGGCGTACGGCATGGTGGGCCTCGTCACCGTCGAGTGACCACGCGCGCCCGCGTGTCGCGCGGGCGCCATCGGTGCGGCTAGACTCCGCTTCGTGCTGCGACCGAACCCCCCGAAGATGATCACCGTGGTGCTCGCCGTGGCCCTGCTGGTGGTCGGCATCAGCGCCACCGTCTTCCCGGTCGACTTCGTCGACGCGGCGCTCGGGGTGGTGCAGTCCTACCTGGGGACCGACATCGAGATCACCCGCGAGATCGGGTGGCTCTTCCTGCTCGCCGGCGACGCGCTGCTGGTCGTCGGCTCGCTCCTGCCGGGGATCTGAGCGATGGGCGCGCGAATGAACTTCACGCCGCGCATGCCGACGATCATCGTCGCGCTGGTGCTCGTGCTGATCGGCCTGCTGGGCACGTTCGGCGGGATGCTGCCGACGCTGCTGGGGATGGACTCGCCGACCCTGGGCGCGTGGGCGCTGATCGCGGGCGGCGCGGTGCTGCTGCTCGGGATGGTGTTCGAGGGGATCTGACCTACACCGGCGGGGCGGGCGCCCCGAGCAGGGTCGGCAGGACGCTGCCGAAGAAGTAGCCGACCACGCCGGCCACCGCGCCGATCACCAGGATCTCGAGGCCGGCCGACCACCAGGACCGATGCGTCCAGCGGCTCTTGACAACCCCGATCCCGAACAGCACGGCGAGCGTCGCGAAGGTCGACACGACCACTCCGATGCCGCCGGCCAGGAAGAGGTGCGGGATGATCGGGACCGCGGCGCCCAGCCCGAAGGCGGCGCCCATCACCAGCGCGCCCTGGAGCGGGGATCCCTCGTCGGGCTCCACGGCGAGGCCGAGCTCCTTCTCGACCATCGTCTTGAGCAGCACCTCGGGATGCTGCGCCATGGCGCGCGCCACCGCCGCGGCTGTCTCCCGTGGCAGGCCGTCGTCGGCCAGCATGTAGGCCATCTCCGCCTCCGCCTCGCCGGGGCGCTCGTGCACCTCCCGCCGCTCGTCGACGATCTGCGACTCGAAGATCTCGCGCTGGCTCTTCGAGGAGAGGTACTCGCCGGCGGCCATGCTGAAGATGCCCGCCAGGCCGGCGGCGATGCCCGCCACCAGGACGCCGAAGCGGTCCGTGCCGGCGCCGGCGACGGCGCTGACCACGGCCAGCGTGCTCACCAGCCCGTCCTGGGCGCCGAACACCGCCTCGCGCACCTCGCCGAGCAGGCTCGCCCGCCGGCGCTCCTCGCTGAGGTGGCGCTCCAGGAACTCGTCGGGAAACTCGTGCGCGGCCATCCCCGCCCGCGCCTCCTCGTCGTCGAGCAGGTGAACCGCGTGCTCGTTCATGCAGTAGAGATGCTAGCCGAGCCGATGGCGTGCCGTGGGCCCAACCACGAGCGCGGCGCGTCGGCCGCCGGCAACGCTCGAGGGAGGGATGACGATGATCCGCACCCGGCTGGCC
>DASSPJ010000046.1:0-42707 GCA_035699665.1 Candidatus Limnocylindria bacterium
TGCTTGAGGGCTCCAATCCTGTATGTGCGGTCGGCAGTCGCAGGTTCACGTTCGTCCCGGTGAAGGAGAGAGACGATGGCGAAGGGGAAGTTTGAGCGGAACAAGCCGCACGCCAACGTGGGGACGATCGGCCACGTGGACCACGGGAAGACGTCGCTGACGGCGGCGATCACGAAGGTGCTGGCGATGCGAGGAGCAGCGCAGTACCGGGCGTTCGACTCGATCGACAACGCTCCGGAGGAGCGCGCGCGCGGGATTACGATCGCGATCGCGCACGTCGAGTACGAGACGGAGAAGCGGCACTACGCGCACGTCGACTGCCCCGGTCACGCCGACTACATCAAGAACATGATCACCGGCGCCGCGCAGATGGACGGGGCGATCCTCGTCGTGTCCGCCGCCGACGGCCCGATGCCCCAGACCCGCGAGCACATCCTCCTGGCGCGCCAGGTCGAGGTGCCGAGCCTGGTCGTCTACCTGAACAAGGTCGACATGGTCGACGACGAGATGCTCGTCGACCTCGTCGAGATGGAGGTCCGCGAGCTCCTCAGCAAGCAGGACTTCCCCGGTGACGACATCCCGGTCATCCGCGGCTCCGCCCTCAAGGCGCTCGAGTCGACCAGCACCGATCCCGATGACGAGGCCTACGCCTCGATCAAGGAGCTGATGGAGGCGGTCGACACCTACATCCCGACCCCGGCGCGCGAGACGGACAAGCCGTTCCTCATGCCGATCGAGGATGTGTTCGGCATCAAGGGCCGCGGCACGGTCGCCACCGGGCGCATCGAGCGCGGCGTGGTCAACACCGGCGAGACCGTCGAGCAGGTCGGCATCCACGCCAAGAGCCGCCAGCTGGTGGTCACCGGCGTCGAGATGTTCAAGAAGACCCTCGACCAGGGGCAGGCCGGCGACAACGTCGGGCTCCTCCTGCGCGGCATCGAGCGCGAGGAGATCGAGCGCGGCCAGGTGCTCGCCAAGCCGGGCAGCGTCAAGCCCGGCACCAAGTTCAAGGCCGAGGTCTACGTGCTCGGCAAGGACGAGGGCGGCCGCCACACGCCGTTCTACTCCGGCTACCGGCCGCAGTTCTACCTGCGCACCACCGATGTCACCGGCGCGATCGCGCTCCCGCAGGGCGTGGAGATGATCATGCCCGGCGACAACGTCAACATCGACGTCGAGCTGATCACGCCGATCGCCATCGAGCAGGGGCAGCGCTTCGCGATCCGCGAGGGCGGCCACACCGTCGGGGCCGGCGTGATCACCGAGGTCGTCGGCTAGACACCATGGCCAAGCAGCGCATCCGCATCCGACTCAAGGCGTACGACCACAAGCTGCTCGACGCATCTGCCGAGCAGATCGTGGAGACGGCCCAGCGGACCGGTGCCGACGTGGCCGGCCCGGTGCCGTTGCCGACGCGGATCGAGAAGTACACGGTCATCCGTGGCCCGTTCGTCCACAAGGACGGCCGGGAGCAGTTCGAGATCAGGACGCACAAGCGCCTGATCGACATCATCGATCCGTCGACCAAGACGGTGGATGCGCTGATGCGGCTGAGCCTGGCCGCCGGCGTGGATATCGAAATCAAGATGTGATGCGGGGGGCGGTTCGGCCGCCCCTCCCATCCGCCATCGAAAGGAAGCGATTGAACAAGTGCCGGCAGGGATCATCGGGCGGAAGCTCGGCATGACGCGGATCTTCGCGGACGACGGAAGCGTCGTCCCGGTGAGCGTCATCGAGGCGACCCCCAACACCATCACGCGGCTCCGCACCGCCGAGCAGGACGGCTACGTCGCCCTGCAGCTCGGCGCGGGTGTCGCGAAGCGGGTCACCAAGCCGGTGGCCGGCCAGTTCGCCGCGCTTCCCAAGGACCAGCAGCGCCCGCGCTTCGTGCGCGAGGTGCGCGTCGACGGCACCGACGGGTACGAGGCCGGGCAGCAGCTCGACGTCTCGATGTTCGCCGCCGGCGACCTGGTCGACGTCATCGGCCAGAGCAAGGGCAAGGGCTTCGCCGGGACCATCAAGCGCCACGGCTTCCAGCGCGGCCCCAAGACGCACGGCTCGAACAACTACCGGCAGCCCGGCTCGGTCGGCGCCGGCACGACCCCGGGTCGTGTCTTCAAGAACACCAAGATGGCGGGCCACCTCGGCGACGACCGGGTGACCGTCAAGAAGCTCAAGGTCGTGAAGGTCGATCCCGAGCGGAACCTGATCCTGGTCAAGGGTGCGGTTCCCGGGGCGCGCAACGGCCTGCTGCTCGTGCAGAAGGCGAAGTGACGATGCCCCAGACGACGATCCTCACCGCCGCGGGGAAGGAGGCCGGCCAGCTCGATCTGGCGGAGGCGGTCTTCGGCGCGCCGGTGAACGAGACGCTCATCCACCAGGCGGTGGTGCGCCAGCTGGCGGCCAGGCGGCTCGGCACCTCCGACACGCTGACTCGCGGCGAGGTGACCGGCGGCGGCCGCAAGCCATGGCGCCAGAAGGGCACCGGGCGCGCCCGCGCGGGCACGCGCAACGCCCCCCAGTGGACGGGCGGCGGCGTGGTCTTCGGGCCGCACCCGCGCAGCCACGAGCAGAAGATGAACGCCAAGATGCGCCGCGCCGCGCTGCGCGGGGTCCTCTCCGCCAAGCAGGCGGACGGCGCCCTGCGGGTCGTGGAGGGCTTCGACCTCAGCGCGGCGCGCACGCGCGACTTCATGGGCCGTCTCTCCGCCTGGAAGGCCGAGGGCAAGGTGCTCCTCGTCCTGCCGGCGCGGGACGAGGTCGTCGAGCGCTCGGCGCGCAACGTGCGCGAGGTGCGGGTCCTGCTCGCCGACAGCCTCAACGTGGTCGACCTGCTGCAGGCCGACACGATCGTGCTCACCCGCGAGGCGCTCGATCGGGTCGTGGAGGTGTACGCGTGAGCTCGGTGGCGATGCACGAGGTGCTCCTGCGCCCGGTGATCAGCGAGAAGAGCGTCATCGAGACGGAGCGCAACAACTACACGTTCGCCGTCGCGCGCGACGCGAACAAGTTCGAGATCAAGGCCGCCGTCGAGGCGGAGTTCAAGGTCGACGTGCTCGGCGTCCGGGTCGTGAACGTCAAGCCGAAGCAGAAGCGGCGCGGCCGCCGCACGCTCGGCATGGTCCCGGGCTGGCGCAAGGCGATCGTGACGATCGCCGCGGGCCAGAAGATCGAGCTCTTCGAGGCGGTGTGACGAACGATGCCATTGCGTAACTATCGGCCGACGAGCCCGGGTCTCCGCCAGATGACCCGCTCGACGTTCGAGGAGATCACCACCGACACGCCGCACAAGCCGCTCACCGAGCGGATGGTGCGCCGCGCCGGTCGCAACGCCCAGGGGCGCCTCACCGTGCGCCACCAGGGGAGCGGCCACAAGCGCGCCTACCGCGTCATCGACTGGAAGCGCGAGAAGTTCGGGGTCCCGGCGCGCGTCGCGACCGTGGAGTACGACCCGAACCGATCGGCGCGCATCGGTCTGCTGCATTACGCGGACGGCGAGAAGCGCTACATGCTGCTGCCGCACGGCGTCAAGGTCGGCGACCGCGTCGTCTCCGGCCCGGATGCCGAGGCACGGACCGGTAACGCGCTGCCGCTGTCGCGGATCCCGCTCGGCACCCAGGTGCACAACATCGAGCTGGTCGCCGGGCGCGGCGGACAGATCGTCCGCTCGGCCGGGAGCAGCGCCCAGCTGCTCGCCAAGGAGGGCGACTTCGCCACGCTGCGGCTCCCCTCGGGCGAGGTGCGGCGCGTGCGGATCGGCTGCATGGCCACCATCGGCCAGGTCAGCAACCTCGACCACGAGAACCAGAAGCTCGGCAAGGCCGGGCGCGCGCGCCACATGGGCAAGCGCCCACAGGTGCGCGGCTCGGTGATGAACCCCCGCGACCATCCGCACGGTGGTGGCGAGGGCAAGGCGTCGACGGGCATGCCGCCCAAGACGCCGTGGGGCAAGCCGGCCATGGGCCTGCGCACGCGGGCCAGGAAGAATCCGAACAACAAGATGATCGTGCGCCGTCGGTACGGACGCGGTTAGGAGAGCGCGATGAGTCGTTCCGTCAAGAAGGGACCGTTCGTCGACGCGCGCCTGCTCGGCCGCATCGACGACATGAACAAGCGCAGCGAGCGCAAGGTGCTGAAGACCTGGTCGCGGGCAAGCGTGATCTTCCCGCAGATGATCGGGCACACGATCGCCGTCCACGACGGCCGTCGCCACGTGCCGGTCTTCGTCACCGAGAACATGGTCGGGCATCGGCTCGGCGAGTTCGCGCCGACGCGCACGTTTCGCGGGCACGGTGGCCGGGCCACCGAGCGCAGCACGGCATTGAAGTAGGACCTGACCGATGCGCGTCTCCGCCACCGCCAAGTACATCCGCATCAGCCCGCGCAAGGTGCGCCTGGTGACCGACCTGATCACCGGCAAGCCGGTCGAGGAGGCCGCCGCGATCCTGCGGTTCCTCCCCAACGCGGCCGCCAAGGACGTGGCCAAGGTGCTCAAGAGCGCCACCGCCAACGCCGAGAACAACTACAACCTGTCGGCCGACGAGCTCACCGTGGTGAGCGCGACGGCCAACGAGGGGCCGACCCTCAAGCGCGGGCGACCGCGCGCCCAGGGTCGCTACTTCGCCATTTTGAAGCGAACCAGCCACATCACGGTTGCCGTGGCTGATCGCGAGGAGGCCTGATGGGTCACAAGGTTCACCCGTACGGCTTCCGGATCGGCATCATCAAGCCGTGGCTGGCCAAGTGGTACGCGGATCGCGACTACGCCACCCTGCTGCAGGAAGACATGCGGATCCGGCAGCTGGTCGGCAAGCAGCTCGCCAACGCGAGCGTCAGCCAGGTCGAGATCGAGCGCGGCATCAACCATGTCACCGTCACGGTGCACACGGCCAAGCCGGGGATCGTCATCGGCAAGGGCGGCGCGAACGTCGACTCCCTGCGCAACAACATCGGCAAGCTGACCAACAAGAAGGTCAAGCTCGAGATCAAGGAGATCCTCCAGCCCGAGCTGGACGGCGTCCTGGTGGCCCAGAACGTGGCCGGCCAGCTGGAGCGGCGCATCGCCTTCCGCAAGGCGATCAAGCAGTCGATCCAGCGGACCATCAAGGCCGGCGCCAAGGGCGTCAAGATCCAGGTCTCCGGTCGCCTCGGCGGCTCGGAGATGAGCCGCACCGAGTGGGACAAGGAGGGGCGCATCCCGCTGGGCACGCTGCGCGCCGACATCAGCTACGGCGTGGTGCACGCCCGGACGACCTACGGACGCATCGGCGTCAAGGTGTGGGTCTACCGGGGCGAGCAGCTCGGCGAGAAGCCGGGCAGCGCGCGCACCGAGCCGCGTGAGCCGCGCGCCCGCACCGGGCGCGGCAGCGGGACCCGCACGCCGCGGGCGCCGCGCACGGCGGTCGCCGCCGCTTCGGCTGCGACGACCGACGCGGCCGCCACCGCCACCGCCGAGCCGGCGACCCCGGCCGAGGAGGCCTGACCATGCTGATGCCAAAGCGCGTCAAGCACCGCAAGGTGCAGCGCGGCCGTCGACGCGGCATGGCCAAGGGCGGCACCGCGGTCAGCTTCGGCGACTTCGGGCTGATGGCCGAGGAGGTCTGCTGGCTCACCAGCCGCCAGATCGAGGCGGCGCGGCGGGCGATGACCCACCACATCAAGCGCGGTGGCCGCGTCTGGATCCGGGTCTTCCCGGACAAGCCGGTGACCAAGAAGCCGGCCGAGGTCCGCATGGGCTCGGGCAAGGGCGCCCCCGACCACTGGGTCGCGGTGGTCAAGCCGGGCCGCGTGATGTTCGAGATGTCCGGTGTGCCGGAGCCGATCGCCCGCGAGGCGATGCGCCTGGCCAGTCACAAGCTGCCGATCAGCACGAAGTTCGTCGTCAAGGAGGGCCTCGACCTTGGACATCAGTGAGATGCGGGCGCTCTCGGACGCGGACCTCGCGAGCGAGCTGGTGAATGCGAAGCAGGAGCTCTGGAAGATCCGCTTCGACCTCGCCACCCGCCAGGAGAAGAACTATTCCAGGCTGCCGGCGACCCGTAAGCGGATCGCTCGCATCCTGACCGTCATGACCGAACGCCAGCGATCCGCCTCGGCGGGCGAAGGCGTGGAGAAGGCCAGTTGATGCAGGGCAAGCGACGAACCAAGGTCGGACGCGTGGTGTCCGACAAGATGGACAAGACGATCGTCGTGAGCGTTGAGCGGCTCCGGCGTCACCCGATCTACAAGCGGGTGGTACGCCTCTCGAGCAAGTTCAAGGCGCACGACGCGGAGAACGCCGCGAAGGTCGGCGACACGGTGCGGATCGAAGAGAGCCGCCCGCTGTCGCGCGAGGTTCGCTGGCGCGTGGTGGAGATCGTGGCGCGCGGCTCCCACGAGGAGCTGGTGGGCTAGATGATCCGTCAGTACACCAGGCTGCGCGTGGCCGACAACACCGGCGCGCGGACGCTGATGTGCATCACCGTCATCGGTCGCTCGACGAGCGACACGGCCGAGGTCGGTGACGTCATCGTGGCGAGCGTGAAGCAGGCGCTCCCGAACTCGGGCGTCAAGAAGGGTGACGTGGTGCGCGCCGTGGTGGTGCGCACGGCCAAGGAGTACGGCCGTCCCGATGGGAGCCACATCCGCTTCGACGAAAACGCCGCGGTGCTCATCACCCCGCAGGGCAACCCGCGCGGCACCCGCATCTTCGGGCCGGTCGCGCGCGAGCTCCGCGAGCGCAACTACATGAAGATCGTGTCGCTCGCCCCGGAGGTGCTCTAGCCATGGCCAACGTTCGCAGGGGCGACACGGTGGTCGTGCTGGCCGGCAAGGACCGGGGCAAGCGCGGCACGGTGGAGCGCGTCGAGAAGACCAAGCGCGGCCTGGGGGTCGTGATCCCCGGCATCAACATGGCGCGCAAGCACCAGAAGGCGCGCCAGCGGACGCAGTCGGGCGGGATCCTGGATCTCCCCGTGCCGCTCCACATCAGCAACGTGCAGGTCGTCTGCCCGCGCTGCTCGAAGCCGACCCGCGTCGGCCACGCGCAGCTGGAGGACGGACGCCGCGCCCGCGTCTGCAAGCACTGCGGCGAGCAGATCGAGGTGACCACCAAGTGAGCCCCGAGACGAAGGCCCGGCCGGCGCGGCGCACCGCGTCCAACGGCGCATCGGCCAAGAAGGGGAGCTTCGCGCCCCCGACCTATGCCGGCCTGCGTGCCCGGTACCACAGCGACGTGGCGCCGGCGCTGCAGCGCGAGTTCGGCTATGCCAACCCGATGATGATCCCGCGCCTCGAGAAGATCGTGGTCAACATCGGCCTGGGCGAGGCGATCCAGAACGCGAAGGCGCTCGATGCGGCGGTGGGTGACCTCACCACCATCACCGGCCAGAAGCCGATCGTGACCCGCGCCAAGCGCAGCATCGCGCAGTTCCGCCTGCGCACCGGCATGCCGATCGGCGCCAAGGTGACGCTGCGCGGCCAGCGCATGTACGACTTCCTGGAGCGGACGCTGGGCCTGGCCCTGCCTCGCATCCGGGACTTCCGGGGGATCCCGACCCGCTCGTTCGACGGGCGCGGGAACTTCAGCCTGGGCCTGCGCGAGCAGCTCGTCTACCCGGAGATCGACTACGACAAGGTCGATCGGCTGCGTGGGCTGGAGATCAGCATCGTGACGACGGCCAAGACCGACGAGGAGGGGCGCAAGCTCCTCGAGCTCCTCGGCATGCCGTTCCAGGCGAGTTAGGAAGAGCGAGAAGACCATGGCCAAGAAGTCGATGATCGCCAAGGCGGCGCGCACGCCGCGCTTCGGCGTCCGACAGCACAACCGATGTGCGGTGTGCGGGCGTCCGCGGGGCTACATGCGCCGCTTTGCCCTGTGCCGCATCTGCTTCCGGGAGCGTGCCCTCGAGGGCATGCTGCCGGGGGTCACCAAGTCGAGCTGGTAGCTCACGTACCGATGCCGCCCCACGGGGCGGCCCATCAGCGGCAGGCGCCACCCGCAGCGACGGGAGCGAACCACCGCCGAGGAGACCTGAACGACCGATGAACACAACCGACCCGATCGCGGACATGCTCACGCGCGTCCGCAACGCCAGCACGGCACGCCACCGCGAGGTGACGCTCCCGTCGAGCAAGGTGAAGCGCGAGCTCGCGCGGATCCTCGCCGAGGAGGGCTTCATCGAGTCGTACGCCACCGCTCCCGGCGACGTGCAGGAGCAGCTCACCATGCGGCTCAAGTACATCGAGGGCAAGACCCCGGTGGTGAGCGGCCTGAAGCGCATCAGCAAGCCCGGCCTGCGCGTCTACGCGCGCAAGACCGAGATCCCGCGCGTCCTCGGCGGGCTCGGGATCGCCGTCCTCTCCACCTCCCACGGGATCATGACCGGGTCGCAGGCCCGGAAGCTGAATCTCGGTGGGGAGGTCCTCTGCTACGTCTGGTAAGGAGCGAACGCATGTCCCGAATCGGTCGAATGCCGGTCGCCCTGCCCGACAACGTCGAGATCACCCAGACCGGACGCACGCTGCGCGTCAAGGGGCCGCTCGGTGAGCTGTCGCGCGAGATCCATCCCGAGATGCAGCTCGAGCGCGCCGACGGCGAGCTGCGCGTGGTCCGTCCCAGCGACGAGCCGCGCCATCGGGCGCTCCACGGGCTCACCCGGAGCCTGGTCGCCAACATGGTGACCGGCGTGACCACCGGGTTCACCAAGAACCTCGAGATCGCCGGCGTCGGCTACCGGGCCCAGCTCCAGGGCGAGAAGCTCGTGCTGGCCCTCGGCTACTCGCACCCGGTCGAGGTGAACCCGCCGGCCGGGATCCAGTTCCGCGTCGACACGCCGACCCGCCTCGCGGTCTTCGGCGCCGACAAGGAGCTGGTCGGCCAGACCGCCGCCTACATCCGCCAGCAGCGCAAGCCGGAGCCGTACAAGGGCAAGGGCATCCGCTACGCCGGCGAGCAGATCCTCCGCAAGGCCGGCAAGGCCGGCAAGGTCGGGGGTGCGAAGTAATGATCAAGAAGACGTCTCGCGACGCGCTGCGCCGCAAGCGGCACGAGCGCCTGCGCCTCCGGGTCTCCGGCAGCGCCGAGCGCCCGCGCCTCTCCATCTTCCGCAGCTCGAAGTTCATCTACGCCCAGGTCATCGACGACACGACGGGGCGCACCCTGGCCGCGGCCTCCAGCCGCGAGTCCGACCTCCAGGCCGGTCCTCCCGTGGACGCGGCCAGGGCGGTGGGCAAAGCCCTCGCCGATCGGGCGAAGGCGGCCGGTGTGAGCGCCGTGGTGCTCGACCGGGGCGGGTATCGCTACCACGGGCGGGTCCGCTCGCTCACCGAGGGTGCCCGCGAGGGCGGCCTCGACCTGTAGGGCGAAAGGAGCACCGCACATGGCACGAATCGATGCCTCGAAGCTTGCGCTCGAGGAGAAGGTCGTACAGATCAACCGCGTCGCCAAGGTCGTCCGTGGCGGCCGCCGCTTCAGCTTCAGCGCTGTGGTGGTGGTCGGCGACGGCAACGGCACGGTCGGCGCGGGCCTCGGCAAGGCCAACGAGGTCCCCGAGGCGATCCGCAAGGGCGTCGAGGACGCCAAGAAGCACCTGGTGAAGGTGCCGTTGGTCGGCTCGACGATCCCGCACGAGGTGACGACCCGCTTCGGCGCGGCCAGGGTCATGCTCAAGCCGGCGGCGCCGGGCACCGGCGTCATCGCCGGCGGCAGCGTGCGCTCGGTGGCCGAGGCGGCCGGGATCCGCGACCTGCTCAGCAAGAGCATGGGCAGCAACAACCCGATCAACGTGGTGCGCGCCACCGTCGAGGCGATGCGCGGCATGCGCTCCGCCGACGTGATCGCAGGCGTGCGCGGCAAGACCGCCGAGGAGCTGCTCGGCAAGCGCGGCGCCGAGGCGGCGCGCCGTCCGCACGAGATCCCCGAGCGCCCGGCCCAGCCGGCGTTCGGCGGACCGGGGGGTGGACGTGGCCGCTAAGCGCACCGCGGGGCAGGGCAACCTCCTGCGCGTGACCTGGGTCCGCTCGACCATCGGTCACAAGGAGGCGGCGCGCGGCACCATCCGCGCGCTCGGCCTGCACCGACTCAACCAGACCGTCGAGGTCGCCGACACCCCGGAGAACCGGGGCATGCTGCGCCGCGTCGCCTTCCTCCTCGAGGTGGAGGAGCCGGCCGGCGGCAGCACGAAGGCCAAGGAGGAGCAGTCAGCATGAAGCTCCACGACCTCCAGCCGACCCCCGGCTCGCACAAGCCGGCGCGGCGGGTGGGGCGCGGGCACGGATCCGGACGCGGCAAGACCGCCGGCCGGGGCACGAAGGGCCAGAAGGCGCGCGCCGGCGGCGGCATCGCGCCCTGGTTCGAGGGCGGCCAGACGCCGCTCCACGTCCGCACCCCGAAGCTGCACGGCTTCAAGAACCGCTTCCGCGTCGAGTACCGCGTCGTCAACCTGGCGGCGCTGAGCGAGGCCGAGAAGGGGGTCCTCATCACGCCCGACACGCTGGCCCATGATCAGCTGGTGCGGGACCAGAAGACCCGCCAGCTGCCGCTCAAGATCCTCGGCACCGGGGACGCGCCCAAGGGCGTGACGATCCATGCGCACGCGTTCACGCGCGCCGCGCGGGAGAAGCTCGAGGCGGCAGGATCCACCGTCCAGCTGCTCTCGTGGCCGGAGAACAACCCGGTCGACGAGTCCGAGGTGGCCGCCGAGGCCGCCGAGGCCGAGGCGCAGGCCGAGGCGCAGGCCGAGGTCCGCCAGGCCAAGGCGGAGGCCAAGGCCGACGCCAAGTCCGGCCGCCGATCGGCCAGGTCCGCCACGCCACAGACCGATGCGGCGCCGGCCGAGGCCGCCGCCGACGACATCGCCACGACCGATGGCGCCGCCGACGATGCCGTCGTCGACGCCGACGAGAGCGAGTCCTAGCACCGTGTTCGACTCGCTCGTCACCGCCTTCCGTGCGCCGGACATCCGGCGCAAGGTCGTCTTCACCCTCTTCATCCTGCTGATCTTCCGGATCCTGACCAACGTCCCCGTCCCGAACGTCAACCAGGCGCAGCTGCAGAACCTCTTCGAGTCGAACCAGCTGCTCGGCCTGATCGACCTGTTCAGCGGTGGCGGCCTGGCGACCGCGTCGATCATCGGCATGGGGGTGAACCCCTACATCAACGCCAGCATCATCATGCAGCTCATGCAGGGGGTCATCCCCAGCCTGGGCGAGCTGGCGCGCGAGGGCGAGTACGGGCGCAACAAGATCAACCAGTACACCCGCCTGCTGACCGTGCCCCTGGCCTTCGCCCAGGGCTTCGGGTTCAGCATCATCCTCTCGAACGCCGGCGTCATCCCGGCGGTCAACTTCTTCAGCTGGGAGACGTTCTCCCTGCTCCTGAGCTTCACCGCCGGCACCATCCTGCTGATGTGGCTCGGCGAGCTGATCAGCGAGCGCGGGCTGGGCAACGGCATCAGCTTCATCATCTTCGCCGGCATCGTGGGACGGATCCCGTACCAGGCCGGCGGGATCGTGAGCGGGCCGGACGGCCTGACGCGGATCATCCCGTTCATCATCCTGGGGATCCTGATCATCGCCGGCGTGGTCTTCATCAACGAGGGCCAGCGACGGATCCCGGTGCAGTACGCGAGCCGGGTGCGCGGCCGGCGCATGTACCAGGGCCAGACGCAGTACCTGCCCCTCAAGGTGACGATGGCCGGCGTGATCCCGATCATCTTCGCCATCAGCCTGCTGCTCTTCCCGGCGCAGATCGCGACCTACTTCGCCACCAGCACCATCGACTGGGTCCGCGGCGCGGCGACGTTCATCAGCACCAACCTCAACCCCAGCACCAACCCGTGGCTCTACAGCGGCCTGTACTTCACGCTGGTGGTGTTCTTCACCTACTTCTATACGGCCTTCCAGTTCCGGCCCGACCAGACGGCCGACTACCTGCGCAAGAACGGTGGGTTCATCCCGGGCATCCGGCCCGGGCGGCCGACCGAGGAGTTCCTGTCGCGGATCACGAACCGCATCACCCTCGGCGGCGCCCTCTTCCTCGGCATCCTGGCGGTGCTGCCGACCATCATCAGCGC
Source organism: Candidatus Limnocylindria bacterium (assembly GCA_035699665.1). Taxonomy (GTDB): domain Bacteria; phylum Chloroflexota; class Limnocylindria; order QHBO01; family QHBO01; genus JAICQM01. The sequence goes on from DASSPJ010000046.1 coordinate 12,054, forward strand.
GCTCATCCCCGGCACGAGCGCGCTCCAGCTCGGCGGCACCAGCATCCTCATCGTGGTGACCGTGGTGGTCGAGACGATGAAGCAGCTCGAGGCGCAGATGCTGATGCGCAACTACGAGGGCTTCATGCGGTGACCGGTCCCGGCGCAGCACCGGCGCAGCACGGCCGGGAGATCATCCTCCTGGTCGGCGCGGTGGGAGCCGGGAAGGGCACACAGGCGGCCATCCTCTCCCGGGAGCTCGGGCTGCCCCATGTGGCCAGCGGGAACCTGTTCCGCGAGGCGCTCCGTGACGGCACCCCGCTCGGCGAGGAGGCCCGCCACTACATGCAGCGCGGGGAGCTGGTCCCCGACGAGCTCACCATCGCGATGGTCATGGAGCGCCTGGCACGCCCCGATGCCGCCGAGGGCGCGATCCTCGACGGGTTCCCGCGCACGGTCCGCCAGGCCGAGGCGCTGGACGCCACGCTCGCCGAACAGGGCGAGCGCATCGACCGGGTCGTGTTCATCGAGGTGCCGACAGCCGAGCTGGTGCGACGGGTCAGCGGACGCTGGGTCTGCCCGACCTGCAGCACCCCGTACCACGTCGACACCGACCCGCCGCGTGCCCCCGGCATCTGCGACCGCGAGGGGACGGTGCTGGTGCAGCGCGACGACGATCGCCCCGAGGTGGTGAGCGCCCGGATGGCCAAGCAGATCCCGCCGATGGAGGCGGTGATCGCGCACTACGACGCGACCGGCAACGTCACGCGCGTCGACGGTCGCATGACGATCCCGGAGGTCACCGAGGCGATTCGCAGCGCGCTGCGCGAGGGGATCGCCAGCCGATGATGGGCATCCCGCTGCGCCGACCGGCGACCGTCACCATCAAGCGCCCGGAGGAGATCGCCACCATGCGTCGCGCCGGGCGCATCCTGGCCGGCATCCTGGACGTGCTGGCCGCCGAGCTGCGCCCCGGCGTCTCGACCGGCGCCCTCGACGCGATCGCGGAACGGATGATCCGCGAGGCCGGCGCCGTCCCGTCGTTCAAGGGCTACGGGTCGCACCCGCCGTTCCCCGGGTCGATCTGCACGAGCATCAACGACGAGGTGGTTCACGGGATCCCGTCGTCACGGCGGGTCCTGCGCGACGGGGACATCGTCAGCATCGACATCGGCTGCATCGTCGAGGGGTGGCACGCCGACTGCGCGCGCACGTACCCGATCGGAACGGTGGCCGACGACCTCGCGCGGCTGATCGACGTGACCCGCCGGGGGATGGAGGCGGGGATCGCGGCCGCGATGCCCGGCAACCGGCTCGGCGACATCGGTCATGCCATCGAGACCGTCGCGCACCGGCATGGCTACGGCGTGGTGCGGCCGTTCGTGGGCCACGGGATCGGCACCTCGATGCACGAGGATCCGCAGGTCCCCAACTACGGCCGGCCCGGCACCGGACTGCGCATCGAGGCGGGCATGTGCTTTGCCATCGAGCCGATGTTCAACCTCGGCGACGACGAGGTCGGTGTCCTCGACGATGGGTGGACGGTGGTGACCCAGGACGGGGCGCCATCGGCCCATTTCGAGAACACCATCGTGGTCACCGAGACGGGCCCGGACGTGCTCACCGCGCCATGATCGCGCCGTTGTCAGCCCCATGCGGGGTGGTGTATACTCACCCTTCGTGGGTCGCCCGGTGCGGCGGCCTTTCCGTGTGTTTCTCAACTTCCCATGAACGATTCACGGCTTGAGTGAGGGTGCGTACCGCTTGGCAAAGAAGGATGCAATCGAGGTGGAGGGCGAGGTGATCCTGCCCCTGCCGAACGCGATGTTCCGGGTGCGGCTGGAGAACGGGCACGAAGTGCTCGCGCACATCTCCGGCAAGCTGCGCCAGAACTTCATCCGCATCCTGCCCGGCGACACCGTCCGCGTCGAGCTGAGTCCCTATGACCTCACCCGGGGTCGCATCACGTACAGGATGAGATGAAGGTTTCTGCGTCCGTGAAGCCCCGCTGCGAGCGCTGCAAGGTGATCAAGCGCTCAGGCGTGGTGATGGTCATCTGCGTCGTTCCCAAGCACAAGCAGCGTCAGGGGTAGCCGATCCAAGTGGCACGTATCGCCGGTGTCGACATCCCGCGCGAGAAGCGCGTGGAGGTCGCCCTCACCTATATCCACGGGATCGGCCCGACCTCGGCCCGCAAGGTCCTGACCGCGACCGGCGTCTCGCCGGACACGCGGGTCCGCGACCTCTCGGAGGAGGACGTCAACCGCCTCCGCGAGGTGATCGACAGGGGCTTCAAGGTGGAGGGAGACCTCCGCCGCGAGGTCAGCATGAACGTCAAGCGGCTGATGGAGATCGGGTCGTACCGCGGCCTGCGCCATCGCCGAAACCTGCCGGTGCGCGGGCAGCGCACCAAGACCAACGCACGTCAGCGTCGGGGCGCTCGCAAGATCGTCTCGGTCCGCCGCAAGAAGTAGCACTGCATCGCATGGCCGACGGCGTCGGCGTGACACAGGAGTTCCATGGCTGAACGGAAGCGCGCACAGCAGCGCGGGAAGAAGCGTGAGCGGAAGAACGTCCCGGTCGGGCACGCGCACATCCAGTCGACGTTCAACAACACGATCGTGACCATCACGGACACGAGCGGCAACGTCATCAGCTGGGGCAGCGCCGGCCTGGTCGGCTTCAAGGGCTCCCGCAAGAGCACCCCGTATGCCGCCGCGCAGACGGCCGAGCTGGCCGCGCGCAAGGCGATGGACAACGGGATGCGCCAGATCGAGGTCTACGTGAAGGGTCCCGGCGCCGGCCGCGAGCAGGCGATCCGCTCCCTCCAGACCGCCGGCCTCGAGGTGACCGCCATCACCGACGTCACTCCCATCCCCCACAACGGCTGCCGCCCGCCCAAGCGGCGCCGGGTCTAGGCAGGAGCGACGACATGGCACGCTACACCGACGCCGTCTGCCGCATCTGCCGCCGGGAGGGGCTGAAGCTCTTCCTCAAGGGCAGCCGCTGCTACACCAAGAAGTGCTCGTTCGAGCGCCGCAGCACGCCACCCGGCGTGTACGCCCAGCGCCGCCGCAAGGTGAGCGAGTATGGGCTGCAGCTGCGGGAGAAGCAGAAGGTCCGCAAGAGCTACTCCGTCCTGGAGAAGCAGTTCCAGAATTACTTCGACAAGGCCGAGAAGCGCAAGGGCATGACCGGCGAGAACCTGCTCCGCATGCTCGAGATGCGCCTCGACAACGTCGTCTTCCGGATGGGCCTCGCCCGCTCGCGCGCCGAGGCGCGCCAGCTGGTGAGCCATGGCCACTTCGCGGTCAACGGCCGGCCGACCAACGTGCCGAGCTTCGGCGTCAAGGTCGGTGACCGGGTCGAGGTTCGCGAGAGCCGCCGCAGCCGGGAGATCTTCAAGACCACCGCCGAGCTGATGAAGTCGGCACAGATCCCCGATTGGGTGAGCTCCGATGCGAGCAAGCTCAGCGGGACCGTCCTCGCCGAACCGGCGCGCGAGCAGATGCCGCTCGAATTCAACGAGCAGCTCGTCGTCGAGTACTACTCGCGCTAGCACCTAGGGGCACCGAAACCACGTCATGATCGACCTCGAAACGACCACCACCCAGCCGCCGACCCCTCGCATCGAGGAGGTCTCGTCCGATGGCAACACCAGCACCTTCGAGGTGCAGCCGCTGCAGGACGGGTACGGCGTCACGCTGGGCAACGCCCTGCGCCGCGTCCTGCTGAGCTCCCTGGAGGGGGCGGCGGTCACCGGCATCCAGATCGCCGGCGTCTTCCACGAGTTCAGCACCATCGAGAACGTCAAGGAGGACGTCACCCAGATCGTCCTCAACGTCAAGCAGCTGCGCCTGCGCTCCTTCGCCCGGCACGCCGTCACGCTCAAGCTCATGAAGCGCGGCGCCGGCCCGGTCACCGCCGCCGACATCGCCGAGTCGGCCGACATCGAGATCGTCAACCCGGACCTCGTCCTGCTGACCCTCGACTCGGACGACGGCGCGATCGAGATGGACCTCACCGTCGAGACCGGGGTCGGCTACCGGCCCGCGGAGCACACCGAGGAGATGCCGATCGGGATCATCCCGGTCGACGCCATCTTCTCCCCGGTGCGCCGCGTCAACTTCACGGTCAGCGACACCCGCGTCGGCCAGATGACGAACTTCGACCGGCTCACCCTGGAGGTCGAGACCGATGCGACCACCACCCCCCAGGCGGCGGTGGCGCAGGCGGCCACGATCCTCGTCAACGAGCTGTCGCGCTTCGCCGAGATCGGTCGCGCGCCGCGCCCGGCCGGCGAGGAGGCCGCTGCCGGCGCGTCGGTGTCGGCGAACCTGCTCGACGCGCCCATCGAGGAGCTCGACCTCCCGATGCGCGCCTACAACAGCCTGAAGCGCAACAACATCACCAAGATCGGCCAGGTGCTGGCGCTCTCGGACGACGAGTTCCTCCGGATGCGCAACTTCGGCAAGAAGAGCCTCGACGAGCTCAAGGAGCGTCTCGCGCTGCGCGGCTTCATCAGCCCCGAGGCGAGCGACGGCGCGGCCGACGAGTCGGACCTCCCCGCCTCTGCCGAGCTCGACGAGGCGGTCGCCGCCGAGCTGGATCGCGAGGCCTAGGCCGCGATGCCGCACCAGGTCTCCGGACGCAGGCTCGGTCGCAAGGGCGACCACCGGCTCCACATGCTCAGCAACCTGGCCGTGGCGGTGATCCGCTACGAGAAGGTGAAGACCACCGAGGCCAAGGCCAAGGAGGTGCGGGGCATGGTGGACCGCATGATCACGACCGCCAAGAAGGGGGACCTGGCGGCGCGACGTTCGCTCGCCGCGCAGATGCCGCACGAGCCGCTCATCGTCGAGAAGCTGATGGGCGAGATCGCCGGCAAGTACGCGGATCGGCCCTCGGGCTATACCCGCATCGTGAAGATCGGTCAGCGCCTCGGTGACGCGGCGCCGATCGTTCAGATCGAGCTCGTCTAGGGCGAACGACAACTCCATCAGGTCGATCGATGACGCCGCAGCGCTGCGCGCGGGCGGTGATCGAGTACGACGGGACGGCCTTCGCCGGCTCCCAGGTCCAGCCGAACGGTCGGACGGTCCAGGGAGCCCTCGAGGAGGCCCTTAACAGACTGACCGGCGAGCGGGTGCGAATCCGCCTCGCCGGGCGAACCGATGCCGGGGTGCATGCCACCGGCCAGGTGATCGCCTTCTGCCTGCCGCGGCGACGCGACGGCGGCGACGAGACCTGGGCGGCGCTGCGACGGCGGCTCAATGCCGTCCTCCCGGCCGACGTGGCGGTCCGCTCGCTGACCGCGGCGCCCGCGGGCTTCGACCCGCGCCGCGACGCGATCCGGCGGGTCTACCGCTACCGCATCCGAGACGGCGGCGCGCGAGCGCCGCTCGACCGGCATCGGACGCTCGAGATCGACGACCGGCTCGACGTGGCGGCCATGCAGGCCGCGGCGTCGCGCTTCCCGGGACACCGCGACTTCGCGGCGCTCGGGAGCGACCGGCGGGGCCGCACGGTGCGGAACCTCGTCGAGGTGGCGGTGACGCGACGCGGGAGCCTCGTCGAGGTCCGCGTCACGGCCAACGCCTTCCTGCGACGCATGGTGCGCAGCATCGTGGCGATCCTGCTCCAGGTGGGGCGGGGGCGCCTCCCCGTCGCGGCGGTCGACGAGCTGCTCGCCGACGGCGAGCGGGCCCTGGACGGGCTCGCCGCTCCGGCGCGCGGGCTCACGCTCGAGCGGGTCGTCTACGAAACGAAGAGGAGAGCCGGGACCGACGGGGTCGGGCCGGCGGAGTCACCCACACAGGACCGGAGAGCATCGGAATCGTGAAGACATATGCCGTCAAGGCGAGCGAGATCGAGCGAGGCTGGTGGCTGGTCGACGCGAGCGACCAGACCCTCGGCCGCCTCGCCACGCGTATCGCCACGCTCCTCGAGGGCAAGCACAAGCCGATCTACTCGCCGCACCTCGACACCGGCGACCACGTCGTGGTCATCAATGCCGGAAAGGTCCGCGTCACGGGCGACAAGCTGCTCCAGAAGCGCTACTACCGCCACAGCAACTACCCGGGCGGCCTCAAGGAGGAGAGCCTCGAGCATCTCCTCGACCGCAAGCCGGAGCTCGTCATCGAGCGCGCCGTGAAGGGCATGCTTCCCCAGAACCGGCTCGGGCGGGCGATGTTCAAGAAGCTCAAGGTCTATGGCGGCGGCGACCACCCGCACGCCGCGCAGCAGCCGACGACGGTGGAGTTGTAAGCGACATGGCGACGAACTACATCTACGGCACCGGGCGACGGAAGACATCGGTCGCCCGCGTGCGCCTGGTGCCCGGTGACGGCAGCATCATCATCAACGGCAAGCCGGCCGACGAGTACTTCGGGCGCATCCCGTCGCTCGGCGGACTCCGCCTGCCGTTCCGCGTGACCGAGACCGAGGGCCGCTACAGCGCCAGCGTGCTGGTCGGCGGCGGGGGGACCACCGGCCAGGTCGGCGCCGTGCGCCACGGCATCGCCCGCGCCCTGGTCAGCGCGCACCCCGACGCGCGCCCTGCGCTCCGCGAGGCCGGGCTGCTGACCCGCGACCCGCGGGCCAAGGAGCGCAAGAAGTACGGCCTCAAGCGCGCCCGCAAGGCGCCGCAGTACACCAAGCGCTAGGCGCGCGCAACCTTCCTCGGACCGATGGGCCCCGGCGGTGACGCCGGGGCCCGATGGTATCCTTCGATCCCGTGCTGGACGCCATCGCCGAGTTCTTCGACACGTACCTGCGAGGCAGCTGGACGTCGCTCATCGACATCCTGCTGGTCGCCTTCGTGGTGTACTGGCTGTTCATCCTCATCCGCGGCACGCGAGCGGTGCGGATCGTCATCGGCCTGTCGATCCTGTACCTCGTCTACCTGGCAGCGCGGCTCTTCGACCTCCAGCTGCTCACCCGGCTCATGGAGGCGGGCGCGGTGGTCGGCCTGTTCGCGGTGGTGGTCGTCTTCCAGCCGGAGCTGCGGCGCGTCCTCGAGCAGATCGGACGGGTCGGCTCGGTGAACCGCTTCTTCGTCTCGCACGACGTGGCGTCCGCCGAGCGGGTGGCGGGGGAGATCAGCCGTGCGGCGCGCCTGCTCGCCGGGTCGCGGCACGGCGCGCTGATCGTCATCGAGCGCGAGACGGGGCTCGGCGACCTGGTCGCCGATTCCGGGGTCCCGGTCGACGCCGACCTGCGCGCTGAGCTGCTGGTCACGATCTTCTACCGCGGCACGGCGCTCCACGACGGCGCGGTGGTCGTGTCAGGCGAGCGCATCGTGGCGGCCGGGGTGCTGCTCCCGCTGAGCCAGAACGTGCTCGACAGCGAGCGCTACGGGACGCGCCACCGGGCGGCGATCGGGATCAGCGAGCAGACCGACGCGATCATCATCGTGGTGAGCGAGGAGACCGGCTCGATCAGCCTCGTCCTGCGCGGTCGCATCGAGCGCAACCTGTCGGAGGAGCATCTCCGGCGCCGGATCTTCAATCTCATCCGGCCGCAGGCAGGGAGGCGCCCGGTTCCGTTCCTGCGCCGCACGCTGGAGGGCCGATGGGGCATCGGCCGTGGCGACGAGCCCGCCGCTCCGGCGCGCGTCCCGGACCCGGACGAGCGCCTCGTCGGCCCGCGCGACGATGCCCGCGGCAGCGCCGTGCCGAGCCATCTCGAGAGGCGTCCCTAGATGCGCTGGCTCCTGCGCAACTGGCACCTCAAGCTGGCCGCGGTGGCGCTCGCCACGATCCTCTACACCGGGTTCGTGTACTCCGGCACGTTCACCGAGCAGTCGTTCGACGGCGTGCCGATCCGCGACACGGGTCAGCCGAGCGGGACGTTCGTGTCGCCGCAGCAGCTGGGCACGGTCGACGTGCGGTACCGCGCCACGGCGAGCGCCAGCGTGACCGCCGAGACGTTCGACGTGACCGTCGACCTCTCCGCCTACGACATGACCCGCTCGGGCCAGCCGCAGGCCCTCCCGATCAGCGTCGACTCGCTCAGCGACGACGTGACGGTGCTCGACTTCACCCCGAGCACCGTCTCGGTGACGATCGACCCGCGCGAGGAGCGCCAGATCCCCGTCGAGGTCGAGATCGGCCAGGCGCCCGAGGGGCTGATCATCGGCCGGCCGCAGCTCAGCGTCCGGCGGGTCACCGCCATCGGCCCGGCGAGCGTGCTGGCCCAAGTGGATCACGCCCGCGCAGTGGTCCGCATCGACCAGAGCGGCCTGGCGGTGAGCAACCAGTTCGTGCTCGAGGCGGTGGACGTCCGCGGCGCGGTCATCGGTCCGACGCAGGGCGTGTCGCTGACGCCGGATACGGTGACGGTCCAGATCGACGTCGAGCCGGCCGAGACGACCAGGACGGTCCCGGTGCGGCCGGCCGTGACGGGCACGCCCGCGACCGGGTTCGCCGTGGCGGCCGTGGAGGTCGATCCGCCGACGGTCACCCTCGAGGGGCTCCCCGCCGACCTCGCCGGCATCACGCAGGTGACCACCCAGCCGGTGTCGGTCGCCGATCTCACGGACACCGGCACCTTCGAGCCCGAGCTGACCATCCCGCCCGGCGTCAGCCTCGCCGGCGTCCAGGAGGAGACGGTCACCGTCACCGTCACCGTCGAGCCGACCGACGCCAGCCGGACCTTCCTGGTGGGCGCGGTCTGCGTGAACGAGCCCGATGGTACGGCCTGCCTGCCGCAGACCGATCAGCTGGCGGTCACGCTCAGCGGGCCGGCCGCCACGCTCGAGGATCTGAGCGCCGTCGACCTGACCCTCCTGCTCGACGTGGGCGGGCTGGGCCCCGGCACGCACCAGGTGACGCCGGCCGTGCCGCCGCTTCCCGAGGGGGTCGAGCTGGTCGGCATCTCGCCCACCAGCGTCACCGTGGTCATCCAGCCGCCGGCGACGCCCGCGCCGGGCGCGGGCTGACCGCGCCTCGATGGGCCGCCTCTTCGGCACGGACGGGATCCGCGGTGTCGCCAACGTCGACCTGACGCCGACGCTCGCCTACGACCTCGGCCGCGCGGTCGGACACCACCTGGAGGCGGTCGGGCGCAGCGTGGTCATCGGCCAGGACACGCGGCGCTCTGGCGACATGCTCGTCGCGGCCCTCGCGGCCGGCCTGGCGAGTGTCGGCGCCGATGTCGTCGAGCTCGGCGTGGTGACGACCCCCGGCCTCGCGCACGTGGCCGCCAACGGAACCCACGTGGCGGGGATCATGGTCAGCGCCAGCCACAACCCGGCCAGCGACAACGGCCTCAAGGTGCTCTCCGGCGGGCGCAAGGTCGATGACGAGGCGGAGGAGATCCTGGAGCGGCTCATCTTCGCCGCCGAGGCGCTCCCCGGGCGCGGCAACGACGAGCTCGGCCGGGTGCGCCGCGACGACCGCGAGATCGCCGCGTACCGGGCGCACCTGGCCGCGGCCGCCGGCGACGCGCTGCGCGGCCTGCGGGTCGCGCTCGACTGCGCCAACGGGTCGGCCTCGGTCATCGCGCCGCAGCTCTTCGCCGACCTCGGCGCCGAGGTGACCGTCCTCGCGGCCGATCCGAATGGGTCGAACATCAACCTCGACTGCGGCTCGACGCACCCCGAGCACCTGCAGGCCGCCGTCCGCGGGACCGGCGCCGACATCGGCCTCGCCTTCGACGGGGATGCGGACCGGCTGATCGCGGTCGACGAGCGCGGTGAGCTGGTGGACGGCGACGGGGTGATGGGCATCTGCGCCCTCGCGCGCATCGCGGACGGCACGCTGCGCAACAACGTGCTGGTGGCGACCGTCATGAGCAACGGGGGGCTCGAGCGCGCGCTCGCCGAGGCCGGCGGCCGCCTCATCCGCACGCCGGTCGGCGACCGGCACGTCTACGAGGCGATGGAGCGACACGACGCGGTCCTGGGGGGCGAGCAATCAGGCCACATCATCTTCCGCGAGCGCGCCACGACGGGCGACGGCATCCTCTCGGGAATCGAGCTGATCCGCGTCCTGCGCGCGTCCGGGGAGCCCCTCTCGCGCCTGGCCGCCCGGGTGCCGAGGCTGCCGCAGGTGGTGCTAAACTCAGCCGTTCGCCACAAGGATCAGTGGCAGATCGACCCAGCCTTCAACGCCGCCGTGGCGCGTGCCACGGAACGACTCCAGGGGAACGGGAGGATCCTGGTCCGGCCGTCGGGCACCGAGCCCAAGCTGCGGATCATGGTCGAGGGGGACGACCCTGAGGAGATCGGCGCCATCGCGCGCGAGCTCGACGAGCTGGCGCAGGCGCGCCTCAACTGACTTCGAACGGAGGATGCCATGTGCGGCATCGTCGGATACGTCGGCCCGCGTGACGCGGCGCCGATCCTCCTGGAGGGGCTGCGCCGCCTCGAGTACCGCGGCTACGACTCGGCCGGGATCGCCGTCCTCACCGAGGCCGGCGACGTGTTCATCGAGAAGAAGGCGGGGAAGCTCACCAACCTGACCGATCATCTCAACGGCGACGCGCCGGTCGGGCATCCGGGGATCGCCCACACGCGCTGGGCGACGCATGGGCGCCCGAACGACACCAACGCCCACCCGCACACCGATTGCAGCGGCCGGCTGGCCCTGATCCACAACGGGATCATCGAGAACTACGCCGAGATCAAGGCGCGCCTGGCCGCCGGCGGACACGCGTTCACCAGCGAGACCGATACCGAGGTGCTCGTGCACCTCATCGAGAGCCACTACGACGGCGACCTGGTCGAGGCGGTGCGGACCGCCCTCAACGAGGTGCGCGGCGCGTATGCCATCGGCGTCATGCACACCGACCATCCGAACCGCATCGTCGGCGCTCGCATGAACGTGCCGCTCATCGTCGGGCTCGGCGATGGCGAGGGCTTCCTCGCCAGCGACGTGCCGGCGATCCTGGAGCACACCAAGAACGTGGTGATCCTGCACGAGGGGGACATCGCCGACGTGACCCCCGAGGGGACGCGCATCCTGTCGCTCGACGGCGCCACGGTGGAGCGGGACGTGACCGAGATCCACTGGAGCATCGAGGCGGCCGAGAAGGGCGGCTTCCCGCACTTCACGCTCAAGGAGATCTACGAGCAGCCGCACGCGATCCAGGAGTGCCTGCGTGGCCGCGTCGACCCGGCCGGCACGGTGCACCTCGAGGAGCTCGACGCCATCGCCGACAAGCTGCGTGCCGCGGAGCGCGTCTACGTCGTCGGCTGCGGCACGGCCAGCTATGCGGCGCACGTCGGCGCCTACCTCCTCCAGGACTGGGTGCAGGTCCCGGCCACCATGCAGATCGGGTCGGAGATGCGCTACAGCCCACCCCCGATCGACGAGCGGACCCTCGTCATCGGGGTGAGTCAGTCGGGCGAGACGGCCGATACGCTGGCCCCGCTGAAGATGGCCGCCGAGCGCGGCGCGACGATCGTGGTGGTCACCAACGTGGTGGGCAGCGCCATCACCCGCGAGGCCGATGCGGTCTGCTACCTGCAGGCCGGACCGGAGATCGCCGTTGCCAGCACCAAGGCGTTCGTGACCCAGGTCCTGGTGCTCCAGATGATCGGGCTGCACCTGGCGCGCCTGCGCGGCACGCTCAGCGAGCATCGCGCGCGCACGTTCGGGCAGGCACTGCGCGGCCTGCCGCGCCTCGCCGCGGAGACGTTGAAGATCGCCCCGCAGGTCAAGAAGCTGGCCAAGCGCTACGCGGGGGTGCGCGACTTCATCTTCATCGGCCGCGGCGTCGGCTTCCCGATCGCCATGGAGGGCGCCCTCAAGCTGAAGGAGCTCTCCTACGTCCATGCCGAGGGCTATGCCGCCGGCGAGCTCAAGCACGGACCGATCGCCCTGCTCGATCCGGAGACGCCGCTGGTGGCCATCGCCACCCGGGGCGCGATCTACGAGAAGGTGGTCAGCAACGTCGCCGAGGCGCGCGCGCGCTCCGCGCCGGTGATCGCGGTCGCCAGCGAGGGGGACGACCAGATCGACCGCTACGCCCAGGACGTGCTGTACGTTCCCGAGACGCCCGAGGCGATCTCGCCGGTGATCGCCGTCCTGCCGCTCCAGCTGCTCGCGTACGAGATCGCCGTGGCGCGTGGCACCGACGTGGACCAGCCGCGCAACCTGGCCAAGTCGGTCACGGTCGAGTAGGCGGCACCCGGACGCCTTGGCGCGCCACGAGATCGGGATCGACCTGATCGACATCGACCGCATCTCCGCCGTGCTGCGCCGGCATCCCGATCGGTTTCGCCACCGCGTGCTGACCGACGCGGAGCGGGCGTACTGCCGTTCCAGGGTGGAGCGCATCGCCGGCCGCTGGGCCGCCAAGGAGGCGATCTCCAAGGTGCTCGGGCTCGGGGTGCGCGGGGTCGGCTGGCGCGAGATCGAGATCCTGCCGAACCGCGCCGGCGCACCGCAGGTGCTGCTCCACCGACGGGCGGCCAGCCGCGCCGAGGCGATGGGCCTCGACGAGGTGACGGTCTCCATCTCCCACGAACGGCACCTGGCCGCCGCCGTGGCGGTGGCGCACCGGCGCCACGCCTAGGCCGATGGCGATCGCCGGGATCGGGCAGCGCTGGGTGGCCGAGCGGCTTCCCGAGCGCCCGGCACGCGCCCACAAGGGCACCTTCGGCAGCGTGCTGGTGGTCGCCGGGTCGCGCGAGTACGCCGGGGCGGCCCTGCTCGCCGGGCTCGGCGCGGCGCGCGGTGGCGCCGGGCTGGTCACCGTCGCCACGTCGGAGTCGGTTGGTACCGCGCTCCTCGGCCAGATCCCGGAGCTGACCATGATGCTCCTGGACGAGGAGGCGCCAGGCCTCCTGGCGCCGGGCGGCTGGCGTCGCGTGGCGAGCGAGGCGCGGCGCTTCGACGCGGTGGTGGTGGGACCCGGCATCGGGCGCCTGGCAGCGACGCTGCGCCGTGTCCGCGGCTTCATCGCCGGGCTGGAGCAGCCGGTCGTGGTCGACGCCGACGCGCTGAATGCCCTCGCCGAGCAGGACGGCTGGTGGCGCAGGGCTCCCGAGCGGCTCGTCCTCACGCCGCATCCGGGCGAGTTCGCGCGGCTGACGCGGCGCGCCGCCGGCGATCCGCTGCCCGACGACGACGAGGCGCGCGCGGCGGCGGTGCGTGAGGCCGCGGTGCGCTGGCGCCGCGTGGTGGTGCTCAAGGGCGCCAACACGGTCGTCGCCGACGCCGACGGCAGCCTGCGCCGCGCACAGATCGCCACGCCGTCGCTGGCCACGGCGGGCAGCGGCGACGTGCTGGCGGGGATCGCGGGCGCCTTCCTGGCCGGCGGACTCGAGCCGTTCACGGCGGCGTGCTGCGCGGTCGCGGTCCATGGTGCCGCGGGCCTGCTGGCCGAGGAGCGCATCGGGCGGGCCGGCGTGATGGCGCGCGACATCGCCGGACTGGTCCCGGCCGCCATGGAGCAGCTGCGCGGCGACCGCGGCCGATGAGCGCCATGAGTCGCCATCGGGCGTGGGTCGAGGTCGACCACGCCGCGATCCGGCACAACCTCGCGCGCCTCCGCGCCCTCGTCGCGCCGGGCACCTCGGTGATCGGCGTGGTCAAGGCCAACGCCTACGGGCACGGCGAGCTCGAGGTGGCGCGCACGCTCGTTGCCGAGGGGGTCGAGCGCCTCGGTGTGGCGACGATCGACGAGGGCCTGCGCCTGCGCGAGGCGGGGATCGGCACGCCGATCATCGTGCTGTGGGGCATCGACGCGCCGGAGGCGGAGCGCGCCGTGGCGGCCGGCCTCGAGCCGATCGTGTACCGCGCCGAGGACGTGGCGATCATCGGGGCGGCGGCGGCCGCGGTGGGGCGCCCTGCATCGGTCCATCTCAAGGTCGATTCGGGCCTGGGGCGGCAGGGGATCGAGCCGGAGGCGGCGGTGGAGCTCGCCGTGCGCGTGGCCCGTGACCCGCACCTGTCACTGGCGAGCACGTTCAGCCACCTCGCCGTGCCGGGCGAGGACGATGCCTACACCGACGTCCAGCTGCTGCGCTTCGCGCGCGCGCTCGACGGCATGCGATCGGCCGGGATCGACCCGGGGATGGTCCACGTCAGCGCCAGCGGCGGGATCCTGACCGGCGCCGGCTCGTTCGCCGACGCCATCCGTCCCGGGCTGGCGCTGTACGGCCTGCTCCCGTCGAGCGCCGCCCATCGCGATCCCGGGCTGCGCCCGGCGCTGAGCCTGCGCGCGCTGCCGCTGCGCATCTTCGATCTCCCCGCGGGCGAGGGGATCGGCTACGGACTGCGCTTCCGGGCGCGGCGTGCCACGCGGATCGCGACGCTCCCGATCGGCTATGGGGACGGATGGCCGCGGAGCCATGCCAACAATGGCTGGGCGCTGGTGCGCGGCGTGCGCGTGCCGGTCGTCGGCGCGGTCAGCATGGATGGCATCACCGTCGACGTGGGCGAACTGCCCGATGTAACCTACGACGACGAATTCGTCCTGATCGGCGAGCAGATGGGTGCCCGGATCACCGCCGATGAGGTCGCAGCCGAGCGGCGAACCATCAACTACGAGGTGACGACCGCGCTCCGCAGGCGACTCCCCCGCGTGCACCGGGGCGAGCCATCCGGAGCGTGATCGCGCCTCCCAGGCGGGCAGGTACCGTGAACCTTCCGTTCGAGATCGACATCTGGCAGGGGGAGATCGCCGAGCTCGAGGTCGACGCCATCATCATCCCGGCCAGTGAGAGCCTGTTCATGACCGGACCGGTCGGCGCCGCCGTGAAGCGCCGCGCCGGTGACGGCGTCGAGCGAGAGGCGGTGGCCCAGGGCCCCGCGGCCGGCGGCAGCGTGATCGTGACCTCCGGCGGCTCCCTGGCCGCTCCCTGGATCCTCCACGCGGTGGCGGTCGGGCACGACCTGCGTGCCGATGCAGCGCGGCTGTCGGCCGCGCTGGGCGCTGCCTTCGATGCCGCGCTGGCGATGGACCTGCGGCGGCTCGCCATGGCGCCCCTGGGGGCCGAGCGCGGCGTCTTCCCGGCCAGCCAGGCCGCGGAAGCGCTGGTGGGCGTGCTCCGCGCGCGCCCGGACCTCGCGCCGATCGAGTCGCTGGTCGTCGCGGTCGGCTCGCCGGGCGAGGCGGCCGCGTACCGCGCCGCCGTCGAGGCGGTACGCGCGAGCGCATGACCGAGGGACGCCGTCAGACCGTCACCGATGAGCTGGAGCGCCGCGGCCTCGCGGCGCCGGTCGGGCTGCTGATCGACGCGCACCGCCCGTTCCGGCCCCTGCTCGAGGATCTCGCGACGATGCTCGCGCCCGTGCTGCGGCCGCTCGTCGGCGACCCGCGGCGGACCATCGGCGCGATCCGCGACGCCGTCCGGCCCCAGGAGCCGGAGCGCTGATGCCGAACCTCGGCGAGCTGGTCGGCCGCCTGGTCACGTGGATCGGCGACCTCATCAACGACTCCTCGCTGCGCCTCGGGATCGCGCCCACCGTCTCGCTCCTGGTCGTGGTGCTCGTCCTGCTGTCACTGGTCGCGCGCCCCAGCAGCCGCTGGATCACGCGAGACCCCGGCCGCCTCAGCGGGATCGGGCGCGGCATGGCGCTGGCCGCCGAGGCGGGCGCGACGGCGGCCCTCTCGCTCGGGACGGCGGGGGTGGCGCGAGCCAGCTCGGCGGCCGAGCGACTCCAGACGATTGCCGTCCTGCCGCTGGTCGACCATGTCGCGCGCGCGGCGGCCCGGGCGGGCGTGCCGATCCGCATCTCGACCGACGACCCGGTCGCCGCGCTGCTCGCCGACGCCGCGGTCGAGGCGGCGCACGGGGCCACCGGCACGCGCGAACGGCGCCGGCGTTCGGATGTCGAGTTCGTCGGCGAGGGCCGGCTGCCTTCCGCCGGGCTGGCGCTCGGGGTCGAGGAGGGACGGGTGACCGGCTTCATGTTCGGCGGCGTCGCGGAGGAGTCGCTGCTCCTCGTGCACGGCCTGGCGGACGGCCCCGATGGCGCGCGCATCGGGACGGCCGACGTGGCGCAGGCGAGCTCGGTGCTGCTCGAGGGAACCGGGACGCTCGTGGGAGCGGACCTGTTCGCGGCACTGGCCGACGTGCGGACCACCGGCCACGCGCGGACGGCGGTGATGGCGACGAACCGCCTGATCGTCGTCGCCGTGCTGGTCATCGGCATGGCGGCCGCCTGGGCGCTGGCGGGCGGCGACCCACGCTCGCTGCTGGGCCTGCGCTGAGCAGTGCGACGCTCCCTGCCGGCCGTCCTCGTCGTCCTCGTCGGGCTGGTCCTCCTCCTCGACCTGCTGGTCGCGAACCCCACGCTCGCGAGCCTCGCCGATGCGCTGGTCGAGCTGGTGGTGATCCTCTTCGCCGCCGCCGCCGTGCTCGGGGCCGTGGCGCTGGCGGTCCGGCACGGCCGCGCGGTGGCCCTGCCGGCCGACGACCGCATCGGCTCGGTGGTCGTCCTGGTCGGGATGGCGGCGGTCCTGGTCCCCGGCCTGCTGGCGCCCGAGGGAGCCGCCGCACCCGCGGTGCGCTGGGTGGTCGGCGCGCTGCTGGTACCGCTGGGCGCATCGCTGCTGGCCCTGGTGGTGATCTTCCTCGTCCCGGCCGCGCGCCGCGGCATGCGGGCGCGCCCGGCCGAGACCGGCGTTCTGCTGGGGGCGGCCTGCGTGATGCTCGTCCTGCTGCTGCCGCTGGGCGGCGCGGTCGGCGACGTCACCGGCGCCGCTGCCGACTGGCTCCTGGCCGTCCCGGTGCGCGGGGTGCTGGCCGGCCTCCTCGTCGGCGCGGCGATCGCGACCGCGGTCTTCGCGGCGCGGGTCGTGTTCGGCCTGGCGAACGTCGATGACTGAGCGGCTGCGCCGCATCGGGCGATTCGGCGTGCGCCGCTGGCTGCCGGCGGGGTTCGTGCTGCTGATCGGGATCCTGACCGCGCTGGGCGGGAGCGCGGGGATCGGATGGCCGACGAGCGCCCAGCCGTCCGCCGCCGAGCTGCACGCGCTCCTCGCGGCCCCGGGGCGTGACCGCATCCTGGTCGCCTTCGACCCGGACGTCGGCACGTATGCGGAGGTCCGACCCGCGGTGCGCGCCGCATTCGCCCAGCTGGTGCGCGCCGGTGCGACGCTCTCGGTGGTCAGCTTCACGCCGGAGGGCCGCGCGCTGGCGGTGGCCGAGCTCGACCGTCTGCGGCGTGGCGGCGTCGAGGAGGCACGCCTGCTGGACCTCGGCTTCCACGCCGGCGCCGAGGCGGGGTTGGTGGCCGCCACGAGCCGTCTCGTGCCGGCCGGGGCGTCGGGCGCGCTGGCGGAGGCGGTGCGCGACGCCGGTGGTGGGATCGCCGCGTTCGACGCGGTGCTCGTGGTGGGCGGCGGCGACATCGGTCCGCGATCGTGGGTCGAGCAGGTCGGCACGCGCCTTCCGGAGACGACGATCGCCGCCATCGTGCCCACGTCGCTGCTGCCGCAGGCGGTGCCGTACCGATCGAGCGGCCAGCTCGACGCCCTGGTTGCCGGGGTGCGCGAGGCGTCCGCATACGTGGCGGCCGTGCGCGATGACCCGGCCGCATCCGCGGCGCGGGAGGCCGAGCGGGTGGACGACGCAGCGCCGTCGGCGCTGCCGATCATCGCCGGCGCGCTGCTCCTCCTCGTCGGGCTCGCCGATGCGATCGCCGGCCGATGGCGGCGGGACGCGGCGTGACCGGCCTCTTCAGCGCCGATGGTGCGGGGACTGCCGCCGTCTGGGTGGCAGCCGTCGCCACGCTGCTGGCATGGTCGATCCTGGTCGGCGCGCGGCGGCCGTTCGTCTGGTCGCAGCGTCTCCTGGCCGGGCTCCTCACCGGGTACCTGGCGCTCATCGCCATCCGCGAGGTGCTCCTGCCGCGGCTCCTCGTGCCGCTCGCCGAGGATCCCGGCGGTCGGCCGCTGCTCCTCGTCGCGCTCGTCCTCGCCGCCGCCCTGCTGGCGAGCCGCTGGCTGCCGCGCCCGGTGGGGGCGCTGCCGGTGGCGATCATCATCGGTGCCACCGCGGCGTTCGCCCTGGGCGGCGCGATCGTCGGCAGCGTCCAGCCACAGCTCGTGGCGCTCGTTCCGACCAGCTCCGGCGCGGGACTGCTGTGGGGTGCCGTCACGGCGGTCATCGCCGCCCTGGTGCTGATCGCGTTCCTTCACGGTCGCTCGTCCGGCCGGGTCATCACGGCGCTCGCCGGCTCCGGCCGCTGGCTCATGCTCGGCGGGATCGGCGCGTGGCTCGGGTACCTCGCCCTCTCGCGCCTCGTCCTGCTCACCGACCGGCTGGCGTTCCTGACCGGCGACTGGCTGGGGCTGGGCCGATGACCGATCCGCTCGTGCTCGACCACCCGACCGCCGAGATGTCGCTCCTCGTCGACGAGGGATCGGCGTGGACCAAGGCGGCGCTCGTGGCCCGCGTGCGGGGTCGGTGGCGCGTGGTGGCGCACGCGGCCCAGCCGAGCGCCTGGCCCGATGCCGAGCTCATCGCCGCGCTGGCGACCCGTCTCGCCGAGTCTGCCGACCGGCGTCTCGCCGACGACCTCGTGCCGCTCCTGGCTGCAACACCGCGCATCGCCTGCCGGACCCCGGCGCGGCCCGGTCGCCTGGTGCTGGCGGCGGTCTCACGCGACGTCTCGGGAGCTGCCGCGCGGCGCGCGGCAGAGGCAGCGGGGTGGATCGTCGTCGAGGAGGTGTCGATCGACGATGGCCGCTCGCTGCTCGACCGCCTGGCGGCGCTCGGGCGGGCCGATGCCGACGCGTGGCTCCTCGTCGGCGGCTTCGACGACGCGGCCACCGATCATCCGCTCGAGCTCGCCTCGCTCGTCGCCGCCGCCAGGCGGGGCGACGATGGCGCCGGCCCGGTCCTGTGGGCCGGCTCGGCGCCGCTGGCCGATGCGGTCGCGGCGACCGTCGGCGGCGAGGTGACCGCGCTGCCCAACCCGCGCGCGACGGAACGCGGCGGGGATGCGGAGCCGCTGCGCGCTCATCTGGAGGAGCTGCTCCAGGGGCTCGTCGAGCCGGGCGGCGTCCTCCAGCTGGCACCGATCGCCTTCCGCCGCGGCGTGGCCGAGCTTGCTCGGGCCACCGGCCTGCGGACCGCGGGCGTCGAGATCGGAGCCCAGTACGCGACCTGGGTGCGCGCCGAGCCGAACGGCGAGGCGCGCGGGCGCGTCTTCGCGGCCGGCGGGACCGGTTCGCCACTGCTCACCGCCAGCGGCGTCGCGGCGCGGGTGGCCCGCCACCTGGCGCTGTCCATCGACGAGCTCGCGGTCGCCGACGCGCTCCAGAACCAGCGGGCGCGCCCGGCGGCCGTGCCGCAGACCGAGGATGAGCTGGCGGTGGCCCACGGCGCGGCACGCCTGCGCCTCGAGCAGATCGCCGCCGAGGAGGGCGGGCTCAGCGGGATCGACCTCGTCGTCGCCGCGGGGCGCGTGCTCGCTGCCGCGCCGTCGCCGTGGCAGGCGGCCCAGCTGCTGGTCGACGGCCTGCGGCCGGTGGGCGTCACGCAGCTGGCGATCGATCCGGCCGGGATCCTGGCACCGCTCGGCTCGCTTCCCGACGCGGAGATCGGGGAGGGTTTCGCCGCCATTGCCGGCGACGCGGTGGTGCCGCTCGGGACCGCGGTGGTCAGCCGCGGGGGCCGCCCCGGCTCGGTGGCCATGCGCGTTCGAGTGCGGCGGGCCGGGTGGGGCGAGGAGCGGTTCGAGGTCCGCAGCGGCCAGGTCGTCGTCGAGCCCCTCCCGCGCGGCGCCCACGCCGACCTCGACGTCGAGCTGCTCGGCGGCACGTCCCTGGGGACGCCACGGCGCTCCGCGCACGTGCGGGTCCCGGTGAGCGGGGGCAGCGTCGGCCTGATCCTCGACGCGCGCGACGTGCCGCTGGCGCTGCCGCGCCGTTCGGACGACCGCCGCGCCGTGCTCGCCGGCTGGCGCGACGCCTTTGCCGACGAGAGCCAGGTCGGATGGGAGGCGCCCCGATGAGCGCCCTCCATCGCGTGCCGCTGCCGGCCGGTGCCGAGCCGACGGTGGACGTCGGCGCCGAGGTGAGCGCGGACGCGGTGCTCGCCATCCGCCGCCAGCCGGGGCCACCGATCGCCATCCCGGCCAGCGGTCGCCTGCGCCGTCGCCCCGCAGAGGTGGCCGCCCACGTGGTGGTCGAACCCGGCGAGCCGGTGGCCGCCGGCGAGGCACTGGCCAGGGCCGGCGGGCGCGAGGTCACCTCGCCGGTGGCCGGCATCTTCATCGGTGCCTCGCGGCTGGAGGGAACGCTGCTGGTCGCCCCGCTCGGCGAGGAGGCGCCGGTGCTCGGGCACGTGGCCGGGCGCGTGCGCGCGGTCGAGCGGCGGAGCATCAGCATCGAGGTTCCCGGAGCGCTCCTGCGCGGCATCGCGGGGAGCGGTGAGGCGGTGCACGGCGAGCTGGTCGTCGCGGTCCACGAGCCGGCCGAGGAGCTCCGCGCCGCGGCGATCGACGTGGCGAAGGCCGGGCGGGTGGTGGTCGGGGGGTCGCGCGCGTCGGCGGAGACGCTGACCCGGGCCCGCGCGATGGGCGTGGCGGGCATCGTCCTGGGCGGCGTGCTCGACAAGGAGCTGCGTGACTTCGAGGCGATCCAGCGACGCCGGCGCGAGCTCGGCGGCATGACCGGCGCCTTCTCGCTCGTACTGCTCGAGGGATTCGGCAAGGTCGGCTTCGACCCCTCGCTGTTCGAGTGGTTCCGGCGCCAGTCCGGCCGGATGGCCAGCCTCTTCGGCGACGAGCGCCTGCTCTACGTGCACGACGCCGATCCGCCGCCGCAGCGCCGGCCCCTGCCCGAGGTGGGGGGTCGGGTCGTGGCGCATCGCCGCCCCTTCGCCGGGCGCAGCGGCGCGCTCGTGGCGGTGCTCGACGACCTGCACGCCGCGCCGTCCGGGATCGCCACCCGGATGGCACTGGTGCGCTTCGACGACGGGCGCCTCGCGCCGGTCCCGCTGGCGAACCTCGAGGCGGTCGCCGAGCCGGTGTAGTCGCCGAGCGTGTACGCTCGACCGAGCCATGTCCACCGTCATCGAGCCGCACGGCGGCACCGCGCTCAGCCACACCCCCGCCGAGACCCGGGCGCTCGGCCGGGCGATCGGCCGGCATGCCGGTCCCGGAACGCTGGTCGCGCTGGTCGGTCCGCTGGGCGCCGGCAAGACCCAGCTGGCGAAGGGGATCGCCGAGGGGCTGGGGGTCGGCGGGGTGGTCAATTCGCCGACCTTCGTGCTGATGAACGAGCATCCCGGGCGCCTGCGCCTCTTCCACGCCGACGCGTACCGGCTCGACGAGCCGGACGACCTGTTCGCCGCCGGGCTGCTCGACGACCGCGCGGCGGACGGGGTGACGGTCATCGAGTGGGCCGATCGCCTCGCCGGATGGCTCCCGGACGAGCGCCTCGAGCTGACGCTCGCGGTCGGTGACCGGGACGAGGAGCGGCGGATCGCGTGGCGTGCCCACGGGCCGGAGCACGTCGCCCTCGCGCGGGACGTCCTGGACCGATGATCATCGCCATCGAGTCGGCCTCGACGGACCTGTCGCTGGCGCTGGCCGAGCCCGACGGCACACCGATCGTGGTCGATGGCTGGAGCGCGGGGCGGCGGCAGGGGAGCGAGCTGCTCCCGCGCCTCCTCGCCCTGCTCGCCGCCCATGGGCGGTCAGTGCGCGAGGCGACCGCCATGGCCGTGGGAGCCGGTCCGGGATCGTTCACCGGCCTGCGGGTCGGGATGAGCGTGGCCAAGGGGCTGGCCATGGCGCTCGACCGGCCGATCGTGGGGGTCCCCTCGCTCGAGGCGTGGCTGGCCGCCGAGCCCTCCGCGGCGGGGGCGCTCGCCCGGGCGGGCGCTCGCGAGGCGTTCCTGCTCGAGCGCGACGCCGGGGCGCCGCTGGTCGTCGAGCGCGATGCCGTCGGACGCGTGGACCTGACGCTGGTGTGCCCCGCCGAGCTCGCCGCGGCGTTCGGGCTGTCCGGCACCCGGCCGCCGTTCGCCGCGGCCGGCGCCATCGCGGCGATCGCCGCGTCACGGCTGGCCGGAGACCCGCGCGGGGACGACCTGGCGCGGCTCGAGCCGGCCTACCTGCGCGCCCCGCGAGGCATCGGTCCGTGAACGTGCGCGAGATGCGGATGAGCGACATCCCCGCCGTCCACGAGATCGAGCGGGCCAGCTTCAACGAGCCGTGGCCGGCCCACGCGCTGCGCCAGGAGCTGGCCGGCAACCGGCTCGCGCGCTACCTGGTCGCCGAGCGGGACGGGGCGATCGCCGGCTACGTCGGGGTATGGCTGATGGTCGACGACGCGCACATCACGACCTTCGGGGTGCATCCCGATCACCGTCGCCGCGGGGTCGGCCTGCGGCTGCTCGTCGCGGTGGCCGAGCTGGCCATCCGCCTGGACGCCGCGCGCCTGACCCTCGAGGTGCGACCCACCAACACGGCCGCGCGCGCGCTGTACGCGCGTTTCGGCTTCATCGAGGCCGGCCGACGGCCGCGCTATTACACCGACGACGGCGAGGATGCCCTGATCCTCACCACGCCCGAGCTGCGGGGTCCGACGATGCAGGCCATCCTGGCCGTCGAGCGCTCGCGGGCCAGCGCCGCGGAGGAGGCACCGGCGTGAGCGGGCCGCGCATCCTGGCGATCGAGTCGAGCTGCGACGAGACCGGCGTCGCGGTCGTGGTCGGCGGCCGCCGCCTCGAGGCCAACCAGGTGGCGACCCAGGTGGCGCTGCACGCGGCGACCGGCGGCATCGTCCCGGAGGTCGCGGCGCGCCAGCAGCTGCGCTGGATCGTGCCGACCATCGAGGCGGCCTTCGACGAGGCCCGGCTCGACTGGGGGGCGCTCGACGCGGTGGCGGTGACGTACGGTCCCGGCCTGATCGGCTCGCTGCTGGTCGGCGTCAACGTCGCCAAGGCGCTCAGCGTGGCGCACGACCTGCCGCTGATCGGGGTCAACCACATCGAGGGCCACATCTACGCGAACTGGCTGACCGATGTCGACGCCGCGTCCCCACTCCCCGCGGAGCCGCCGTTCCCGCTGCTCTGCCTGGTGGTGAGCGGGGGGCACACGCAGCTGGTGCTCATGCACGACCACGGCCGCTACACGCTCCTCGGCCAGACGGTCGACGACGCGGCCGGCGAGGCATTCGACAAGGTCGGGCGCCTGCTCGGCCTGCCGTACCCCGGCGGCCCCGCCATCTCGGCGGCCGCGGTCGGCGCGGATCCGGCGACCCGCTTCCCGCGGGCGCGCACCGAGGGCCGCTTCGACTTCAGCTTCTCGGGGCTCAAGACCGCCGTGCTGCGCGAGGTGGCGGCCTACCGCGACCGTGGCGCGGCGATCCCGGTCGACGGGCTGGCGGCCGCGTTCGAGGAGGCGGTCGTCGACGCGCTGGCGACCAAGACGGTCCTCGCCGCCCGTGAGCACGACGTGGCCGCCGTCGCGCTGGGCGGTGGTGTTGCCGCCAACCGCGCGCTGCGCGCCGCGCTCGCCGACCGCCTCGCCGCCGAGGGACTGTCGCTGCTCGTCCCGCCCCCGGCGTGGTGCACCGACAACGGGGCCATGATCGGGGCGGCGGCCGGCTTCCGCCACGCGGCCGGCGATCGTGCCGACGCGACGCTCGAGGCGCAGCCGAATCTGTCGCTCCCCTGGGGCGCGGCCGGGTGAGCGACCCGCTGGCCCCCGATCGGCTCGCCCCCCCGACGCCCGGGCAGCTGCGCCGCCTGCTGCGTGCCGAGGGGCTCCGCCCGCGGAAGAGCCTCTCCCAGAACTTCCTGACCGATGCCGAAGCGCTCGACGCGATCGTGGCCGCAGCCGAGCTGGCGCCCGGCGAGCGCGTGGTCGAGATCGGCCCCGGGCTGGGCGTCCTGACGCGGCGCCTCCTCGCCGCCGGCGCGCGGGTCACCGCAGTCGAGGTCGATCCGGGGCTGGCCGCGTGGCTGCGCCGCGAGCTGGCCGGCGTGGAACGCTTCGACCTGATCGAGGCCGATGCGCTGACGCTCCACCCACGCGACCTCGGCGGCGACGGCGACTACAAGGTGGTGGCCAACATCCCGTACCACATCACCAGTCCGCTGCTGCACGCCTTCCTCGGTGCGGAGGAGCCGCCGGAGCGGATCGTGCTCCTCGTCCAGGTCGAGGTCGCCGAGCGCGTCGCCGCCCCGCCGGGACGCATGAGCTACCTGTCGGTGTTCGCGCAGAACGTGGCGCATGCCGAGATCGTCGGCCGCGTGCCGGCGGCCGCCTTCGAGCCGGCTCCCGAGGTCGACTCGGCGATCCTGCGCCTCCGCCGCCGGGATGCGCCGGTGGTGCCCCGCGGCGAGCGCCGCGAGCGCTTCGTGCGCCTCGTCCAGGGCGGCTTCCGCGAGCGGCGCAAGCAGCTGCACAACGTCCTGGCCCGCCAGCTCGCGCTGCCCCGGATCGACCTCGACGCGGCCCTGGCGGCGTGCGCCATCGACGCGGAACGACGGCCGCAGACGCTGGCCGTCGAGGAGTGGGCCCGCCTGGCCGCGGCGCTGGAGGGGCGCCTGTGACGCCGCTCGCGCTCGACGCGCCGGCGAAGCTGAACCTCTCGCTGCGGGTCGCGGCCCGTCGCCCGGACGGCTACCACGAGCTCGACTCGATCATCGTCCTCGTCGACCTCGCCGATCGGCTGCTGCTGATGCCCGGCTGCTCCGGCCTGCGGGTCACCGACCCGGCCGGGGCGCCGGTGGACGGCGTCCCGGTGCGCCCCGACGAGAACCTCGCCTGGCGCGGCCTGGCGGCCGGGCTCGGCGGCCCGCCGGACGAGGCGCTCGCCTGCCTCACGCTCGAGAAGCGGATCCCGGCCGCCGCCGGCCTCGGCGGCGGCTCGTCCGACGCGGCCGCCGGGTGGCGCCTGGGGCGGCGCTGGTCAGGCGCCAGCGAGGCCCCGTCGGCGCAGGAGGTGGCCGCGCTGGCCGCGATCGGCGCCGACGTGCCCTTCTTCGCGGCAACCGTGCCGGCCGCGCGCGTCACCGGTATCGGCGAGCGGGTCGCGCCGCTCGAGCCACGGTCGGCCTCGCTGCTGCTGGTCCATCCGCCGTTCGGGCTCGCGACCGGCGACGTCTTCGCTGCCAGCCGGCCGGCGGACTGGTCCGGCGACGCGCCGGCGACGGTTGCCGAGGCGCTCGCCGGCGGCACGAACGACCTGCTCGCGGCGGCCCGCCGCCTGCGTCCCGAGCTCGACCCGCTCGCCGGGCTGATGCGTGCCGCCGGCCTCCTCCCTCGCCTCACCGGGAGCGGCCCGACGCTGTTCGCCGTGCTCGACGACGACGACGAGCGCGCTGCGCGCGCCATCGCCCGCCTCGACCAGGCGGGGCTGCGCACGACGCGCTGCACGACCCGTCATGCGGCGGCTAGCATCGCCGCATGAGCGAACGACGCGGCATCCACTCCGAGCGCGCCCCGCGCGCCATCGGTCCATACGGGCACGCCGTGGTGGCCGGCGGGTTCGTCTTCACGTCCGGTCAGGTGGGGGCGGACCCGGCCACCGGCACCCTGCGGGACGGGGTGGCGGAGCAGGCCGAGCAGGCCCTGGTGAACCTCGCCGCCGTGCTCGACGACGCAGGCAGCAGCCTGGAGCGGGTCGTGAAGACCACCATCTTCCTCGCCGACATGGGCGATTTCGCTGCGGTCAACGAGGTCTACGCCCGTCACGTCGGCGAGCCGTACCCGGCCCGCTCGACGGTCGCCGTGCGCGCGATGCCCAAGGACGCCCTGGTCGAGATCGAGATGATCGCCCTCGCCGGGGAGCCGGCCGACGGTTGACCGTCCCCCGAGCCGCCGATACGATGCGCGCCTTGTGATCACTGCCGCCATCGTGCTGGCCGCGGGCCAGGGAACGCGGATGCGCTCGGCGCTCCCCAAGGTCCTCCACCCGCTCGCCGGACGCCCCATGGTCGGCCACGTCCTGGACGCCCTGGCGCGTGCCGGGCTCGAGCATCGGGTCGTGGTGACCGGCCATGGCGGCGAGCGCGTCGAGGCCGAGCTGGGCGATCTGGTCGCCACCGTCCGCCAGGAGCCGCAGCTCGGCACGGCCGACGCGGTGCGGGTGGGCCTGACCCGCATCCCCGGCGAGGTGCGCCACGTCGTGGTGACCATGGGCGATGCGCCGCTCCTGCCTGCTGACCTGTTCCAGGCGCTGCTTCGCGAGCAGGCGGAGGGCGACGCCGCGATCGCGCTCCTGGGGGCCCGGGTGGCCGACCCGACCGGCTACGGGCGCATCGTCCGCGACGCGCGCGGCGGGGCGATGGCGATCGTCGAGGAGGCGGACGCTGACGCGGCCACGCGCGCCATCGACGAGGTGAACGTCGGCGCGTACTGCTTCGACGCGGCCTGGCTGCGCGCCAACCTGGGCCACGTGCCGGCGTCGGCGAAGGGCGAGTACTACCTGACCGACCTGGTGGCCCTGGCCGTGAACGCCGACAGGCGCGTGTCGGTGGTCGTCGCCCCGCGCCCGGAGCTGACCGCGGGCATCAACGACCGGGTCGCGCTCGCCGCGGCCGAGCGGGTCCTGCGCGACCAGATCGCCGAGCGCCACATGCGTGCCGGCGTGACGCTGGTCGACCCATCGACCACCTTCATCGACGCCGGCGTCGAGATCGAGCCGGATGCGCGCATCGAGCCGTTCAGCACGCTGACCGGCCGCACGCGCATCGGCCCGCAGGCGGTCATCGGTCCATACGCCCAGCTCCGCGACTCGGTCGTCGGCGCGCGCACCACGGTGTGGGCCAGCGTGCTCGAGGAGTCGATCGTGGCCGAGGACGTGCAGATCGGCCCGTACAGCCATCTGCGACCCGGCTCGGAGGTCGGGGCGCGCGCGCGGATCGGCAACTACGCGGAGATCAAGAAGAGCCGCATCGGCGCCGGGACGCAGCAGCACCACTTCAGCTACCTCGGCGACGCCGAGGTCGGGGAGAACGTCAACGTGGGAGCCGGAACGGTGACCGCCAACTACGACGGCACCACCAAGCACCGCACCACCATCGGCGATGGCGCCTTCCTGGGCGTCGACACCATGCTGCGCGCGCCGATCACCGTCGGCGAGGGGGCCCGCACCGGCGCGGGCGCGGTCGTCACGCGTGACGTGGCGCCCGGCCGGACCGTGGTCGGCATGCCCGCGCGCCCGATCGAGGCACGGCGACGCACCCACGACATCGCGGACACGGCGCGCCCCGACGAGACGGGCGCCGGCTCGGAGGGGTCACCCGACGAGGTGGCAGCCGCGCATCGGAACTCGCAGGTGGAGGCGTAGGCACCACACCCCATGCCTGAAGGCAGCAGTACCGGCGGCGGCCACGACGCGTGATCGACGTCATCGTGGTCGTCCTCCTCATCCTCGTCGGCGGCTTCTTCGCCGCCAGCGAGATCGCCCTCATCACCGTCAAGCGGCACCGGCTCCAGCAGCTCGCCGAGGACGGGAGCCGCGCCGCCCAGATCGCGCAGCGCGTCACCGAGGACCCGTCGCGCTTCCTGGCGACGATCCAGATCGCGATCACCTTCCTCGGCTTCCTGGCCGGTGCCATCGGCGCGGTGGCCTTCTCCGCGGAGCTCGCGTCGCTGATCCGGGTGATCCCGCTCGAGCTGGTCCGCGACGCGGCCGACACGATCGCCTTCGTGATCATGACGCTGCTCATCGCGCTGGCCAGCATCATCGTCGGCGAGCTGGTGCCCAAGACCCTGGCGCTCAACTTCCCCGAGGGGCTGGCGCTCGTCGTCGCGCGTCCCATCTCGTGGCTGGACGCCATCCTGCGCCCGGTGGTGTGGTTCGTCTCGCGCATCAGCACCGTCCTCGTCCGCGCGCTCGGCGGGCGCGAGCGCCCGCACACCGGCTATCTCTCGACCGAGGAGCTCAAGTCGCTCGTCGAGACCGGGTCGGAGCAGGGCGGCATCGAGGAGGACGAGAAGGAGATGATCCACGGGATCATCGAGCTCGGCGAGAAGAGCGTCCACGAGGTGATGGTGCCGCGCATCGGGATCCGCGCCGTCGAGGCGAACGCCCCGCTCGACGAGGCGCTCGACGTCATCGTCCGCGCCGGTCACTCCCGCGTCCCGGTCTACGAGGACAGCCTGGACAACATCGTGGGCGTGCTGTACGCCAAGGACCTGCTGCCGTACCTCAAGCGCGACCGCCGGTCCGGCAACGGGACCGATGAGATCGACATCCGCAGCCTGGTGCGCACGCCGGTCTACGTTCCCGAGTCGAAGCGCGTCGACGAGCTGCTGCACGAGATGCAGTCGGCGAAGCGGCACATCGCCATCGTGGTCGACGAGTACGGCGGCACCGCCGGGCTCATCACCATGGAGGACCTCGTCGAGGAGATCGTCGGCGAGATCCAGGACGAGTACGACACCGAGGAGGAGCTCGTCGAGTCCATCGAGTCGGATGCGCTGGTGGCGTTCCGCCTCGACGGGCGGGTGAGCATGGACGACCTGCGCGACCTGTTCGAGATGCCCGACGACGAGGAGGATGACGAGGACGCCTACGACACGGTCGGCGGCTTCGTCATCCACCGCAGCGGCCGCATCCCGCTGTCCGGCGAGGAGGTCCCGTTCCACGACATCACGGTCCGGGTCGAGTCGGCAGACTCGCGGCGCGTGGCGAGCGTGGTGGCCTCGCGCCCGCGGCGCGAGCTCGAGGGCCAGGTCGAGGGAAACGGCCAGCCGAACGGGGGCTGATCCCCGGGCGGGTCAGTGGCGCCGGGGCTGCCTCACGCGGTGATCACCGACTCCACCAGCCGCCGGAGCTCGGCCCGACGCTCCTCGCGGATCGGCAGGGCGTCGACCGCCGCCACGGCCGCGTCACGGTGACGGCGCGCCTCGCCGAGGGCATGGTCGTGGGCGCCCGACCGCTCGAGGATGGCGAGCACCTCGTCGACCTGCCCATCGTCGAGCGGGGTGTCGGCTGGCGCATAGAGCTCGCGCAGCCGCGCGGCGTCGGCCGGCGCGGCGTGCTCCAGGGCCCACACCAGGGGCAGCGTCTTCTTGCGCCGCCGCACGTCGCCCGCCTCGGGCTTTCCCGACCGCGCGGAGGTCCAGAAGGTGCCCTTCACGTCGTCGGCCATCTGGAACGCCAGCCCGAGGTCGTAGCCGAAGCGGCGGTAGGCCTCGATCGTGCCGGCGTCATCGGTCGCCAGGATGGCGCCGGCCTGGACCGATGCGCCGAGCAGCGCGGCGGTCTTGCGGCCGATCATCTCCAGGTAGGCCTCGACCCCCACATCGGTCTGGCGCTCGAAGCTGATGTCCAGGAACTGGCCCTCGCAAAGGGCCAGGCAGGTCTCGTCGTAGACGCGCATCAGGGCCAGCACGCGGCGCTCGCTGAACCCGTCGTCGAGGAGACGGTAGAGGGCCAGGCGCGAGAGCGCGAACAGCGCGTCCCCGGCGTTGATGGCGAGGGGGATTCCCCAGATCGCCCACAGCGTGGGCCGGTGACGGCGCTCACGGTCGCCGTCCTCGATGTCGTCGTGGACCAGGCTGAAGTTGTGCCCGAGCTCCACCGCGGCGGCACCGGGCAGGGCCGGCCGGTACTCCCCGGTCAGCGACTGATAGGCGAGGAGCCCGAGGAGGGGGCGGATGCGCTTGCCGCGTGGCCCGTCGACATCGTCGAGACCGAGGTGGTAGGCGAGCTGCTCGTACAGCGGCCGGGCGTGCCCGTCGCGTTCGGCGAGGACCGATCGCATCTCCGCCTCGATGTCGCTGAGGAGGCGCGTAAACTCGCTTCGGATGTCCACGCCCGAAGGGTACCCGAGGTCGACGCGTGCCATGCCGGTGCCCCTCGTGCTCGATCTGACCCAGGGTCGCGCCTGCGACCACGTATCATGTTACCTCACATTAGCACGTTTTCAGGACCGCGACCGATGAGCCCCCGCTCCCGCCTCTACAAGACCGAGGGGATCGTGCTGCGCGCCATGGACCTCGGTGAGGCCGACCGCGTGCTGACCGTCCTGACGCCCCGGATGGGCAAGCTGCGCGTGGTCGCCAAGGGCGTGCGCCGCACCCGTTCGCGCATCGGCGGCGGGCTCGAGCCGATGTCCGACGTCCATCTCGTCATGGCGGTCGGACGCACCTTCGACGTCGTCACCTCGACCTCGATCGAGGACCCGCACCTCGGCCTGCGCGAGGACCTGCACTCGACCGCGGCCGCGTGGTACGTCGCGGAGCTCGCCGATCGGTTCTGCGAGGAGCGCGCCGATGCCCACGCGGCGTTCGTGCTGCTGGCCCAGGCCCTCTCGGCCCTCGACGCCCCGGCGGATGTGGTCTCGCGGGACGTCGTGGCGCGCTGGTTCGAGCTCCACCTCCTCGAGGCGATGGGGTTCCGCCCCGAGCTGGTGCGCTGCCTCGACTGCGACGCGACGATCGAGCCCGGCGGCAACGCCTACTCGCCGGTTGCCGGCGGGGTGCTGTGCCCGGCCTGCGGCCACGCCGCGCTCGCCGCGCGGCCACTCAGCGACGACGCGCTCAAGGTGCTGCGCCACCTCCAGCGCAGCGAGCTGACGGCCGTCCTGCGGCTGCGCCTCGGCGCGGCCGTGGAGCGCGAGACCGAGCGGCTGCTCCACGCCACCATCTCCGCGGTCCTCGAGCGCGAGCTCCGCTCGCGCGAGTTCCTCGAGGAGGTGGAGGCGCGCGAGCGCGCCGTCGTCGCCGCCCCGCCGTGAGCGGCCGCGTCATCGGGCCGCTCCGGCGCCATCGGGCGTCAGGCGAGCATATGTCACCC
>DASSPJ010000047.1:0-16174 GCA_035699665.1 Candidatus Limnocylindria bacterium
GTTCGTCGAGGAGCTGGTCTCGATGCTCATCGACCAGGGCGTCCTGCATCGCTCCGGCGACGGCTGGGTGGCCGAGCAGAGCCTCGACCGGATCAGCGTCCCGCCCACGGTGGCGGCGCTGGTCGCCGCCCGGCTGGACCGTCTCGAGGCGGCGGAGCGCGACCTGGTGGGGCGGGCATCGGTGGTCGGCAAGGTCTTCCAGCGCTCGGCGGTGGCCGAGCTGTCGCCGCCGGAGCGCCGCGAGGATCTCGGGGCACGCCTGATGACCCTGGTGCGCAAGGAGCTGGTGCGGCCGGCCGGCTCCTCCGAGGTCGGCGACGAGGCGTTCCGCTTCCGGCACATCCTGGTCCGCGACGCCGCCTACGGGTCGCTCCCCAAGGAGCAGCGGGCCGACCTGCACGCCCGCTTCGCCGATTGGCTGGAGCGCACCGCCGGGGATCGGCTTCACGAGTACGAGGAGGTGATCGCCTACCACCTCGAGCAGGCGCACGACGCCCGCGCCGAGCTGGGGCTGGCCGATGAGACGACACGTTCGCTGGGAGCGCGCGCCGCCGACCGTCTCGAGGCCAGCGGAGGCCGAGCCATGCATCGCCGCGACCTGACCGCGGCGGTGAGCCTTTTCGGGCGCGCGGCCCGGCTCACCGACGACGACCGCCGCCGAGCCGAGTTCTACCTGAAGATCGGTCTGTCGATGTCCGAGCTTGGCCACATCGAGGACGCGGTGCGGCTGTTCGCGGATGCGCGCGCCACGGCGCAGGCAGCAGGCGCCGAGCTGCTCGCCATGGAGGTCCGGCTCGAGGAGCTTTCCCTCCAGCAGTTCATCGACCCGAGCGCGGACGATGCCGAATTCGTCGCCGTCGCCGAGGAGCTGAAGGAGCGCGGGACGGTGGTCGGGGATGCCGGCGCACAGATCGCGGCTCATTTCGCGCGCGGCGAGGCGTATCTGACGGTCTGTCGGTGGCAGGACCAGCTGCGTGAGCTCGAGGCGGCGCGTGCGCTCATTGAGCTCAGCGGCCAGACATGGCGCCGCGGAGAGGTTTCGGCGCAGATCCTCAACGCGCTTCGCTATGGCCCGACCCCCGCCTCGGAGGCGATCGTCCGCTTCGAGGAGGCGGACCGCGACCCAGGCCGGCGGATCCAGACCCACGCCATCGGCGCGCCGCTGTACGCGATGCTCGGACGCTTCGACGAGGCCAGGCGCATCTACCGGGACGGCATCGCGTACATGACCGAGCGCGGCGTCCTGGTGCGACAGGGAGCGTTGTCGCTGTCGAGCGGCATCGTGGAGCTCATTGCCGGCGATCCCGAGGCCGCGGAGCGGAACTACATCGACGGGATCGACGTGCTCGTCAGCGTCGGCGAGACGGGCGTGCTGTCGACCGTCGCTGCGATGTGCGGCCTCGCCCAGTTGCGCCAGGGCAAGCTGGACGCTGCGATGAAGTCCGTTGCGCTGGCGCGACAGACGGGGACGGCGCACGACATCGCGACGCAGGCCACGTGGCGCATGGTGGCGGCCGGGGTGGCGGCGCAACGCGGCGAGCTTGAGCGCGCCGAGGCGCTCGCGGAGGAGGCGGTGGTGCTCCTGGCGCCGACTGACTTCCTCGAGATGCGCGGCCTGGCCCACGAGGCGCGCGCCAACGTCAGGGCGGTCGCTGGTCGCCACGTCGAGGCCGCGGACGACCTGCGCCGCGCCATCGGCGAGTTCGACGCCAAGGAGGACCTCGTGGACGCCGCGCGCGTGCGGGCCGAGCTGGCACGGCTCAGCGGCAGCTGATCCGGCACGGCGGATGCAATGAGGCCCCCAGGCACCGCAGAAAGCGCCGGACATCCGGCGCCCGCCCACGGTGCCGCCACACCAGACGAGGGGACCGCGTGAGAATCGCGCAGGTGGCGCCGCTCTTCGAGAGCGTGCCGCCGCACCAGTACGGTGGCACCGAGCGGGTCGTGTCATGGCTCACCGAGGAGCTCGTGCGCCAGGGCCACGAGGTCACGCTGGTGGCCAGCGGCGACTCCGAGACGAGCGCCGAGCTGCTGCCCGCCTGGCCCACCGCGCTGCGGCTCGGCGAGCCGCTGACCGATACGCTGGCGCCGCAGCTCTACCAGATCGAGCTGATGCAGCAGGAGGCGCATCGGTTCGACGTCATCCATTGGCACACTGGCTACCTGCACCTGCCGATGGCACGTCGCATCAGGGTGCCGCAGGTGACCACCATGCACGGCCGCATCGATCTCCCCGAGCTGCGCCCGCTGTTCGGGGAGATCCGCGATGCGCCACTGATCAGCATCAGCGACGACCAGCGGCGGCCGATCCCCGACGCCAACTGGGTCGCCACCATCCACCACGGGCTTCCCGAGGACCTGTATGCGCCGGGCAGCGGCGACGGCGGCTACCTTGCGTTCCTGGGGCGCATCTCCCCGGAGAAGCGCGTCGACCGCGCGGTCGAGATTGCCCGGCGCACCGGGATGCCGCTCAAGGTCGCCGCGAAGGTCGACCCGGTCGACGAGGAGTACTTCGAGACCGAGATCCGCCACCTGTTCGACGATCCGCTGGTCGAGTACATCGGCGAGATCGGGGAGGACGACAAGGGCCGCTTCCTGGGCGACGCGGCGGCGATGCTCTTCCCGATCGACTGGCCGGAGCCGTTCGGCATCGTGATGATCGAGGCGATGGCCCTGGGAACGCCGACCATCGCGATGCGCACCGGATCGGTACCGGAGGTGCTCGAGGACGGCGTGACGGGCAGCCTGGTGACCAGCGTGGACGAGGCGGTTGCGGCGGTGCAGGCGATCGACCGCTTCGACCGGGCGGCGGTGCGGAGGCGCTTCGAGGAGCGCTTCACCGCCGAGCGCATGGCAGCCGAGCACGTCACGCTCTTCGAGTGGCTGATCCAGAACAGCCGCGTCCCGTTCGGCGTGGTCGCGCCGGCGACCCCCTCGCCGCTGGCCTAGCGGCGCGGGGACCGCGTCTTGAGCAGGACGTCGATGGCGCCGCGGTACCGGGCCCCGGACGCGTGGCGGCGCAGCCACTCGAGGTATGCCGGGTCGCGCTTCGCCACCTCGCCGAGCGTCCAGCCCTCGTAGCGCCCGAAGTCGAGCCGCATCCCGGCGCCGTCGGCGTCGAGCGGGGCGCGCGGCGCGCCATGGGTCGCCGGCTCGGCCGGCGTCGGGGGCGGCGTCCGCCGGCGGTCCGACTCCCACCGCTGGCGAGCAACCGGGTCGCGGACCAGGGCATACGCCCAGTTCAGGTCGACCATGCGCCGCTCCTCCGACTCGTCGAGCGGCGTCGTCGCGTCCGGGTGCACCTTGCGCGCCAGCACGCGGTACGCGGCCTTCACCACGTCCGGATCGGCGTCGGGCTGCACCTGGAGGATGCGGTACGGGTCGCGGCGCTCCATCGGTCGGTCAGGTCAGCTGGCGCTCGACGACCTGCCGCAGCACGGCCAGCGGCAGCGGGGCCGGGCCCAGCACCGCGTCGTGGAAGCGGCGAATGTCGAAGTCGGCGCCCTGGCGTGCCCGGGCCTCCTCGCGGAGCCGGAGGATCTCCAGCTGGCCGAGCTTGTACGCCAGCGCCTGGCCCGGCCAGGCGATGTATCGGTCCACCTCGTTGGCAATGTTGTTGAGCCCGAGCGCCGTGTGCTCGGTCATGAACGCAATGGCGCGTGAGCGGGACCAGCCGAGCGCGTGCATCCCGGTGTCCACCACCAGGCGCGAGGCGCGCCAGGCGTCGAACGAGGCGATCCCGATGCGGTCGAGGTCGCCGGAGTAGAGGCCCATCTCGTCGGCCAGCCGCTCGGCGTACAGGCCCCAGCCCTCGACGTAGGCGGTCGTCAGCGAGTGGCGCCGGAACGCGGGCAGCTCGGAGCGCTCCTGGGCCAGCGCCACCTGGAGGTGATGCCCCGGCACCGCCTCGTGGAAGGCGAGCGCCTCGGCCTCGTAGCGCGGCCGCGTCTGCGGGTGCGAGCGGTTGACGTGGTAGCGGCCCGGACGGCTGCCGTCGGCGGCCGGATCGCGGTAGTAGGCGATCGTCGAGTGCTCCTCCTCGTGCGCGCCCATCGGCACCACTTCGCAGGGCGCCTGCGGCAGCAGGTTGAACCAGTCGGGGATTGCCGCGTTCGCCCGCTCGAGCGACGCGATGGCCACCTCCACGATCTCCTCCCCGGTGGCGAAGTGCAGCTCGGAGTCGGTGCGCAGGCGGCGCAGGGCGTCGGGAAGGTCGCGCGCCCCCAGGAGGCGACCGCCCAGCGACCGCAGCTCCTCGTCGATCCGCTCGATCTCGCGCAGCCCGATGGCGTGCAGCTCCTCCGGCGTGGCGTCGAGGGTGGTGTGCGCTCGCGCCAGAGACCGATACGTTGCTGCTCCGCCTTCGAGGTGCCCCAGTCCCACCGCCTCGTCGCCCCGCGCGGCGGGGAGGGCGGCCTCGCGCAGGAACTCGCGGTAGGCGGCGAAGGCGGGGCGGATGCCCTCGCGCACGGCGGTGAGCAGGTCGTCTGCGAAGGTTCGGCGGTCGGCCTCGCCCCAGTGCTCGGGTGTCGCCCTGGCCGGGGCGGCGAGCGGCCACGCCTCGTCCGGCTGGCCAAGGAGCTCGTCGAGCTCGGCGATCACGCGCTCGACCAGGATCCGCACCGGCGGCCGGCCCTCGGCCAGCGCCTCCCGCTGCCGGGCGGTGAGGGTCGTGATCCACGGGCCCATGGCGCGCCAGCGCTCGATCATCGCGCGGCCCTGCGTCACGGTCTCGGGGACCTGGTAGTCGGGGATGTTGAGGAACTCGACCTGCGGGCCGCTCATCGGGTCGACGGTGAAGGGCCGCAGATCGGCGCGCAGGAAGGCCACGTCGGCATCCAGCGCGGCCAGGAGGGCCGCGTGCGTGACCCGCTCCTCGTCGCGCAGGTTCGACACGGAGATCGCGCTGACCGCGTCCCGCTGGGCTGCCAGCCGCGTCTCGAGGACGTGGCGCTCATCGGCCCCGACCGGGGGCAGCCGGCCATCGTGGTCGTGGTGTCCCAGCTGGGTGGCCCACAGCGGGTCGGCCTCCAGGACCGCCTGCCAGTACTCCTCGGCGAGGCTGCCCAGGGCGGTCGACGCGTCGCTCATGCGGGCATGCTACGCGTGCGCAGCGCGACCGGGAGGGTGGCGAGCGCGATGGCGAGCACGATCAGCGCACCGCCCGCCAGCTGGAGCGGGTCGAGCCGCTCGCCGACCAGGACGGCGCTCAGCAGCGCCCCCGTGACCGGAGCGAGGAGCAGGAACGGCGAGGAGCGGCTGGCCGCCAGCCGCCCGACGGCGGTCATCGCCAGCAGGTGCGCCCCGGCGCCGCAGGGCACCCCGACCCACAGCAGCCCGGCCCAGCCGGCGGGGGAGAGCTGCGGAACCAGCGCGCCGGGCAGCACCAGGAGCTGGAGGAGCGTGCCCACCACGGTCAGCAGCGTCATGTTGGTGAGCGCCACGCCCATCGGTCGGATGGCGTGCGAACCCGCCCAGCGCCGGGCGAGCACGAGGTACAGCGCGAAGGCGGTCGACGCGCCGAGCGCGGCCGCTACCCCGACCGCGTCGACGTTCGCGCCCCCGGGGCGCGCCAGCAGGAGCGTGCCGACGAGGGCGATCAGCAGCGCGGCGCCGACGCGCCAGGTGAGCC
Organism: Candidatus Limnocylindria bacterium; assembly: GCA_035699665.1. Classification (GTDB taxonomy): domain Bacteria; phylum Chloroflexota; class Limnocylindria; order QHBO01; family QHBO01; genus JAICQM01. The sequence continues at coordinate 5,633 of DASSPJ010000047.1, forward strand.
GCTCCGGCAGCAGCGCCGGGGCGAGCAGGACCGCCAGGATGGGGTACGAGCCGGCGACGAAGGAGGTGAGGCTCGGCCCGGTCAGCAACACGGCCGCGTTCTGGCCGATGACGAAGGCCGGCCCCGCGAGCAGCCCGAGCACCAGCAGCCGCCCCAGCTGCGCGCGGCGGGGGAGCGAGCTGGCGAGCTCGCGCCGCAGCGCCACGACAACCAGCAGGGCGACGAGGGCGGCAAGGCCGCGCCACGCGGTGGCGGCGGGCACGGGCATCTCGGCGACCAGGAACCGGGTGGCGGGGTACGCGCTGCCCCACAGGACCGCCGCGCCGACCATCAGCCACTCGCCGGGGAAGGGGCGGTGCGGCGTCGTCATGCACGCCTATCGTGCCCGATGTGCCCCCTCGTTCAGGGCCCGATCCGGCAGCCCTGCGGGGTCAGGGTCGGTGGCGCGCCCAGGTCCACGAGGCCGGTGGATGGCTGGCGGAGCGGGCGGTCACGGTGACGACCGGGCGTGGCAGCTCCAGCCGCGCCGCGTCCACGGTCACTGCTGCCGCCGGCGGGCACGGCACGACGCCGAACGCCGCCCAGCGGCACAGGCGGGAATGGACGTGGATGGTGGTCATCGGGGCATCTGGGTGGTGTGACCGGGCGGGCCCTCCCGCTCGGGGTCGTTGGGGGTGGCATCGGCGCCGGGCTCGAATCCCTCGCCGGGCTCGGTGAGCTCGGCGTCGCGATCGGTGATCGGGTTGGGCAGCTCCAGATCCTCGAGCTGCTCGACGCTGTCGCGGGTGCGCTGCGGGTCCATGGGCCGGGCCTCCATCGGTCTATCCTCCATGCATGCACGCTGCGGGCCAGAACGAGCCCCCCGCCGAAGTTCGACCGCCGGCGGAGCGCGTCGACCCGGCGACCGTGATGCGCACCTGTGCGAACTGCGGGTCGGCCATGGAAGAGCGCAAGTGCAAGCTCATCTGCCACGGCTGCGGCTACTTCCTGTCCTGCTCGGACTACCTCTAGGCCGATGGCGACCCTGCCCATCAACGGCGTCGACCTCGCCTACGACGAGGCGGGGGCCGGCGAGCCGCTGCTGCTCATCCACGCCGGGATCGTCGACCGCCGCATGTGGGACGACGTGCTGCCCGCGCTCGCCGCGCGGTTCCGCGTCATCCGCCCGGACCTGCGCGGCTACGGCGACACGCCGCTCCCCTCCGGCGAGTTCGTCTACGGGGCCGACCTGGTCGCGCTGCTGGAGGCCCTGGGCGTGGCGCGCGCCTCGATGGTGGGCGCCTCGATGGGCGGGCACGTCGCGCTCGACGTGGCGATCGCCCATCCGGAGGTCGTGGAGCGGCTGGTGGTCGTGGCCCCGGGCATCGACGGGTGGGAGCACTCGGCGGGGATGCGCGCCGCGTGGGCCCGGGAGGAGACCGCCTGGGGGTCCCGCGACCTCGACGAGGTGGCTTGGGTCAACGTCCGTACCTGGCTCGACGGGCCGAGCCGCGGACCCGACGCCCTGCCCGCCGCCCTGCGGCAGCGGGTGTTCGAGATGCAGCGCCGCGCCCTGGATCACGAGAACGACGACGCCCGCGGCGGCTGGCTGACCGATTCGCGCCGTGCGCGGCTCGGCGAGGTTCGCGCGCCCACCTTGGTGGCCGTCGGGGAGCTGGACCAGCCGGACTTCGGCGAGATCGCGCGCGTCCTCGCCGCGGAGATCCCCGGCGCGCGGTTCGTGGAGCTCCCCGGAGTGGCGCATCTCCCCCCGATGGAGGATCCCGAGGCCTTCACGCGCCTCGTGGTGGACTTCCTGCGCTCCTGAGCTCCTCGCCGGGCCGTGTGGCGGTCCGCGGTCCACCGGCGCGTTGCGCCGGCGCGACGAACGGAGGGCTCAGTCCCTCACTGGTTGCCGGACGCCCGACACCCGGTGGATCCAGTACCCGGCACTGTCGCCCAGCGGCAACATTGCGCCGAACCAGCCCACCGTTCGTTGCCCTGCGTGCACATCGGTCAGTTGACCGGTTGGCGCGCCCGCTGACCGATGAGCGGCGGCGCGGCCCTGTGCGTCACGCGCACGAACCGGCGGTCGGCGCGGCCGGGATCGGTGCGTCCTCCGACGGATCGTGCGCTCCACGCACGAATCGGTCCTTGCTCCCACGGATCGTGCGTCCCACGCACGAACCGTCGGAGGAGGTCCTGCCAGTTCGCTGATTGGTGCGTGTGGCGCACAGCGAGCACGAAGCCCGAAATGTCACCCCGGCCGCGCCGCTCGCGAGGCGCGCCATGCCGCCGCCCAGACGAGCACCAGCCCACCGTATAGCCCCGCGAGGTGGTAGACGGTGGCCGTGAGCCCCAGGTAGGTGCGCTCCGGCTCGAGAGGGAATGGCCGAGAGCAGCCGCAGGCGGTCTGGTAGATGACCAGCAGCCCCCCGATCCAGACCGCGGCCACCAGCCAGAGCCCGGCGATGACCCATGCCGCCACCCGGCGCCAGCGGAGCGATGGAGCGGTCAACAGCGCGGATTCGCCGACCGCCGCCACGAGCAGGCCAACGAAGAACGGGACGATATCGGTGTCGCCGTCGATCTGGGCGACCAGGGTGGCCGCGCCCGCGAGCATCGCGGCGCCGGCGGCAAGCAACGGGGCGGTGCTCATCGGAGCGTCTCCGCGGTCACGGCGATCTCGTCCAGCGCGGCGCCCCTGCCGGTGCCATCGGTTTCCTCCATCACCCTTCCAGACACCGATATCGTGCCACCTGCTCGCTTCACGGCGTGGCTTCGACGCTGACCGATGCGGCGGCCGGCGCCCGCGCCAGCTGCGCGATGACCACGCCGGCGACCACCAGCCCGCCACCGATGAGCTGCACCGTCGTCAGCGCCTGTCCCAGGAGCAGCCAGGCGAGTGCCGCGGCGAGCACCGGCTCGGTGGTGGTGGCGATCCCCGCCAGCGCGGAGCTCAGGATGCGCAGCGCCCACACGGTGAGTGCGAACGGGACGAGCGTGCCGAGGATGCCGACCGCCGCCACGCGCCAGGCGACCTCCGGATCGGCAAGGAGGTGGAACGGCCACGTCCACACGGGCAGGACCACGGCCCACACCAGGGTCGCCACCACGAAGCCGTTGACCAGCGTGGTCACCGGGTGCGCGCCGCGGGAACCGGCGGCCGACGCGCCGACCAGATAGCCGCAGAACGTCAGCGCGCTGGCCACGCCCGCCGCCACGCCGATCGGGTCGAGCCCCGCCATGCCGGTCAGCGCGCCGGAGACGAGGATCGCGCCGGCCAGGGTCAGCAGGCCGGCGAGCCACAGCATCCGCGGCGGCGAGGAGCGCGCCAGGATCGCGCCGCCGGCGAGGATGAGCACCGGGGCGGTGTACTGGAGGCTGATCGCGACGCCCACCGGGACGCGGTCGATCGCCACGTAGTAGGCGAAGTTCACCGCCACCAGGCACGCGCCGAAACCGATGATCCACGGCACGGCGGCCTGCGGCGGGCGCAGCAGGCCGCGGCGCGTGACGAGGAGGATGGCGAGCAGCGGGACCAGCGCGACCACGATCCGTGCCTCGGCGAGGCGCTCAGGCGGGACGCCGCGGTCGAACGCGCCGGTCGCAATGATGGCGTTCGCCGCCCAGCACGTCGCCGCCAGCACGCACGCCAGCGTGGCCAGGACGATGGTGCGAGGAGGATGCTCGCTCACGCCAGCCGACCGGCGCCGCCGCCCCCTCGGCCCCGCCTGTCGGGGACGACGAACGGTGGGCTCAGGCGTCCAGGCGACGCGCTGGCGTGACATTCGGCTGATCCAGCACCCCCGGCTGACACGCTGGGGCCACCAACTGCCAGCCCGGCCCCTCGTTCGTTGCGGGGCGACACCATACGCCCGACGACCTTCAGTCGACCGGGAGGCCGCGCAGGCGGCGGAATGCCTCGTTGGTCGGCTCGCGGCCGAGGAACGCGCGCACCATCTCGTTGGCGTCACGGGTCCCGTTGGGCTCGAGGATCTCGCGCCGGTACTGCCCGCCCACCTCCGACGACAGCAGCCCCTCGGAGGCGAAGCGGCCGAACATGTCGTCGCCGATGACCTCCGCCCACAGGTAGCCGTAGTAGCCGGCGTCATAGCCGCCCATCAGGTGGCCGAACGAGGCGATGTAGAACGTGTCCTCGGGGTAGGGGAGCGCGGTCACCGCGTAGGCATCGCGCACCACCTGGTCGAGATCGACCTCGTCGGTGGCCGAGTGCATCGCCAGGTCAAGGGTGCCGAACCATATCTGGCGGGCGTAGCGCAGCCCGACGTTGATGTAGCGCGAGCCGACCAGGGCGTCGACGAGGCGGTCGGGGATCTGCTCGCCGGTGCGGAAGTGCTTCGACAGGCGCCGGATCAGCTCCGGCTGCCACGACCAGTGCTCCATGATCTGGGACGGGGCCTCCACGAAGTCCCACTCGGTCTCGGCGCCGCTGAAGCGCGCGTACTCCGCGCGGGTGAGGGACATGTGGAGGATGTGACCGAACTCGTGGAACAGGGTCTCGATCTCGCCGCGCGGGCCGTGCCGCAGCAGCGCGGGCCGCTCCCCGGCGGGCGGGGTCAGGTTGGCGACGATCGCGTTGACCGGGGTGGCGTAGCTGCCGTCGGCGCGCCGGTGGCCCATCACCAGCGGGAAGGCGGCGGCATGGCTGTACTTGCCCTCCCGCGGGAAGAGGTCGGCGTAGAAGTGTGCGATCACGTCCCCGCTGGACCGATCGCGGATCTCGTACAGCGTCACGTCCGGGTGCCACCCCCGCGCGTCGTCGACGCGCCGGTAGTCGAGCCCCAGCACCTCACCGGTGATCTCGAAGAGTCCCTGCCAGACGTGGTCGAGGGGCAGGTAGTCGGCGATCTCATCGGTGTCGACGCCGTGCTCCTCGCGCTGCTGCTGCATGTCGTAGTACAGCCAGTCCCACGTCTCGAGGCGCGCGTCGGGGAGCTGGGCCGCCATGCGGCGCTGCATGGCCTCCGCCTCGCGGGCGGCCTGCTCGCGGATCGGCGGCACCAGCTCGGCGTAGAAGGCGGCCACCCGGTCGGGGTCGGCCATCTTGGGCTCCATGGCGAAATGGGCCCAGGTCGGCGTGCCGAGCAGGGCGGCGATCTGGCGCCGGATGCCGAGCGCCTCCTCGAGGAGCGGCCGGTTCTGGTCGCGCACCGCGTTCCAGTTCTTGCGCATCAGCTGCTCGCGCAGCGAGCGGTCGTCGGCGCTCTGCATGAACGGAGTGATCTCGGGATAGTCGAGCGAGACGCGGAACGTGCCGGCGGCCGCACCGGGACGCAGCCGCTCGATGTACGTGTCGGGGAGTCCGGCGAGCTGCTCGCGGGTCACCTCGATCCCGTCGTCGAACTCGGCGATGTTGCGGCTGAAAGCCACTTCCAGCTCAACCAGCCGGTTGCGGAGCGCCTCGAGCTCGTGGCGCCGCTCGGCGGGGAGCTCCTGCCCGGCGCGGCGGAAATCGCGCAGCCAGTGATCGACCAGGCGCCGTGCCTCGCCCTCCAGGCCGGACGCCTCGTCGCTGTCGGCGAGGGCGCGCACCGCGGCGTACAGGTCGTCGCGGAAGGCAAGGCCCATGCGCCACTTCGTGATGCGCTCCTCGGCCTCGCGCCCGACGTCACGGACCGCGGACTCGGGGTGAACGTGGGCCATGAAGGCGCCGCGCCCGTAGCCCTCCGCGATCGCCGCGCCGGCCAGCTCCAGCGGGACCATGGTCTCGGCGAACGATGGCGCAGAGGCGCTCGCCACGGTCCGTCGGATGAGCTCCTCGGCGCGGTCGAGGGCGGCATCGGTCTCGGCGGCGACGGAGTCCGCGGTGACCTGCCGGTAGTCGTACGTCATCGGGGCCGATGGTAGCCCACGCTCGGCGTGGCCATCGCGCGGGATGTCAGGAGACCAGCCGGTCCAGTGTCTCGCCACCCGATACGAAGCGCGTGGCCTTGATGGCATCCATCGGTCGCGACAGCAGGTAGCCCTGGCCGAAGCCCACGCCGAGCGCCCGAAGCCGGCTCAGCTGTTCGGGCCGCTCGATGCCCTCGGCCACGGTAGCCATGCCCAGCGCGCGGCCCAGCTGAATCACCGAGGACACGATGATCGGATCCTCCGTCCCCTCGCCCATCAGGGCGATGAACGACCGGTCGATCTTCAGCACGTTGATGGGGAAGCGGGACAGATAGCTGAGCGAGCTGTAACCGGTCCCGAAGTCGTCGAGCGCCAGCTGCACGCCGAGCTGGCGCAGCTCGCGCAGGCGCTGCTCGTCGTCGAGCATGATCCCGGTCTCGGTGAGCTCGAGCGTCAGCAGCTCCGGGTCGAGCTGAGCCGCCTGCAGCGTGTCGCGCACCCACGGGACGAGCTCGCGCTCCCGCAGCTGCCGCGCGCTGAGGTTGACGCTGATGCCGATGCGCCGATCCGACCCCGCGTTCCACGCCGCCGCCTGGGCGACCGCCTGCTCGAGCACCCATCGTCCGATGGTGACGATCAACCCCGTCTCTTCGGCGAGCGGGATGAAGTCGCCGGGTGGGATCTCGCCGCGCACCGGATGGCGCCAGCGGAGGAGTGCCTCGAAGCCGTCGAGCTCCCCTGAGTCGAGGGCGAAGATCGGCTGGTAGCGCAGGCGCAGCTCGTGCCGCTCGATCGCATGGTCGAGGTCGGCCTTGAGCTCGAGCCGCTTGAGGACCGCGGCGTGCATGCTCGCCTCGAACAGCTCGACCCGCCCCTTGCCGCGCGCTTTGGCCTCGTACATCGCGACGTCCGCGTTGCGCAGCAGTTCACCGGCCCCGTCGGCGGGATCGGCGCTGAAGGCCACGCCGATGCTGGCCTCGAGATGGACCTGCTTCCCGTCGAGGTCGAAGGGCAGGCCGATCGCCTCGAGGAGGCGCCCGGCGACGCGTCCGGCGATCCCGGGGTCGGCATCGTCGAGGAGGATGGCGAACTCGTCACCGCCGAAGCGCGAGACGGTGTCCTCGGGACGCACCGTCTCGGAGATGCGACGTGCCACGGCCGCGAGCAGCTGGTCCCCCGCGCTGTGGCCCAGGCTGTCGTTGATCGTCTTGAAGTCGTCGAGGTCGATGAACAGGACCGCCACGCGGTCGAACGAGGCACGCCGCGAGAGGGCCAGCCCGACGCGATCGGCAAACAGGACCCGGTTGGGCAGCCCGGTGAGCGGGTCGTGGAACGCCTCGTGGATGAGCTGCGCCTCCAGGCGCCGGCGCTCGGTGACGTCGCGGTAGTTGACGACGATCCCCTCGATCACCGGGTCGTCGAGCAGGTTGGTGCCGGTCGCCTCGATCGTCCGCCACGTCCCATCGTCGTGCCGTACGCGCAGCTCCATGGTCCGCTGCGCGTGTGGTGTCGCCGCGATCTCGGCGAGGATCGCGCGAAGGGCCGCCACGTCGTCCGGGTGGGCGTACTCGAAGATGACCTGGCCGCGATCGGTGGGCGCGTAGCCGAGCACACGCTCCACGGCCGGGCTCTGGTACGCGACGGTGCCGTCCTTCGCCAGGATGAGAAACACGTCCGAGGAGTTCTGGACGAGCGTGCGGAAGCGCCGCTCGGACGCTTGCACCTCGGCCATCAGGGCATGCTCCCGCATCGCCGCGCGCTGCACCGCAGCCAGCATCCGGTCGCGCTCCCACAGCAGCATCGTCTGGCGCCCGACCCCGACCAGGAGCAGGGAGCCGAGCCCGACGTCGATCCACAGCTCGATGGCCGTGTCGACGCCGCTGAAGACGACCTCGCCGAGGACGATGAGCCCCGCTGCGACGCTGACCGCCGCGATCGGCAGGACAGCGCGGAACGCCCGCGCCACGCGCTGGAACGCCGGCGACGAGTCGACCTCCATGCGCAGGGTTGCGGCGCCGCCGCCGGCGACCAGCCAGCCGGTACCGACGAGCAGATCGGCGAGCGGGCCGGCGCCGCCGGTGGCGCGCAGGGCGAATCCCGCACCGATGATCGGGAAGCCTGACGCGAGGAGCGCCCAGCCGGCCTGTCTGCGAACCGGGGTCAGGACGAGGTAGAGCATGGTCACCCCGCCGAGGATGCCGGCGAAGAGGGCTGCCATCGTCAGGGCCATCGGGTCCGGCGTCGGGTGCACCGCGGCGCCCAGCCACAGCACGGTCGTGCACGCGGCAACCAGGAACAGCGCGGCCGAATCGAGGTACACGGCTACCTCGTCGACCAGCGAGAACCGTCCGCGCAGGGCCGCCCGCCACGTGACCGCGACAGCGACCGCGATCATCGCGATGAGCGTCCAGGATGCGACTGGCGGGACGTGCATCCCAAAGCGGTCGGCGAGCACCGTTCCCTGGAGGACGAGGAGCAGGAGGCCGATGCTCGCGGCGTGCAGTCGGACGCGCCTGTTCTGCGGCGACGCGCGGCGTGCCCCGCCCAGAATCGCAAGCATCACCACCATGCCTGCGAGCACGACGCCCAGCTGGCCGAGGATCGGAGCCCGCAGCGGGTCCGCGAAGGCGGCCAGCAGCAGCGCGGCAGAGCTGGCCAGGCCCACCACGACGATGGCGGTGAGTCGTCCATTCGTGCCACGCCACTCCGGGAGCACGCCACGCGACCGGGCGAACCTCTGCGGAAGGGCCGTCATCGGCGAATCGTAGGAATGCCCTTGCACCTCGGCCATGACCCAATAGGCCCAGACCGTGCGTCGACGGCGCCTCTCGCCGCGGGCGCCGCCCGGCGGCGCCATGTACCCTCGCCGACGTGGCCGCTCGCGAACGAAGCGTCCGCCATCGCGTCGTCGTGGCGGACCTCCTGATGGCCGTCATGGACTCGCCCTCGGTCTGGGCCGCGGCTGCCGGTGATCGGGCCGCCGGCCTCGCCTGGCGCGATGCCGTCACCGATCGCATGGTCGCCAGCGATCGGTACCAGCCCTACGAGACGCTGGTCGCCGAGGCGGCGGCTCGGCTCGGCCTGCCCCCGCGGGCCACCGGGGCGCTGTGGGACGGGTGGCATCGCATGGCGCCGTGGCCGGATGCGCCCGCGCTTGCCACGCTCGGGCGCCCCCTCGCGTTCGTCAGCAATGCCTCGTCGCGGCTCGCGGAGATCGCTGCCGATCGATCCGGGCTCGCCCCGCGGCTCGTGCTCTCCGCGGAGGAGGCCGGCGCCTTCAAGCCCGCGCCGGTGGTGTACCAGACGGCCTGCCGCCGGCTCGGCGTCCGGACCGATGAGGTCCTGTACGTCGCCGGCGCGCCGTATGACGCCGCCGGCGCGCATGCGGTGGGCTTCGCCACCGCCCTCGTGCTGCGTCGTCCCGGACTGCCCGGCGTGGACGGCCCGTGGCGCACGATCACCACGCTTGAGGCCCTGCAGCCGACGACGTTCGGGTAGACAGGCCGCCAGCGTGCAGTGCTAGTCTGCTGGGACCCGAGCGCTGTTCTGTCGCAGGACGCTGCGTGTTGGAAAGAGGGAGCTTGTCCATGTCCACCACGGAACACACGGGTCGTCGGCCGCGGCCGGCGCACATCCTGGCAGTACCGGTCACGTTGATGCTGCTGCTCGCCGCCTGCTCCGCCGGAACCTCCGGCTCGCCGGGCGGCTCGGGCGACGCCGGAACCGATTACCCCACCGGCAACATCACCTTCATCGTGCCCTTCGCCGCGGGCGGACCGACCGACACGGTGACGCGTCTCGTTGCCGAGCCGATGTCGGAGGCGCTCGGCCAGGAGATCGTCGTCGAGAACATCGAGGGCGCCGGCGGCACGGTCGCCGCCGGGGACGTCGCCAACCGCACCGACCAGGGCTACACGGTGCTGATGCACCACATCGGCATGTCGACGGCGCCGACGCTGTACCCCGACCTCGAGTACGACCCGCTCACCGACTTCAAGACGGTCGGCCTGGTCACCGAGGTGCCGATGACGATCATCGGTGCCCCCGACTTCGAGCCGGAGACCCTCGAGGAGCTGATCGCCTACATCGAGGAGCACGGCGAGGACGTCCTGTACGCGAACGCCGGCGTCGGCGCCGCGTCCCACCTGTGCGGCCTCCTCCTCCAGGAAGCGATCGGCACCAAGGTCACCGAGGTCCAGTACGACGGCACCGGCCCGGCCCTCATCGACGTGGTCGCCGGCGAGGTCGACTTCATGTGCGACCAGACGACCAACACCACCGGCCAGATCCAGGCCAACGAGGTGAAGGCCTACGCGGTGACCACCGCCGAGCGGGTTGAGAGCCTCTCCGATGTGCCGACCACTGCGGAGGCCGGCCTGCCCGACCTCGAGATCGGCGTGTGGCATGGCCTGTACGTGCCGGCCGACACCCCGGACGCGGTGGTGCAGGTGCTCACCGAGGCGCTCCAGACGGCGCTCGAGGACCAGAACGTCATCGACCAGCTTGCCAAGCTGGGCGCCGCGCCGGTCTCGGCGGAAGAGGCGACGCCGGAGGCGCATCGGCAGAAGCTCCAGGAGCAGATCGACCTGTGGCGTCCGATCATCGAGGAAGCGGGGGTGACCGCCGGCTGATTCGGACCCGTTGAGCCCGGGGCGGCCGCGCTGCCGGCCGCCCCGGGACGGCCCCACGTCGCGAGGTGACGCCAGC